>JAQBVV010000010.1 GCA_027622905.1 Acidobacteriota bacterium
CGAACGCGACACGGTTCCTGAACGCCTTCAAGATGTCGGACCGTTTCCAGGACGCTTTGAGGCTGTAGAAGTTGTTCCAGACGTTCTGGGTGCCTTGTCGGATCTGCTCGCCCGACATCACCGGATGCGGTGTCAGCAGCTTCGGCCGCTTGCCTTGCGGAATCAGCCAGTGGCGCGACACCGGGATACCGTCGACCACCGGCATGTCGGCGCCCTTTTCACGCTCCCACTTTTCAAAGTCCAGTGTTCCAGGGAACGGCGTCAGCGTCACGAACTGCGCGAAGGTGATGTCGGCCCGCTTGGCCAGATCGGCCGTCGCGTCGAAGGTGTGTGGACGGTCGCTTGGCAGACCGAAAATGAACGAGCCAAGAATGTAGATGCCGTGTTTCCGGAACGTCTGAAGACGCTCCACGAGCTCATCACCCGCAAGATTGAAATCCTTGTAGACGTCCTTCAATCCTTCGGGGGTCACCGCCTCGATGCCGACGAGGGCGCCTTTGATGTGCGCCGCTCTCATCGCGTCAAGGAACTCCGGATCCTCGGCGGACTCCATGGTGATCTGCGTGAAGAAATTCAGATCGCCCGGGAGTTGCGCCATCAGGGCCATCAGCTCGAACCGCTCGTCGCGAAGCGCCTTGAGCTCGTTGTACCTGGTCTTGTCCTCGCGCCGGGCGGCCATCTTCAGGTCTTTGAGGGTGACCGGGTAGAAATTGTCATCGGCCAGGGCGATGAACCTGAAGCCCATCCGCCGCAGTTCGACGATCTCTTCGATGACCGGGTTGACCTCGCGCTGGCGAGGCTTCTGGCCATCGGTGCGCCACACCGAGCAGAACGAGCAATGCTTGGGGCATCCGCGCACCGTCTGCACCGATGCCCAGCAATAACTCTTGCGCTGCATCAGGTCCCAGCGCGCTTTTCGGAACTTGCTGGCGTCTATGCGCCCACCGTTGTAGATCCGTTTCGGCGCTCCACCGACGCAATCCTCGATCACCTGGCTCCAAGCGACGTCGCCGTCACCCTTCACCACGGCATGCGCACCGCCACGCTCGAACGCCTCTTCCGGAAACAACGTCGGGTGGCTGCCACCGTAGATCACCCATGCCCCGCGCGCCCTGGCACGTTGCCCGAGTTCGTAGCCGACCAGAGCGTTGCCGGTGTGGACGCCGATACCGATCACGTCACCTGTCTCGAGTTGATTGGTGTCGAACGGCTCGAGCGACTCGTCGCTCAGGACGGGATCGCCCCACTTGGCTGGTGTGGCTGCCGCCAGCACGAACATCCAGCGCGGAGTGATGAAACCGGTCCCGAAGGAAAAGTGACTTGGATTGACGATGTGTACGCGCACGCATTCTCCCAGTGATGTCCGAAAAGTCGGCCGACCACACGTAGGTGAGTACCGCTCCGACGGCCCCGTAATAGTACCTGAGTCGCCCCCGAATCGCTCTAAATTATCGTGCTGTGGCTGCCCAGGAACCGGGCCTTTCCGGTCCATACGACCTCGATGTCGACTTCCGGACGGTTTCGGAAGCCTGAAAGATGGCCGCCAAACAACTCCGCCCTGGGTCGAAACCTCGGTGTATAAGAGTATCGGTCCGGGACAACCACAATGGACATCCCGGGTGAGTGACTTCTACGATAGGTTGAGGATGAGAACCATGTATCACCACCGAGTCAGATACGCATTGCTTGCACTGAGTCTGCTGTGCTGGCCAGGCGTCGCGGATGCGCAGCGTACGCCTCCCCCACTCAGCGAAATGGCGAAAGAGCCTTTCAAGGTGTTCGACAATCTGTACTTCCTGGGAACCGGCGAAGTCGCGAGCTATGTCATCAGCACGAGCGATGGACTGATTTTGCTCGATACGCTCTATGGTGGCCCGTATACCGGATACCTGATCGAGAACATGCGCAAGATGGGGCTGGACATCGCCGATGTCAAATATGTCCTGATCATGCAAGGGCACTGGGACCACTACGGCGGGGCGCGTGAGTTGCAGGACCAGCACACCAAGGCCCTTTTCGGGGCGGCGGAGGAAGACTGGAAGATGATTGAGGCGGACCTGGGAAATCAGGCGCCGCGCCGCGACTTCGTCATCGAGGAGGGCGACTCACTCACGCTCGGAGACACGACGATCAACTTCGAGATCACGCCTGGGCACACGCCCGGTACCACGTCCATGCGGTTTGCCGTGTTCGACAACGGCACGCGGCACGAAGCGTACTTCCACGGCGGCGCGGCGGTTCGTAGCCGCGACGCAGGGGTGATCCGAACTTTCATCGCCGACCTGGAGCGCATCGGGATGATTCCGGACATCGAGGTCCAGATCACCAATCATTTCGACACCGCAGCGACCGGCGCGCCCGACTTGTTCGGGCGAGCCGAGCGGCTGGCTCGTCGGAAGCCCGGAGAACCGCATCCCTGGGTGGCGCCGGATGACTTTCATGCCTGGATCGATGAGACGGTCGCGAACACTCGCGAACTGCTGGCGGACGCACAATAGCGAGAGCCTCGAACGCCTCGCTCGGTGCTACCCAGGAGGCTGACCGTAGTTGTCGTTGCGAATCATTTCCTCGCCGGTGTCGGTCAGGACGAGTCTCGCCCGCTCCGTCATGTTCATGTAAGGGGCGCCGCTCTTCAAGCGCCGGCCTTCAAGCGTGATCCGCGTGCCAGGCTTCACCTTGGCCGCCCATCCCATTCTGATGAATGCCTGCGCGCCGCCCAGCTCCGCCTGCCATCGAACTATCGTCCCGTCGTTCATGACGTCGAACACGACAATCGAATGAGGGTTGATGAGCTGGGTCTCGACGACAATCCCCGTCACTTCAACGATTTCTTCGATGTATCGTCCCGCATCGCCGTGGTGGGCCGACGCAGAGCCGGACAAGGCCAGCACCACCGCGGACGCCACCAAGCATGAGATCGTCTTCACTGAACACCCTCCTGCGCTTTCGGGGATTCACCGTTGCGGCGATTCCCCGAAACTCTTTCGCGGACCTCGGCGCCAATATATACCCGGCTCCCTCGTGCGACAACGCGCAATGGCGACAGGAGCCGGCTTGTGCAAGCTAGTACGGGCTCGGCGGCGCCGGCCTGGCGAATAGGCTCGGAGGAATCGCCACGTTCGGTTCAACCTCTCTCAACTCGAAGTTCGACCGACCGTCCAGCCACGTCGTGGTCCATCTGAATGGCATCATGAGCCCGGCGACGTCACGGTAATCAGAGTAATCAATCCTGACCGGCAGCCGGCCAACGGGCGAGGGCGTCGAGCGCACCAGGCGCGTCATCAGGCCCGTCTCTTCGTCGAAGTACATCGTGACGATGGCCGCGCCCTTGAAGCCCTGCACGACCTTGAGAATACGACCGTCGATGAAGTCATCGCTCGCGCGCATGCCGGTGAGCACCTGCTTGATGTTGACCGGAAAGGTCAATTCCGCTTCGGCCCGGGCCGATTCGAGTTCCGCCTCGTGAAGTTCGAGCACGTCATACGGCCGGAAGGGCGCCGAATGCCACGCCGCGGTGCCGCTGAAGGTCGTCGTGTTGTCGCCGGCGCCAGGTTCGCGTATCACGATCGTCTTCTGATTCGGTGCCCTCGCGTAAATCTCCACCGGGCGGGGCGTGCCCTCCGGCCCGTATCCCGAGTAGGTCCCCCTGGCAACCCAGCCGGTCATAGCAGTAGCCGCCTCCACACCCCCGACGGCCTCGAGGTACCGGTCCAGGATCTCCTCGACGGTCGGACCGCCAGGAAAAGCCGGCGGCACGAGCACATCGAGCTCGTCGGGAGGCGGCGCTCCATACAGGAGATTCAGGCTCGGCACGACGAGCGGCCTGCCGGTGCTGCCGCGGTGGCACGTGAAGCAGGTCACGACCTGTCGGCCGCCGAAATGTCGCTCGTTGATGTCGGCCATCAACCGCACCATTCGACGCGCCGTCTCCTTGAACGGGGTCTCCTCCGCGTAGAGCGCCCAGTTGTCGGACGACGCCGTATGACAGTTCTCGCACGACAAACCCAGCGCCGCGGAGAAAACGCCCATCGTTCCCATGAACTGGTCCACCGTGAGGCCGGTCAGCACCGTCACGTTCTGGAAGTACTCCTCTGACAGCATCTGGTTCCGCGCCGCGTCCTGCGCGGGTGCCGCCACGGCCAGCACGCTCAGCAGCCACAGGACCGCCGTGCCAGTCACCGCACATACCACCAGCCTCGATCGGACCTTCACGCTGCCTCCGATGGAACCATGTGCGTCGTGGGTGCGCTGTCGACGCTGGGCGTCGAATGCAGAGGGGCCCTCGTCACGAGGTCTAGGTAATCCGCAACAGCTTGATCAGGTTCCCGCCCAGAATGGCTTCCTTCTCGGCATCGTTCAGGAACCCGGCTTCGAGCACCAGGTCCACCGTCACCGGCCAGTTGAACGGATTGTCGGTCCCGTAGACGATCTGGTCCACGCCCATCTCGGCCACCAGGTGCCGAAGGCCCTCGTCGGAAAAGACCATCGTATCGACGAGAATCTTCGACCGCAGATACTCCGTCGGCCGCTTCGTGTTGGCGCAGTCGGCGTTGGCGCGCACGTCACACGCCGCCTCGGTCCGGCCGAAGTAGGACGGCAGATAGCCGCCCGCATGCGCGCCGCAGACGCGCAGCGCGGGATGCCGGTCGAAGACGCCGTCGAAGATCAGGCGAGACAGGAAGTAGGTCGTCTCGAGCGGGTTACCCATGACGTTCCCCAGGTCGCCGCGTCCGCCAAATGCCCCGTCCCTGATGATGTTGTCGGCGCCCCCAGGGTGCATGAAGACGAGTTCACCCATCTCGGCCGCCTTCGCCCAGAACGGGTCGAACTTCGGCAGCGACAGATCCTCGCCGTTGACGTGACCGCCGAGCGTGACACCTCGCGCGCCGAGCCGCGTGACAGCATCCTCCAGCACCTCTGCCGCGAGATCCGGAAACTGCAACGGGACCGACGCCATCGCAACGAAGCGATCGGCATGGTCTCGGACCGATGCCGCCAGCTGCTCGTTCTGTCTGTTGCAGATGGCGCGCGCCAGGCCGCGATCCGTCGCCTCGTACCACCAGAACCCGTTGATGCTGAGCGCCTGCATGTCGAGGCCGTTCTCGTCCATGGAGAGCAGGCGCTCCTCGAGCCCGGGATCGGCGTCGGCCCGGTTCTCGAATGGCGTGCCCCTGACCACGTCGCCGAGTGGCATGTTGCAGTGCGCATGCACGTCGATGACCCGGATCCGCCGGCCACCAATCGAGACCTGACGTCTCGCCACAGGGGCCTGCGCATCAGCGTTCCCACCGCGCGTCATGACGTACATCCCGGCCGCCGCGCCAGCAACGCTCTTGAAGAACTCTCTGCGACCTTTGACCGTCATGCGCGTCTCCTTCTCAATACGATGAGGCGAACTCTATACCTCGCTTCAGGCGAGTTCAATCAGCAGAGGTCCCCCGGTCGCGGATCTCACTCGCCCAACCTGGTTCGCGCGCGTGCACGGGAAACGAGCACCTGCGCCGGCCGCCCGGCGGCACCGACGGCTCTCGATTGACTCCACCATGAGGCGGGCGTATGGTGAGCACGGTTTGACCGTTCGGCAAGTCCGCCGTCCACCCAGCCGCAACGACTGTGCGGCGCGATCCGGGGAACGCGACCACTCGATTCACGCATCGCGGAGGTAACGATATGAAACGCCCATCGCTGAAGGTTGCGGGTGTCTGCATGGCCACGTGCGCGGCCGTCCTCGTCGCGAGCTGTTCGGGCACGGTCGAGGGGCAGGAGGAGGGCTACGTGCCAGGGGAGGGGTTTGCGGCCGTCCCCGGCCTCAAGGGTGGGCAGGACGTGTTCGGCCCCTACGATCCGGTGGAGGGCTGGCCAAAGCCGTTGGCCGAAAGCCTGCCGGACCACGAGGGGTGGACATGGTCACAGGCCACCGATGTCTTCGCGGAGAGTCCAGACCGCGTGATCGTCGCACAGAAGGGCGAGTTACCCGTGCTTCCGGACTCGATCCCCAGGACATGGCTTCCCGAGCTCGGGGCTGGCATCAAGTTCCCCGTCGGCGGTGGCGTGCCGGAACGCGAAGCCGCCAGTACCACCCCCAGCCACGGCCGCGCGGCGGCGGATGGGAGCAACGGCCGTCCGGGCATCGACTGGCGATGGGAGCACCTCATTGCCGTGTTCGATCGCCAGGGCAACATGATCGAGGACTGGTCGAAGTGGGACGACATGTGGGGCCGGCCGCATGACGTGGAGATCAGCCCGTACGATCCGGAAAAGCACGTCTGGATCGTCGATGCAGACAACCATGCGGTCCACAAGTTCACCAACGACGGATCGGAGTTGCTGCTGACGCTGGGTACCCCCGGCGAGCCCGGCACCGATGACACGCATTTCGGCCGCCCGACGTTCCTGGCCTTCATGGACGCCAACACGATGTACCTGGCTGACGGGTACGACGGCACCCGCGTGATCAAGTACGACATGGACGGCAACAAGATCATGGAATGGGGCATGAAGGGCACGCCGCCCGACGAACAGCGCCCCGGCTACTTCAGCAGCGTGCATGGGATCGCCGTCGACCCGACGACGCGGCGCGTGTTCATCAACGACCGCAACAACGGCCGCGTGCAGGTGTTCGACGAGAACGGCGAGTTCCTGGACCAGTGGAGCATGGGTCCGCGCCCGCCGATGAACATCCACGACATCTACATGGGCAGCGACGGCGTGCTCTGGGCCGCCGATCAGGGATCGAGCAAGCTCAACGCCTACACCGCCGACGGGCAGTTCATCTATTCGTGGGGAACGTTCGGCACGTGCCAGGGCTGCATGTGGGGCGTGCACGGCTTCCACACGGATACGGAGGGCAATCTCTACACCTCGGAGGTGAGAACCGGCCGGGTCCAGAAGTACGCACCGCGCGAGGGCGCCAACCCCGCCTTCCTCGTGGGCAAGCCCTGGCCGAGGGTCTGGTAGAGCAGGCCGGCACGGGCAAAGGTCCGGGGGTCAGGTTCGACTGTCGGACCTGATGGTCGTGGGCGGCACGCCCACCGGGGCCGGTACACCCAGCAACTGCGTCTTGATCTCTTCGTTGTCCCAGAGCGCCCCGGGGTCGCTGGAATGCACGACCGCCCCCTTGCTCATGACATGCACGTGGTCGGCGACTTTCACCGCGAACGCCGCGTTCTGCTCGGCCAGAAGAATCGACGTCCCCTCGTCCCTGAGCCGCCCGATGACGGCGGCCACCTCGGCGACCAGCATCGGCGCCAGGCCCTCGGTCGGCTCGTCCATGATCAGAAGCTCCGGGCGCGCCACGAGCGCGCGGGCGATGGCCAGCATCTGCTGCTCGCCGCCGCTCAGTTCGTTTCCGCGATTACCGCTACGCTCCAGCAGACGAGGGAACACGGAGAACACTTTCTGGAGATCCCATCCTGGCGCGGCGGAGGCGCCGGATGGCCGCGACCGCGGCGGCCTCACCGCGATCGCCAGGTTCTCCTGCACGGTGAGCGACGGGAAGATCCGGCGGCCCTGGGGGACCAGGCTGATCCCTGCGTCGAAGATCCGGTGCGGCGGCAACCTGGCGATCTCGACGCCGTCAAAGAGGACGCTGCCCTCCCGCGGGGGCGTCAAGCCGATGATCGAGCGGCACAGCGTCGTCTTCCCGACGCCATTGCGGCCAAGGACCGCCGTGACCGTGCCCTTCGCCACGTCGAGCGTCACACCCTGGAGCACGTGGCTGTCTCCGTAGTAGGCGTGCAGCTCGACGACCTTCAGTACGGTCATTCCGCCGCGCCCATCCCGAGATAGATCTGCTGGACTCCCAAGTTCGCACTCACCTCGTCCTTGTGGCCTTCGGTCAGCATGCGCCCCTGATGGAGCACGGTGACCCGCTCGGCGAACGCAAACGCGATGTCCATGTCGTGTTCGATGAGCAGCACGGCAATCGCCGGGTCCAGTTGCTCGAGCATGGCATGCATCGACGTGCTCTCCCCGGCCGACAGGCCGGCCATCGGCTCGTCCAGCAGTAGCAACCGCGGTCGGCCCGCCAGCGACAGCGCCACCTCGAGCTTGCGTTGTTCGCCGTAGGACAGGTTCCTGGCAACCTCGTGCGTCCGACCTGATAAACCGAACTGCTCGACCAATGCCGCCGCACGCTGGTTCAGATCCGCATACGACGACACCGCTCGGAACATCACCAGCTTGCGTCGGTCCAGCGCTTCACATGCGAGCAGCATGTTCTCGATCACGGTCATGTTCGGGAACAGCTTCGTGATCTGAAATGTCCTCGCTATGCCACGTGCGGCCCGCTGGTGCGGCGCCAGGCGCGTCACATCCTCGCCGAACAGCGAGATCTGCCCCCCTGTCGCGGGGAGCTCGCCACTGATCACATTGAACAGGGTTGTCTTGCCGGCGCCGTTCGGCCCGATGAGCGCGTGGCGGGCACAGGGCTGGATGGTGAGGCTGACATCGTCCACGGCCTTGAGTCCGCCAAAGTGTCGGGAGACGTGTTCGAGGACCAGCGCGGGAGGGTTCATGACTGGTGGCCTGTCCTAGCGCGCGTAGAGCGGCTGCGCGAGATACTCCGCGGGGTTGTAGTTCCAAAACTGGGAGACCCGCGGAAACGTATCAATGACCGTGTTCTGCAGTTCGCCGTTCACGCGGTCGACCCGCCGGACGTAGACGTTCTCGATCGGGTTGCCGTACGCGTCCAGCTCCACCGACCCCCGCGGCAGGTCAGTCAGCCTGGCGGCTCGCAACGCATTCAACAGCACCTCGCGATCATCGACCTGACCGTCGAGCGCCTCGATCGCGGCGATCACCCATTTGCCGCCCGAATACATGCTCTCGGCGTAATAGCTCGCCAGCTTGTTGTACCGCGCGCGATACGCGGAGACGAACGCGCGATTGGCCGGGCTGTCCAGCGCAGCACTGTAGTGCAGCGCGGTGATCACGCCCAGCGCCTCGTCGCCCATGAACGGCAGCGCGTGCTCGTCAGTGGTCGTGCCGGCACCGATGAGGGGAATGCGATCCTTCAGCCCGTACTCCTCGTACTGGCGCATGAACTGCAGCGTGGCGCGGCCGAGAAACAGCGCATAGACAGCGTCGACGTTTCTCGAGATCTGTGCGAGGTACGGCGCGAAGTCATGCACCGATACCGGCGTCCACATCTGCTGCGTGACCCGACCACCGGCCTCCTCGAACGTCCGCTGGAAACCGCCAACCGATTCCCAGCCGAACGAGTAGTCGAGCGCGATCGTGGCGATGGTCCGGTAGCCGAGCGTGTGGTACGCGTAATCGCCGAACGGATGGTTCGGCTGACTGCCGGTGTATCCCGTACGCACGATCCACTTGCTGCCCCGCCGCTGCGTCAGATCGTCGGCGGACACCACCGGGTACACCATCGGAATCTGCATCGAATCGATATACGGTGCCAGCGCGTAACCGGTCGACGACAGCAGTCCCCCGGCCATCAGGTGCACGCCGTCGCTTTCGACGAGCTTCCTGGCCTTTGTCAGCGCAACCGCCGGGATCCCTTCGGTGTCTTCAGCAAGGAGCTGAATCTCGCGGCCGCCGGCGCGATATCCGATCTCGTCGAGGAGCAGAAGGAAGCCGTTCAGAATGTCGCGCCCGTTCTGCGCGTACGGGCCTGACAACGGTACGAGGAAGCCGATCCTGATCGGACCCTCGACGGTCTGCCCCTGAAGCAGAACACCCGCAACCAGCAGCGCCGCGACGACCACGCACTGCAGCTTCTTCATCGACTCCGTCCCGAGGGCCCCAGGTTCCACACGCCCTTCGGCGCAACAAGAATAGTCACGATGTAGACGATCCCGAGAACGAGGAGCCACCGCGCGGTGTACGCGCTCATCACGTTCTTGAGCAAGACGATCGCCGTGGCGCCGAGGACCGGGCCGACGAGCGTGGCAGGTCCGCCGAGCGTCACCATGAGAAACAGTTCCGACGAGGCCGTCAGATCGAGATAGGTCGGGCTCACGAATCCGTTGTAGTACGCCCAGGCCACGCCGGCGACGCTCGCGAACGCACCGGCAATGACGTAGCTCAGGTAGCAGTGCAGCCACGTGTTGAACCCGAGGCTCTTCATGCGCCCTTCGTTCTCGCGGATGCCGCGGAGGGTCAAACCGAACGGCGATTTGACGATCAGAGCCATCACGCCCGCGCACGCGATGAAGACGAGCAGCGTCACGTAATAGAGCGCAAGCGGACCGGCGAACGGCAGTCCCGAGTGCGCCGCAAGCGTGGGAATATCCGAGATGCCGTTGTCGCCACCGGTCACCGGAATCCAGCGAAAGCTCAGGCCCCACAGCACCATGCCCAGCGCCAGGGTGATCATCAGGAAGTACACGTCGCGCACGTGCGACACGATCAGGCCGAGCACCGCGCTCAGCAGGGTGCCGACCAGGAGTCCGCCGGCAACGCACGTCCAGAACCCGGCGCCGTGGACCGTTGCCAGCACACCCACCGCGTAGGCCGCCACGCCGAAGAACGCGGCGTGGCCCAGCGACGGAAGTCCGGTGTAGCCAAGCAGGATATCCAGGCTCATCGCGAGAATCGCGAGGATGACCATCTGGGTCAAGAGTCCGACCCAATAGGAGGAGAACAGCAAGGGGCCGGCAGAAAACACCAGGCCGAGGACGAGCACGATGGCGAGCCGCCAGCCGCGCGGCGACATGGACTCGGTGTTCGAAGGCGGCCTCGGTCCGCCGAGAGCTGCGTCAGGCTCGGCCATATAACCCCCGCGGCCTGATTGCCAGGACGAGCACCATCGGCGCAAACAGCGTGAAGTACGACAGCTCGGGCACGAGTGCCTTGCCGAAGTTGTCGATCATGCCGACCACGACGCTGCCGGCGACGGCTCCTTTGAGGCTCCCCATTCCACCGACGATGACGACCACGAACGCCAGGGGCAGCAGGTCGAAGTCGATGCCCGCATACCCCCCCAGAATCGGCCCCCCCATGACGCCGCCAAACGCCGCCAGACCTGCACCCGCCGCGAAGACAAGACCGGACAGCAGCGCCACGTTGATCCCGGTGGCCGACGCCATCTCCGGGTCGTCAACCGTCGCACGCAGCCGTGCGCCGATCAGTGTCTTCTCGTTGACCAGCCACAGGGCCACGCCCACGAGCCCGGCCACGAAGATGACGAACAACCGGTACAGGGGAAACACCACCTCGCCGGCTTCCATCGATCCGCTCAGTCCAGGCGGATACTGCAACGTGAAAGCGTCGCCGCCCCAGATCATCAGCGCTCCGTCGCGGAACAGCAGCGCGAAGCCCATGGTCATCATCATCTGTGCCAGCGGGTCCGACCCGAAGCGGCGGAGAAAGAACCGCTGCATGACGAAGCCGAGCGACCCGACCACGACGATCGCCGCCAGCGCCCCGAGCAGCAGGCTCCCGGTCCGCAGGACAACGGAATAGGCGACATACACGCCGAGCATGTAGAAGGACCCGTGGGCGATGTTGACGATCCGCATGACACCGAAGGCGAGCGTCAACCCGCTGGCAATGAGGAACAGCAGTGCCGCAGAGAACAGGCCGTTGAGTGTCTGCGTGATGAGGTATGTCATGGCGAAGGAATCGGGAGTCGCCCGTCTGCCAGCGGGTGACTAAGCGACGTCGTGCTCGAGAATGATCTTCATCCGTCGGCCACCACCCTCGGAGCCGAGCATGCCGACGGCGGCTTCCAGCTCTCCGAGTGGCATCACGTCGCTGACCAGCGGTTCGAGTCGCACCAACCCGCGCTGCACCAGACCGATCGCCCCCGGGTAGTCCTCACCCTTGGCGACGCGCGCGCTGATGAGCGAGAGCTCCTTGAAATACAGATCGTAGAACGGCAGCGCGCCTTCGGTGGCCGTGATGATACCGAACATCAGCACGCGTCCGCCCGACCGCGTCATGTTGATGCCCGCCGACAACTGCGACACGACACCCGTCGTCTCGATGACCACATCGGCCCCACGGCCCTCGGTGGCCTCGCGGACCCGGTCCACGGCCCCGTCGCCTCCGGGGATCGTCACGTCCGCACCCAGCGTTTCGGCGAGCGCGCGCTTCTCGGCGCTGCGCGTCACGCCGATCACCGTCGCGCCCCGCGCCCTCGCCAGCTGCACGTGGAGCTGCCCGGTGACTCCCAGGCCAAGGACCACCACGTACTCACCGGGGAAGATCTCGACCTGTCGCTGCGCGTGGAGACAGGTCGTGAGCACCTGGATCATCGGCGCCGTTCGGATATCGAGATCGTCGGACAGTTTGAACACCTGGCTCGACGGCGCGGCGAGATAATCGGCGAAACCGCCGTCGGCATCGCGCCCGAGCAGAAGGCCATTCGGGCACAGATGCGTCTGACCGATACGGCAGTGGAAGCAGCTGCCGCAGTAGAGTTCGGGGTCGACGATGACCTTGTCGCCGGCGCCAAGCGCGCTGTTGCCGGCCTCCACGACCTCACCGACCATCTCGTGGCCCATGATGCGGGGATACCGAACGGGAATCGAGCCGTTGAAGATCTTGAAATCGGTACCGCAGATGCCGCTGTGTGTCACCCGGACCAGCACCTGCTCCGGCGGGCCCGCTGGCCGCGACACGTCGTCCTGCGCCAGCGCCCCTGGCGCCGTCAGGACCATGGCTTTCATGGGGCCACGACCCACCCGTTGCGTGTCGTCACGGCCGACCCGTTACGTGTCGTCACTGCAGTACGTCCGGATTGACAGGGTTTCGTGGAGCCTTGCCGCTGAGGACGGCCGCGACCTCCTCGGCCGCCTTAGTCTGCAGATCCACGAGTGACTCTTCCGAGTAGAAACTCGTGTGCGGCGTGATGATGACGTTGTCCCGGCCATACAGCGGTGACGACGCGCCGGGAGGCTCCTGCTCCATCACGTCGAGTGCCGCGCCGGCGATCTCGCCCGCGTCGAGCGCCGCCGCCAGCGCCGCTTCATCGACGATCGGGCCGCGCGCGGTGTTGACCAGATAGGCCGATTGTTTCATTTGTCGGAAGGCGTCGGCACCGAACAGATGCTTCGTCTCCGGCACGAGCGGGCTGTGGATCGAGATGTAGTCCGCGGTCTTCAGCAAGGTCGGAAAATCGACGCTCTCCACACCGGCGCCGGCAAACACTTCTGGCGACGCGTACGGATCGTAGGCAACAACCGTCAGGCCAAACGCCTTCGCCTTGGGAGCGACGAGCTGAGGAATGCGTCCGAACCCCACCAGGCCCAGCACGCTGCCGCGGAGGCGATGAATGGGCACCACCGCCGGCATCTTCCATGTGCCGCCATGCACCTGCGCGTTGATGAAGGGAATCTTACGCACGACAGCCAGCAGCAGCGCCATCGTGTGGTCCGAGACCTCGTCGATGCAATAGTCCGGCACCTTGGTCACGACGATGCCCGCCGCGGTGGCTGCCGCGATGTCGATGTTATCGGTGCCGATACCCATCCGGGAGATGATCCGGCACTTCGTGAACTGCCGGATCATGTCGCCGGTGATCTGCGCGTAGGTCACGAGTACGGCGTCGGCGTCCCTGGCAACCTGCAGGATGGCTTCGGGGGTCGCCTCCGCGGCGAGCTGCACGTCTCCGTCAATCTTCGATACGACGTCGCGGACCGGGTCGAGGCTGGGAAAGGGAGAATCCGCGACAGCTATCTGGACGGCCGCCATCTAGCGGCCCACCATGGCCTCTTCCATGTGCTCCATGCGCGTGAAGATCACCGGACCCTCCTTGGTCACGAGCACGTTCTCTTCCAGGCGGCACGTCTGCGGCAGCTCGGGATGCCCGGCGAAGGTCTCGATCGCGAAGTACATGTGCTCCTTGATCTCCGCCGGGTACTTCATCGAGTACGCCCGGGACATCCACATGCCCTCGTAGAGGGTGATGCCGATACTGTGCGCGAACTGCTGGAGCGTCACCGTGCCGTACGTGTCGTCGTCGTACTCCGGGAACGCCTTCACCACGTCGGCCGACGTGTTGCCCACGCGCAACTGCTCGATGCCCGCATACATGGAGTCGTAGACCTCACGGTAGAGATCGATCTCCTTGCCGGTCATCTTCGCTTGAACCCCACCATACGGCCCAGCGCACTTGAAGCAGCGGACAAAATCGATGAAGTACCCGGAGGGACCGACGGCGTTGATGTCAACGATGACCAGGTCGCCCTGGCGGATGAGCTTGTCGGTCGCCCACCGCCGGTACGGACTCGTGTTGCCGCCGGAAGCCACGATGATGTCGTAGATGATCTCGCAGCCGCGCTCGAGCATGAACTCGTGCACTTTGGCTTCGATTTCACGTTCGCGTACGCCCGGCTTGAGCCATTCGTACTTGATCTTCCACATCGCGGCGTCGCCGATGCTCGAGGCCTGCTTCAGCAACTCGATTTCATCGCGTGTCTTGACGACGCGCGCCCGGGACACCGCCGGCCACCCGTTGACGATGTTGATGTTGAGCTTCTTGAAGGCCTCCAGCGCCGGCATGTCGAGATTGTCGATGCCGATCTTCTCCTTCTGAACGCCGTGCTCCTTGAGCACATCCAGGATGCTCTCGGCCATGCGCCCGGCCATGAACGGCACCGCGCCTTCGGCCCACTGCCAGGTGATCGCCGGACGGATGCGATCCGCCATCCAGGGCAGATCGATGATCGCGCACTGCAAGTCGGAGCCCGCGGTCTCGAAAAGCGTCGGCTCACCGGTGGCGGGCACGACGGCGTAGCGGATGTTGATGTTGTACTTCCAGTTGCCCTGGTAGGACGCGGTCGCATAGCGGATGTTGGCGCCGGCAAACAGCACCAGGGCGCCAAGGTCGTCGGCCCTCATCTCCGCCTGAAGCTTGGCCAGACGCTCCTTTCGCAGACGATCGAAATCGACGCGGTACTGCCAGTCCGCGCCGGTCTGGCTGTACAGCCGGCCCGGATCGTGCTCGTGAGGCTTACCAAGCCAGGTCAGGTCCATCCCGTTGCTCTTAGTCGGATCCACTTTGCTCATCGAACTCCTACCCTCCAGGCGAGACACTCGCGGAAAAGGACAACACTATACACTTCGCGCCTCGACGTCTTCGGCCCCTCGGGCGCGTATGCCGCGAGGCATCCCCTGCGTCACTCGGTACCGCCGGTGTACTCGAGCACGAAAAGCCCGGACCCGACCCGATCCGTCGCGTAGGAAAGCCCCCGGTGGTCGATCGTCACATCGTTGATCTGAATCACCGCCGGCTGCCCTTCGACGATCGGGTGGGACAGCGCATTCGACTTCGGAATGTAGTAGCCAAGTTCCTGCATGTGGTACGGATCCGAGAGGTCGAGCACCCGCACGCCTGCGTTGAAGTAGGCCAGCCAGGCAATTCGGTTCTCATGCCGGTTCAGGCGCCCGTTCACGAACTCCGCGTGCTGGTGTACCCCGAACCGTCCGCCCTTCGTGCAGAAATCCCCCACCGGCACCTCCCACTGGGACACCTTCGTCGGGTGGGTCTCGTGCGTCACGTCGAACATGTACGCCCTGGTCCGAACGCCGCTCGTGCACGGAGCGGTGTCTTCTGCCCCGGCCGCTTCGTCTGTCATGAAGATGTAGTTGCGCGGGAGGGCGTCTCCGTGAAAGTTCGGCAACTGGTCGTAGACGATCGGCGTCAGCGTGTGCGGTCCGCGATTGGGCGGGTTGGTGTCGATGGACCAGATAAGCATCGGGTTCGTCAGGTCGGCGATGTCCCAGGCCCCCATCAGCCCACTGGTGTTCCGGAAACCGATGTACATCCGATCGTTGGCCTCGTCGACCGTCGGATGGTGCACGTACTGACCCTGATAGAGCGCCTCGTCCTCGGTGTTCTTCATGCCCGGCAGCCAGGCCCGGCTGACAAACTTCGGGCTCGTCGGATCCCGGAGGTCCCAGATGTGCAGCAGCGTGTTGCGGAAGCCGGGCTCGCCGGAAGCGGTGTAGTAGTAGCCCGACTCTTCGGACCAGAAGCCCTTGTGCGCGCGGATGATGAACGGCCCGCCGCAGCCGGGCCCGCACGAGTCAGGGGGCGTCCCGGTGATCTCCGAGACCAGCGTGATGGCCTCCGGGTTGGTGGCACGATCGGTGATGTCGAAGATCTGGAACCGGAAGTCTTCGCCAGTATCGGAACTGCGGACCAGATAGTCGCGGCCGCTTGCGTCGTGCGTGTAGTCGTACACGACCGACACGGCGCGGTGGTTCGCACGCGAGATCCCGGGAATGTGCCAGGCGAGCACCGGGTTGGCGGGATCCGTGATGTCGAGCAGCGACGTCCCGTTGATCTCGGCCTCCCCGGTAACGGGATTCATCCGGGCCTCATCGTCACCCGGCCGGTCGTTCGGCTGATGGCCCACGTACGCCCAGTTCCCGTTCGCCTCGTCCGAGCGGGTCGTCAACTGCAGCGACTGGCGCCCCTGCAGATCGTGGTGGCCAACGAGCCGCACGTTTTCGGCACCGTCCGAGAGTGGATCCGCCTCCGCCTGATCCACCTCGGGTCCGGGCGCACCGCAACCGACGGCCGCCACCACCAGGAGCGACGCCATCGTCGCGACGACCGGCCCATGCACGATCCGTCTCATCGTCTGACTCATCACGATCTCCTTCGTAAACAATCTCACCACTGACTCGGCGAATCTCATGGCGTCCTGCCGACACCCGAAGAATGCACTGGACGGGTGCGCGCGCGCATCCTCATCTGCTGAAGATCAGTTCGACACTACGCACACTGCGCCGAAACGGCCGGAGCCGACCGCCGGCGGGACTTCGGCAACGAGGGCTTCGCGGCTGGCGCGTCGTCCATGGGCAGCGTGAAGCGCCGGATGCCGTCAAACGAGTGCAGGGCGCCGGCCACGGCGCCGGCCGTCGAGACGCAGCCGATCTCACCGACGCCCTTGGCACCATAGCCACCGATCTCGTCGGGTACTTCGATGAGAATGACGTCGACCTTCGGCATGTGCTTGGCAGCGACGATGCCCAGCGTGCGCAGCGCCAGCGAGTCCGGCACGCCGCCGGTGGACGTGAAGTTTTCGGACAGCGCGTAGCCGAGCCCCATGTGCACGCCACCCTCCATCTGTTCGGCACAGAGCCTGGGATTCAGCGCCCGCCCGACATCGTGGGCGGCCACCACACGCGTTACGAGGCCCTGATCGTCAAGAATGACGACCTGGGTGGAGTAGCTGAAGGTCAGATGCGTGTCCTTGTTCTTCACCCATTCCGGCGTGCCGGGACGGGTCGTGAAGCTGAGCACGTACTCTCCCTCGTACTCGCGGCCGACGAGCTGCTCGAGCGGCTGATCCTTGAGATCCGCCGCCAGCTTCTCCGCCGCGATCTTCGCCGCCGCGCAGCTCAGGGTCGTGCCGCGAGAGGCCCACGTTTCACCGCACTTGTTGCCGAGATCCTTGTCCCATAGCACCTGCATGATGCCGGGGGGGAGGCCTGTCTCCTGGCACACGGTCTGCAGCGTTGCGGTGAAGATCCCCTGGCCCATCTCGGTATAGCCGTTGAGGAGCTCCAGCCGTGGCCCGTCAACCACGCGGATCGTGATGTATCCCCCCTCCGTGGTCCCGTTGCCGAGCCCCGTGCTCTTGATGCCGCAACCGATGCCCTTGTATCGCGCGGTCTTGTAGACATCCTTCACGGCTTCGAGCGACGCCTTCATCCCCCGGACGCTGTCGCGCATGATCTGGCCGGTGGCGAATGCGTCGCCGGGGTCGAGCACGTTCCGCATGCGGATATCCCAGCCGTCCACACCCACTTTCTGCGCGAGGATATCCATCGCGCCTTCCATGGCGAACTGGGCCTGGTTGCTGCCGAAACCGCGCATTGCACCGGAGTTGGGATTGTTGGTATAGACGGCCTTGGCCTCGACGTCGACGTTCGGCACGCGGTACGGACCGCAGGAGTGGCACGCGGCCCGCAGCGCGCACTTGGCGCTGGTCGTGTGGTAGCCGCCGGCATCGGCCACGATGCGCGATCGCACGGCCAGCAGATGCCCTTCGGCGTCGGCGCCGACCGTCAGCGCGATCGTCATCGGATGACGCTTGACGTGGTGCTGCGTGGACTGCTCACGGGTGAGCACGGTCTTGACGGGCCGGCCGAGCAGATGTGCCGCGATGGCCGTCTGCGCCTGGATCGACAGCTCCTCCTTCGCGCCGAACGCACCACCGCTGGCAGCCAGTGCGATCTCGACGTCGTCCGGCGGGATGTCCAACACTCTGGCAATCTGCTGCTGGTCGTAGACCGATCCCTGACTCTCGGCATGAACTTTCACGCACTGCCGGGTACCGTCGCGTCGCGGAACCACGAGGCACGCTTCCGGCTCGAGAAACGCAGGTTCGACCGCGCTGGTCGCAAACGTGGTGTCGACGACATGCGCCGCGGCTGCCAGCGCCGTCTCCACATCGCCGCGCGCGAAGGCGGTGATCGGCTCCAGGACATTCGGCGCCGGAAAGAACGTGTCCGCCGCATGCACCTGTATCGCCCCTGGCTTCAACGCCTCGACAGGATCGGTCACCGGCTCGAGGACCTCGTAGTCCACCCGCACTTTCGCAGCGGCCTGCCGCGCGCGAAACTGGGTATCGGCAACCACCATCGCGACGAAGTCGGCCACGCAGCAGGTCACTTCCCCTTCGGCGACGAACACCGGCTGGTCGGGGCTGTTGAGTCCGGTGCCCCGCGACCCGGGCACGTCTGCAGCGGTCAGCACCCGGACGACGCCAGGCATCGCCTTCGCCGCGTCCGCATGAATCTTCAGGACCCGCGCGCGCGGGTGCGCCACTGGCACCATCGCACCATGCAGCATCCCAGGCGCGGCCATGTCGGCGACAAACGGCTGCTCACCCAGCGACTGCTCCAGGCCCCCATGCCGGGGAGCCGAACGGCCGATTCCGTGTGGCGATCCTCCGCCGTTGGCGAACGCGGGATTGCGGCTGAGTCCGAAGTCCTCGCCGAAGAAGTGGTGGCGCCGGGGCACATCCGGTAGCTGACCGCCGTTGGCGGTCGCTTCTCCGGCGGTCTGAATCGCATCGATGATGCGTCCGTACCCGGTGCAGCGGCACAGGTGGCCGTCGAGGGCCTTGGCAATCGCCCCGCGGTCGCCGCTCTTGCCACGCTCGATCAGCGCCGCGGCCCGGACCACGATCCCTGGGATACAGAACCCGCACTGGACACCGCCCTCGAGCACGAACGCGTCTCCGATGATCTGGCGCGTTTTCTGCGGCAGGCCCTCGAGCGTGACGATGTCATGCCCGTCCATCTGCTCCGGCTTCTGGAGGCACGAGAGCGCCGGCCGGCCGTCGATATTGACAAGGCAGCAGCCGCAGGCCCCTTCCGGAGAGCATCCGTCCTTGGCGCTGACGACCCCGCACGACTCCCGCAACACTTCGAGCAAGCGCATCCCGGGTTCGTACGTGGCCTCGGTGGCGTTGCCGTTGAGCGTGAAATGTACGGTGGGCATGATGAAGTTCTTGGCGTCCGATCCTATCCCGCGGTCGGGGCCGTGCGCGACGATAATCGCCCATGGATACCCCAGAATCACCGTAAAGGCCAGTCCCAAATCGAGACGTCATCGTCCCGTAACTTGGGTCGTGCCAGCCTAACCTGAAGTTCCCCGCGTCGTTAGACAGTATCCCCTATGCGGTCTATAAGATAGCTCGGGATGCCGGTGCGGGCTTCTGGCTACATCTGGATGGATGTCAGCAGGTCGTAGGCGCGCTGTTGGATCGGGTTGGGGGTGGTGACGACGTTGAAGGTGGGCTCGCCGGTGGTCGATGCGCCGTGCCGGCGACACGTGTTGCTGACGATGCTACTCAGATTCTGGAGCAGCGTGTGAAAGCTGTGAACTGGGGTGCCGTCGTTGAGGAACTTGGTATGCACCTTGGCGAGGGCAGCGTCCGAGCGTGTCGCGGGCGCCACCGGATCGCGGGTAGCTTTGGCCTGTTGGTCTTCATCGGCAAAGAGCAGCGGGCGCCACGATTCCATCATGTGCCACGCAACATAGTGCGCCAGCATGCAGAGGAAGATGTGCGCCTTGACGCGATCCTCGAGCCAGTGTCGGATCGGCCGGACTTCGAGGTCGACGGTCTTCAAGGATCGAAAGGCGCGCTCGACCTGACCGAGCATCTTGTAGCTACGCACCACATCGTCGGTGGCCAGGCGTTGAGCGGGTACACTCGTCCGGACGACGTAGAGGCCATCCAGCGCCGCCTCTGCTGACACCTTGTCGGCATCGAGGTGGAAATCGAATCCGTCCTCGCGAATATCCAGCACCAGGTGCTTGGACATCTTGTACTTGTCGACGACTTTGCCGACGCGGACGCCGATCGCGCCGCGCCCTGTAAGCCTGCCGCGCGCGATCATGCCGCGCACTTTCTCCAACTCGCCGGACGTGGCGTCAAGCAGCGCGTGGCGCTTGTGGGCACGGAGCAGCGCCAACTGCGGATTTCGACACGCGACGAGTCGTTCGCCGGGGAAATCCGGATGCGTGACTTCGAACAGGTGGCGGTCGTCGAACAGGCCGATCTGGAGGTGCCCCCCGTCGACTAAGTTGCGAATGGCGCCGGTCCTGAGGGCGGTAATCCACTCGAGGCCCTCTCGCTGCCTGAGGGCATTGATTTGCTTCTGCGAAATCATCCCGCGATCGCCCACGAGGACGAGCCGGTCGATCGCGAAGGTCTTCTGCAGTTTCTCGACCTGCGGCATCAAGGTCGTCGGGTCGCCCG
Source organism: Acidobacteriota bacterium (assembly GCA_027622905.1). GTDB lineage: Bacteria > Acidobacteriota > Vicinamibacteria > Vicinamibacterales > UBA2999 > JAQBVV01. The sequence continues at coordinate 20,688 of JAQBVV010000010.1, forward strand.
TGTTCCCTGCGAACACGGACACGGCAACGGGACACCCCCGCGGGTCGGTGAGCAGGCCGTAGTTGACTTGGAGCTTGCCGGTCTTGCCATCGCGGTTGTACCCGCGTGCGGCCAGCGGGCTGGTCGTCCCTTCAAAGTAGCTCGAGCTCAAATCGTAGAGCACGAAGCCTCCCGTCTTGAGATGGCGGGCCGCCAGCTTCTTCTCGATGTGCGCTTGGCGCGTGATCAGCCAATCGAGCGCGGCATACAGGTCATCTGCGTCCGCGTCCGTCACGCCGAACGCGTCGGGCAGCGTCGTGGTGTGCCACCACCGGGTGGTCGCCAGTTTACTGGTGGGCTCGAGGATGCGAGCCGTTACCATGGCGAGCACCAGGTCCCGGTCGCGAGAGGGCCGAGACGCGAGGAGCGACGCGAAGCCGAGCCGTGTCATGGCGGCCCGCACGGCCTGCACATGGCCCTGATGGCGCGAGTGCACGATCTCGAAGAGCTCAGCGGCCGGCACCAGCGTCTCGCCCTTCAAGGTCCGCCGAATCGCCTCGACTTGCGCGGGCGAGAGTGCGGACAGATTCGCCAAGGTGCGTTTGCGCACCTTGGCGCCCTGCCGGTACGACTCGCGGAGGAGGACCGCCGGCGGCGAGTTGCGGTTGGGGACGACGTCGATGTGCATGGCCACATTATATACATCGTCCCAATGTGAATCAAGTAATTACATGGCTACGTTATGCACGGCGTATTGCGCCCATCTCTATCGAAACAATGGGCTTCTGCAGATTCGGGGTGGGGAACTTCAGCCTAGACCGAAACGAAAAGCGCTCCAGTGACCCGCACGTGGCGTTCTCGCGTGACCGTTTCACCCCAAGTAACAGAATTTATTGATGTTGCGCGACCATAACCAATGTGGCACAATCATTGCTAAGTTGGGCGAAAGGATGACTGATTGAGCAAAGACGATCTAATCGACATGCAAGGCACCGTCGTCGCAGTCCATTCAGGTGGGCTGTATCGCGTCGAATGCGATGCCGGGCATGAGGTCCTTGCGCAACTGAGCGGCAGGATGCGCCGCTTCCGTATCAAAGTCGTGCCTGGCGACCGAGTCACCGTTGGTGTGTCCCCGTACGATCCGGTGCGCGGCATCATTACCTTCCGCGCACGATAGCCCACAGTTGACAGCGAACCCCACGCAGCCGTCACAGCCGAGCAGAACTCGGCAGGGCTCGTCGCGCCGACGCGGCGCACGCTCGGCCGGGCGACCGAAACGACCGGAAACTCTCTCGACCACCGGCGATTTGACCATGCACGGCTACGAACCGTCACCCTTCGATCCCGCACCGGTCGCGTTCGACAAGATCGGACTGGACGCCCGGCTGTTGAGCGGCATCCGCGATCTGGGCTGGCGCGACACGCGGTCCGTCCAGAGCGGCGTGATTCCATTCGCCCTCGCTGGCGACGACGTGATTGCATGTGCGGAAACCGGGACTGGTAAGACGGCTGCGTTTCTGGTGCCGATTCTCCAGCGTTTTCTCAACGCCGTGCCGACCCGACCAGCCGCCACTCGGGCGCTAGTGCTGGCACCCACTCGTGAACTTGCCGTGCAAATAGAAGATCAGGTTCAAGGCCTGACGTATCACACGGCGATCTCGAGCGTGGCGGTCTACGGTGGAGTCGCGATGGACATCCAGGAGCGCGCGCTCCGCGCCGGCGTTGACATCGTCGTCGCGACGCCCGGTCGTCTCATGGATCACATGCGGCACGATTCGACGAATTTCGCGGGACTTGAGGTCATGGTCCTGGACGAAGCCGACCGCATGCTCGACATGGGATTCTGGCCCGACGTGCAGCGGATCCTGAGCGGGCTCCCGGCCACCCGACAGACCCTGCTGTTTTCCGCCACGATGTACGGCGAGGTGCTGAAGCTCACGAAGGAATTCCTGCGGAACCCGAAGTTCGTTCAGGTCGGACGGAGTGGCGGACCGGCGCAGACCATTTCGCATGCCATGCAGGCCGTCGCGAAGGGCGACAAGGCTTCCTGGCTTGCCCGGTGGCTGCGTGATGACGCGGAGGGGCCGGTGCTGGTCTTCTGCCGAACGAAAATTGGCGCCGATCGGTTGGCCTCGAGTCTCAGCCGGACGGGCATCCGGAGCGCCGCGCTTCATGCCGACCGGACGCAGCAGCAGCGCATGTCTGCCGTGGAAGGGTTCCGCACCGGCAGGTATCCGGTGCTCGTAGCCACCGATGTGGCGGCGAGGGGCCTCGACATCGACGGGATCGCCCACGTTGTCAATTTCGAGGTCCCCGACACACCCGAAGCGTACGTGCATCGCGTCGGACGAACCGGTCGTGCCGAAGCAACGGGTAGTGCCTTGACACTCGTCGCTCCCGAAGAAGTGGGCGCGCTGCGGGCGTTGGAGAAAGCCGTTGGCGTCCAACTTCAATAACAGCGACACACATGCATCGCCGACTGATTCGCCGACCGGTCGCGCCGACACGCCGGACGACGACGTCGCGAACACGCCCGACGCCCCGCTGTCTGATGCCCTGACGCGGTTCCGTGCGTGCCGATGGATGCAGCCCGCGGAAGACAGTAGCCCTGAGTTCTGCACCCACCGTGAAGTCAAGCCATACGCCGGCAGCAGCGCGTTCGACGCCGAGGCCTGGTGTCCAGACTGTACGTTCTACAAGCTGCGTCGCGTGCCGAAGAAGCGCTCTCCTGACGACTACCGCTACTAGCCAGGTCTAAGCCAGGTCTAGTCCGAAAACTCCTTCGCCAGGTCGACCCACTCGCCCTCGGGCGCGAGTTGCTGGTAGGCGCGCCAGTGCGCGCGCGCCTCGCGAGATTGCCCGTTCTTCTCCAACGTCACCGCCAGATAGAAATGGGCATCGGCGTACGACGGATTCAGCCGGAGCGCGTCGCGGTAACACATCTGTGCCGCCGCATACTGCCCGAGATCATGGAGCACGTTCCCAAGGTTGAAATGCGCCTCGAAGACGTCGGGGTCGAGCGTGATTCCCCGCTCGTAGAGCGCCTGCGCCTCCGCGATCTCATCACGTGCGTAGTGAATATTTGCGAGATTGATCAGCGCCGGGACGAGATCCGGGTCAACCCCGAGTGCTCTGCGATAGATCCGTGAGGCCTCCTCGTGACTCCCTGGGTCGCCGCTGTCGAACTCCGACGCCGCGTGAAACAGTTCCTCGGCTGAGGACGTCGTGTCCACCGGGGTCGGATCCATGAGCCCCGCCAGCGGTGGCGGCTCCCTGCGCCTGAGCTGTAGCACCTTCGCCGGCTCCGCTTCGATACGAAAATCGAGCGTCAGCTGTCCCGACCGAGACGCGACCAGCTTGCGAAGCACGGCCCTGAAGCTCACGCCTTCGGCGAGCGCTTCATCCGCCTGTCGGATCACTGCCAGATCCTGGAACGCGTGGCCGGATTCGCCGTCGGCGCTCCGAACCGACCGGATCAATCCCCACTTCTGCATGTACCGCAGGTGATCCTCACGGACATGGGGGTAGCGCTCGAGAAGTTGCCGCCGAGAAGAAGACGAAGAACCTGGGGACGCCACGCGCGTTCACTATAATCCACGGATGCTGTGGGCAATCGACATCGCGTTCGTCCTGGCGCTGCCTCCGCTCGCGTGCTCGCAGGAGATCGAACGTTGACACAGCCAGGGGTGCCGACCGTCGAGAGTCGCAGCGTCACTGAGCCCGTCATGCGTCAACCGCTTACCTTGACGGCCCGCGTACCACGCAGTACCCTTGGATTTCCACCCAGCAACGGTCCATTGCGCATCACGCTCAACGGAGAACCCTACGAACTCGACGAACCGATCTCGGTCGCGGATCTACTCTCGCGCCTGTCGATCGATTCGCGTCGCGTCGCTGTCGAGCACAACCTTCTCATTCTCAAGCGGCAGCGCTTCGCCGACACGCCCGTTGAGAACGGCGACCGCATCGAGATCGTGAACTTTGTAGGAGGAGGCTAGTGGCGTGTCTCGATTGCGGGAGGCCCTCGATGACGCTGGTGTCTGTACGTGGTTGACACGCCGTTCACCATCGCGGACCGCACGTTCACATCGCGGTTGATCGTTGGCACGGGGAAGTACACGTCCCACGCTGTCATGGCCAAGGCGCATGCCGCGTCGGGCGCCGACATGGTGACCGTCGCCGTCAGACGCGTGAACATATCCGATCGTTCCAATGAGTCGTTGCTCGACTTCATCCCGTCTGACATCTTCGTCCTGCCGAACACCGCAGGCTGCTACACCGCCAGCGAGGCGATTCGCACGGCTCGCCTCGGACGCGAGGCCGGCCTCTCGAACTGGGTCAAGCTCGAGGTGATCGGCGACGAGCGGACGCTGTTCCCCGACAACGAGGCACTCATCGAAGCGACCAAGGTCCTGGCCGACGAGGGATTCGTCGTGCTGCCGTACACCAACGACGATCCGATCGCGTGCCGCAAGCTTGAAGACGCGGGAGCCGCCGCGGTGATGCCCCTGGGTGCGCCTATTGGCTCAGGACTCGGCATTCAGAACATCAACAACCTCCGGATCATCCGCGAGTTCTCCCGCGTGCCGCTGATCGTGGACGCCGGGGTCGGCACGGCGTCCGACGCGGCTCTCGCCATGGAACTGGGCGCGGACGGCATCCTGATGAACACAGCCATCGCCGGCGCGGACGATCCGCTGTCGATGGCTGAAGCGATGAAATACGCCGTACGGGCTGGACGCCTCGCCTACCTGTCGGGACGCATACCAAGAAAGTTGTACGCGACTGCCAGCAGTCCCGTCGACGGCATGGTCGGGCGCTGACCGCATGGATGATCCAACGCCGCCTCGTCCGGCGCCCGTTCCGCCTCCAGACAGACATCAACTCGAACGCCTGAACGAGCTGTACGACCTCACGGTGAGCGACCTGCCGGCTGGAGCCGGATGGCGCGACACACTACTGGACCGCGTGCGCGCGTTCCTGGTCCGGCTGCTCTTCCGCCAGCAGGAGTTCAACGCAGCCGTCGTCGATCACATCAATCGCAACGCGCTGGTGGGTATCGAAGCGCACCATGCCAGTGAACGCACGATCGCGTGGGTCGAGCGGACGGTGCAGGACAGCGTTGACAGGCTGGCCGGTCAGACTGACGAACTGCGCCGCCACCAGGAGGCACTCGGCGCCTGGGAACAGCGAAGCGGCGATGCCGTCGCACGGCTCACCGCCTCGCACGAAGAGCTGAGGACATCCATCGGTGTCCTTCAACAGGCGGCCCACGCGCTGAAACGAGACGTCGGCAGGCTCACCGCAAGCGGCGCGATGCCGCCCGCTGTTGCACCGAGTTCAGCGGAGCCGGCAAGTCCGGCCGCGGTAGCCGCCGGTCAACTCGAGTCGGCCGACAGCCACACGTACGTGGGATTCGAGGATCTCTTTCGCGGCTCCGCCGACGACATCACCGAGCGGGTGTCGGAGTATCTTCCGTTCGTGCAGGGCGCCAGTGACGTCCTCGACATCGGCTGCGGGCGCGGCGAATTTCTGGCGCTCCTCCGGGAACACGGCATTCGGGCCAAGGGCATCGATATCAACGGCTCGATGGTGGAGGTCTGCCGCCAGCAAGGCCTCGACGCCACCGAAGCAGATGCGTTGTCATACCTTCGGGCGCAACCTGACAACTCGCTGGGCGGACTGTTCGCCGCACAGGTGGTTGAACACCTCGAACCGCGCTACCTCACAGGGCTGCTCGACATCGCCTTCGACAAGCTGCGCCCAGGCGCACCGATCATCCTGGAGACGATCAATCCTGCGTGCTGGTTCGCGTTCTTTGAGAGCTACATACGAGACATCACCCATGTCCGGCCTATTCACCCTGACACGCTGACGTACCTGCTCGTTGCCAGCGGATTCCAGCACGTCGACGTTCGCTACCGCGCTCCTTATCCTGAGCACGACAAGCTGCAGCGAATCGCGCCGCAGGCGTCACTCGGCGACAGCGTCGACACGCTCAACGCCAATGTTGAGCGGCTCAACAGCCTGCTGTTCACGTGGCTCGACTACGCCGCGATCGGCCGCCGGCCGTGATCAGCATCGAGTTCCCCCTTTCCGATCCGTGACCTCCCGCCCACGCCGAGCCACTGGATGAATCTCCTGCTGCTGCTCGCTGCGCTGCTGCCGTGGGGACACACAGCTGTCTCGATCTTCACGCGCGTCTACATCGCGATCAGCATCCTCGCGGTGGAGATGCAGGTGGCGACGGTGACTGGCCTCGGCACGCTGTATTCGCTGGTAGCCTTCAACACAGTCCTGGCCCTGTTGCTCGTCGCCTGGCAGCGCAGCCGAGGCGAGGCCTTTCTCGGCTGGCCCGCCGCGATCCAGCCTCCGCGGCCGTGGCTCGCATGGGCGATGCTCGGCGGGGTCATCCTCCTCCTCAATCTGTGGCTCCCCGTGAAAGCCGCGGATCCCTATCACCTTGACCGCGTGGCCCAGATCGAACGGCTCGGGACGATCGAGTACGATCCCGACGCCAATTCGAAGGCGAATGTCCTGGGGTGGGTCTACGAACTGGCCATGGCCGACGTACGACAGATTCCGCTCGTCGGCCACGGACTCGTCCGCATGCACGGACTGCTGAGTCTCCTGCTGTTCGGCGTCACGGTGGCTGCGGTACAACCATGGCTCCGTATAGGACCGTCTCGATGGCCCATCGCCATCCTCCTTGTCGTGCCTCCCCTGTTCCACCAGCTCGTGCTCATCAAGAACGACCTGCTCCTTGCCCTTCCGGCTTTCGTGGCGCTGGTATGGCTGGTCATGCGCTCACGCTGCGCTTCGTGGCAGGAGACAGCGTGGGCAGGATGGCTGGCCGGGCTCGCTGTCGTCGGAAAACTGACAAACCTTCCCGTCGCATTCGCGATGATGACGGGAATCGGCTCTTTGTCCTGGCGGAGACGCGACTGGCGGCTAGCCGGCGGGTTGGCGATCGGGGGACTCGCGGGCGGCGTCATGGCCGGCCAGCTGTTCACGTTCGCGGAGAACGCCCGCTGGTACGGCGACGTCCTGGCCCGTGGGCCGATTGCTGACATGGGAAACATGACGTCCGGTCCTGCCGAAGCCCTTGAGAGCCTCGGGCGCTTCGCCATCAGCCTCGTTGACCTCGGTCAACTGACAGGTCAGATGTGGCCGGGCCGAGGAGGATGGGGCGGTACCCTTGGCCTGCCGTTCATCTGGGCAGCGGTGGTGCTCGTACTCCATTACGCTCGTGCTCAGGAAGCACGCTGGACCATATGGATCGTGGTATTTCACCTTGCGGCCTTCGCCGCGGTCTATCCTGACGCCGACCTACATCATCGCCTCGCGCTGGCGCCCGGATTGCTCGCGGTGGGCGTCGCCGTCAGCTTGTTGCGCCGAGGTGAGAAGTACTCCGACGTGGCGAGGCTCGCCCTGGTGCCGGTGCTCGTGCTGTCGAGCGCACAACTCCTTCGGAGTTCGGTCCTGTATCTTTTCCGGGTTAGCTGAACCGGCGCCCAACGATCAGCCTCAGCATCGACACGAAGGCGCGCAAGGTCTGGTCCGGTTCTTTCACGCCCTTTCGCCGCACTGCGAAACTTACCGGGATCTCGATGATTCGCATCCGGCACTTCAGGGTCTCAAGGAACATCTCAACGGAGTACTCGGGTCCGGATGTCTGCAGATTGCCGCGGATCAGGCGGTAGGTGGAGTTCCAGACGGCCCGGTAGCCGCATCCGGTGTCCGTGAACCTCGGCTCGTAGCCCCACCAGACGATTTCCAAGAGCTTGGCGAGCAAGATGTGCGCGAAGCGGACGATGCCGCGCATGTTCGTGCCCTGCTCGATCAACTGCCGCGTCGTGCGGGTTCCGACGACGAAGTCCGCCTCCTTCAGGTATTCGATGAACTTCGGCACATCGCGTGCACGGCAGGAGCCGTCTGATTGCGCGCAGATGAGAATGTCGGCCGACACCGCGTCAAAACCGGTGCGCATCATGTCCCCGTATCGTGACGACGACGCGGACACGCATTCGACGCTAGGTTCCGTATTCGGGGAGGCGACACCAGGGGGAAGCACGAGGACGATCTGGTGAAATCGTCCAAGGGCGCGGAACTCATCGATCGAACGTGACGTTTCCTCTATCGAGCCCTTCATCATCAAGGCGAGCCCGAGCGTGCAGGCCGGAAACTCGTGCGCGCGGACGACGATGGCGGCCAGATTCAGGGCATCACGGTTATTGATGTTGACGTAGGGTCCACGCACGTGGAACACGCCGACCCGTTCGCCAGCCTCGCACAGCCGGCCAAGCACGCTCACCGGGTCTGATAACGATTCGGTAGCCAGCGCAGCTTCCAGATGCTCATAAAACCTCGGGCTGACGACAAACGTCCCGAGTCCGAGCAGCGCCCCATCCGTGTGTTTAGGCTTCTCTACCAAGCGCCGAACGAAACCCCGCTCCGCGTACACCGCGTAATTTTGCCTGATGAGATCCGTGTCGTTCGTCACCTGAACGGCACACGTCGCGACGCAACTCCGGTAGTCGGTGGCCAGGATCTCTTCGTGATTCGAATCCACGTAGCATTCATCGGCCAGCATGACGCAGGCGTAGTCGTCTACGTGGGAACGCGTGAGCAGGAGCGAGTAGCCCAGACCGCGCTCGATGGCATCGTTCTCCACGTAGACAATCGCCACACCGAAGCGCGCTCCGTCCTCGAAATACTGACGAATCTGATCGCCATACGCGCCGACGACGACGACGATGCGTACCACGTGAAGCTTGTCACGCATGATCGCCACGACGCGCTCAAGGTTCGGCTTCCCCGCCACGTCCACCATGCTCTTGGGAACACCCTTCGAGTAGGGGTAGGCCCGCGTGCCATGCCCAGCCGCCAGGATGACGCCGATCATGTCCGACGCGCAACGCGGAACCGAAGCCAGGCCGTGACGATGTACCAGACGTAGGTCACCGTCTCACGCAGGTGGCGCATCTTTGACACGCCGCTGGCGCGCGGGGCATATCTCACGGGAATCTCATGAATGCGGTGCCCCGCTTGCGCCAACTGGACACCCATCTCGGCCACGTGCTCGAACCCGTCGCGACGAAGCGTCAGGGAGTCCAGAGCATCGCGTCGCAGCGCCTTCATCCCGGTATACAGGTCCGTTGTCGCCTGGCGAAAGAGGATGTTGAACACACCACTGATCAGGCCGTTGCCGCACCTGCGAATCCACGACATGTCTGGCTGTCCGTCGCCGAGGAAGCGTGAGCCGTACACCACAGGGTGCCGATCGAGAGCCGCCAGCAGATCGGGGATTGACTCGGGCGGGTACTCCAGATCGGCATCGATGATCACGATGGCCGCGGCATCGGATGCTGCGATCCCATCACGGATCGACGCGCCGTATCCAGCGTTGCGGTCGTGCCTCACGAGCCGTATGTCCGCATGATGCTCTATACGCTGAACCGTCAGGTCAGTCGATGCGTTATCAACGAAGATCAGCGCCTCGCGCAGCCCGACGGCGGTAACACGATCGACGAACTCGTCCACGCACGCCTCTTCGTTGTAGACGGGCACGATGATGTCCACGGCTCTCTGCAATGTGGCTCCAACTGACGGAAAACTGCTTGTGTTCATTGGGGGTCGCACGGTAGGCGCGATGGGACGTGCCAGCGCACATTATGCTGCAGGACAGATGTGAGCGCACGCACAGCCAGATGACCGTGCCGGAGGCCAAAGCCTACGACGGTCTTTCCTGACGCCAACCCCCGTCAGCGGCCGGCGCTGGCTTCCGGGTCGCTCGTGGTGCGCGTCACCGTGAGTCCGCTCCTCCGAGATGAGAAGCGCTCCGACGCGGTAAGACCGGCCCTGGCAGTCCGGTGCCTCAGGCTGTCCGATGAGGGCTGACTACCGATAATGCCCCGACACGTAGCGACCCATGACGCCGAGAGTGCGCAGGCCGTACCAGATCGGATTCAAGTGCGAGACCTCGCCGGCGTAGCGCGTCGGGATGGCAAGTTCGTCGACAACGAGCCCCTTGCTCGACGCCCACGCGATGAACTCAAGGTCGAAATCAAAATAGCCGCTGAGCCGATCGATGGGAACCGTGAGCAGCGCTCTTCTGCTGTATACGAGAAACCCAGAATGATAGTCGGTCATCCGCAGACCGAAGGTCTTATTCTCCAGCCACGTCAGGCCCTTCCCGGCCACGTACTTGTAGAACGGCATCCCTCCCGCAAGGGCACTCCCCGCCTTGTGTCTGGACCCCTGCAGGACGTCAATGCCACAGGCATGCATGTGGCGGACGAACTCACAGAGCTGCTCCGGCGGGTACTGGCCGTCGGCGTGCAGACAGGCCACGTAGTCAGTACCGGAGGCCAGGCACCGCGTCATCCCCTGACGAACAGCCTCGCCGTAGCCCTGATTCGGATGCAGGGAGTGAACCTGTACCTTGGGGAACTCTGTCTCGAGGAGCTTCGCGACCTCGGCAGTGTCATCGATGCTGCCGTCGTCTATCACGTGAACGACATCGATCATTCGCCACGCCTCGTCAGGAATTCTGTCGACGACTGCCCGAAGAGTGGCGGCTGCGTTGTAGGCGGGAACAAAAACACTCAGCGACGGCGGCATACGCTCCTAACAGCCTCTTGACGCCTCTGCGCGCTGGTGACCTAGGCCTGGGTCACAGCGGCCCCGCGCTGCGTCTTCGGCCAGTCACGATACTGGTCGTAGTAGTACGTCACCGTTTCCAGGAGCGTCTCCTTGAGCGAGCGCGTCGGCTCCCAACCCAGAAGATCCTTGGCTTTGGTCAGGTTGGGCATTCTGCGATCGCAATCCTCGTAGCCTTCCCCGTAGAACTCGAGGCCCGACACATTGACGATGGGGTGCTTCAGGTGAGTCGCGTCGCTGGTACACTCCGCATACGCCTCGCGCATCAATTCCGCAAGTTCCTTCATCGTCACTTCGTTGTGTCGATTGCCGACATTGAAGATCTGATTCACCGACCACTCGCGATTGTTGATCATCAGCACGATCGCCCGGATCGCGTCATGGATCGAGACGATCGTGCGCCGCGCCATGCCTCCGTCCACGAGTTGCATCGGTTGACCGTCCAGGAGCGCCGTCATGAAGCATGCGAGCACCCTGGGGACACCTTCGCCGTCTCGGCCAGGAATGAAGTCCATCTTCGGGCCAAAGAAATTCAGCGGCCTGATCGTCGTGAACGGTAGACCGGCCTCCTTGTGTCGGCCAAAGATGTACCGCTCCATCAGCTGCTTCGATGTCGCGTAGGACCATCGTTGATTCCCGATCGGGCCCATGATGAGCGGAGTCGAATCCTCGTCGAGTTCGTACAATTCTGGATTCGAATAGTCGACATCTCCGAGGTAGCTAGCAAGCGTCCTGCCATAGACTTCGCTCGTGGAGAAGTGAATCAGCCATTTCTTCTGCTGCACGCAGACGTCGACGATCTTCACCGGCTGCAGAAAATTGGCGTCGATCACGCTGATGGGATTGACGTTGTATTCGGAAGGATTGCAGATTGCGGCCAGGTTGATCACCGCGTCCGCGGCTCAAATCGCCTCTCTGAACTCCGGCAGGTCCTCTGCCGATAGCGAGTTCTGGCGGACGTTGAGATGTGGGTTCGAGAGGTGCTGTGAAATCTTCTCGACGTGCGGGTCCCATCCGTCGATGCGGATGGAATCGTCCTTCAGCAGGGCATCCAGTAGGTGGCTGCCGATGAAACCACCGCAACCTACCACAGCTAAGCGCATGCGCTCGCCCTCAGCACGCGCAGGGTCCTTTGGCTCAGCCTCTTCGTCCGTCGACATCCTACTGCCCTTATCTTACATCCGATGCCTGGCGCCAAGTCCGTGTCAATCCACAGTGTGACCCGTGGCCACCGTCGTACCGCAGCCCGCCGTCGCTGGCTACGCGCCCATTCACCGAGTGGCTCAGGTGGCGGCCGCCGCCGTAGCGTCAGCTGGCGCCGGCTCGTCATCGGTGAGAAACGCGGCCAGGACCAACGCCGGCCAGACCTGAACCAGCAGTCGGTCAACCGTCGTCATCACGAGCCATTCGATCTCCATGGACGTCAGGAGATAGATGCCGTAGTAGCCGGCAAACATCACGCCGATCACCGCGAGGATCGAGCGCGTCGACCTGCCAATTCGCGTAACCGCAACCAGAGCAGACGCGACCAGACTCAGCGGCACCACGCCGCCAGCCAGTGGGCCTCCCCACGCACTGGCATATTGCCACAACAACGGGTCGACGACGGCGTGACGTTCGGGCCCAAGAAACCGCTCCAGGAGCAGCGCAATCGTCGGGGCTTCCGTCAAGTACGCAGGCGCCACGGGCGCCACAACCAACTTGAACCATGCAAGAGTCACCAACGCCGGAGCCGCGCCGACCACCCACCATCCCGCCAGACGAGGCCGTGCCTGGGGAAGCGCGCGCCACACGACCAAGGCTGCTGTGGCCGCCACGACCAGGAGACCTTCGTTCTTTGTCCATGCCGCCAGACCGGCGAGCGTCCCTGCGAGCAGGAACGAGCCGACCGGATCGCCTTCCGTGCGACCGATGGCGACCGTGGCCTCGCGGAGCACGACAAGCGTCGAGACAAGAAAGAACGCAAACGGCACATCCGCCTGCTGGGACGCGACCTGCTGCACAAAGGTCCCAGCCGCGAGCAGGACTGAGCCCGCAATCCACGCGCGCGCGCGGCCCGCATCAAGCGCACCGACAACAGCGGTGACGATCGACGCGCCGAACACCATGGCCACCGTCACCGGCACGATCGTAAGCTCGGCACCGGCATACGCCCACAACCTGGCCACTATCGTCGGTACAAGGAGGGGGTGGCCGGGGTTCGACCAGTCGTTCGCCAGCAGCGCCGACCAGCCGGCATCGCCGCGGTACAGGAATCGTGCCTTCTGGTTCCAGACAGCCCAGGCGTCCCATTCGCCGTGGGGCGCAGCCGTGTACGCCACGATTGCCGAAACGACCGCCATCACAGCGACGACGGCAAATACCCCACGCGCGAGCCAATCGGTGGTGGTCACTGGGCGTGGCGACTCTGCAGCCCGCCTCTGTGAGGCCGAAGGGAGACGTCGGATATGCCACCACGCAATGGCTCCGACGAATGTCCACAGCATTGAATCGACGACCACGAACGAACGGCCGATGACCATGCCGAGGGCGAGGAGCCATGTCGTTGTCAGGGAAGACAGGCCGAGGCCGACGCAGACCACGAGAGCGAGAAGGACGGCGCGGGACCGAATGCCCGAATGGAGCCGCAACGCAACGATCGCGGCCCCCACGGCTGCGACCGGAAGCAGGAGGCCGGCAACGGCTCCCATCACGGAACGAGCCGCCGATACACGCGATGACCACTCGGAAATATTCTGATGAGGTGGTAGCCCTCAAGCCGTGGGTCGCCACCCGAGCGCTCCGTCCCTCGAGCGACGATCAAGAACTCCGGCCCTACGCGTCCAACGACGACGCGGGGCGCCAGCGCATACTGCGCCGCAAAGTACATGCGAACCGCGGCGTCTGTGCCAGCGTCGTCGCCATACGCCTCGAGATAGCCGACCAACCCGCTCGGGGGGAGGTCGAAAACCAGCGCCAGAAACTCTGCCTCCAGGTCGGCTATCGGATCGGGCTCTCGCGCGAGCCCTACTCGCACTGCTGAGATGGCTGCGAGAAGGCTCCAGACGAGCAGTGTGCAACCGATGGCCGACCGCCCCCAGCTACGCACTCGGAACATGAGCATTCGCAGAGGATGTGACATTCGCGATCAGCGGCGCGTCCTGCCACCCGGAAAGTGGCATCCTTCTTACAGCCTGAACACGTGCGGCGCCTCGACACCTTTCAGCGCGTTACGGGTGTCAACCACGATGGGAAAGCGCCTCACGATGCTCGGATAGTCGAACACACGATGATCCGTACAGATGACGGCGCAGTCGATGCCCTCCCCTGCGCCCTCCTCCGGGACCGAGGTCAGATCGATCGATGCATGGCGCAACGACGGCACGAACGGGTCGGTGTAACTCATCGTGGCGCCACGCCCAGACAACAGCTCCAAAATATCAAGCGCCGGCGATTCACGCATATCGCTGACGTCTTTCTTGTAGGCCACCCCGAAGAGATGAATCCTGGAGCCGTTGACCGATTTCTTGATCGTATTCAGCGCCTCGCTCACACGCTCGACCACGTATGCGGGCATCGACGCGTTGACCTGACCCGCCAGTTCAATGAATCGGCATTCGAACCCGCTTTGACGCGCCTTCCAGGAGAGGTAAAAGGGATCGATCGGGATACAGTGCCCACCTAGACCAGGCCCAGGATAGAACGGCATGAAACCAAACGGCTTCGTACCCGCGGCGTCGATGACCTCCCAGACGTCAATATTCATGCGATGCGCCATCAAGGCAATCTCGTTGACAAGCCCGATGTTCACCGCGCGAAACGTGTTCTCAAGCAGCTTCACCATCTCCGCCACGCGCGTCGAGCTGACCGGCACAACTGTCTCGACAATCGCGCGGTACAGATCTGACGCCAGCTCCGTACTCTGCTTGTCGAAACCACCGACGACCTTCGGGATCGTGCGGGTGTCGAAATTCGGGTTGCCCGGGTCCACACGTTCTGGCGAAAAGGCGAGGTAGAAATCGGTGCCTGCCCTCAGACCGTTCTCTTCGAGCGCCGGCTGGACGACCTCATCTGTCGTTCCCGGATACGTGGTCGATTCAAGAATCACCAGCTGGCCACGGGTCAGACTCGCCTTGACTGCGTCGACGGCCTGAATCACATACGACAGATCCGGATCCTTGGTCTTGCGCAGCGGCGTCGGCACACAGATGTCGATGGCATCCATGTCCTTCAAGGTCGACATGTCGGTCGTCGCTCTCAGCCGCCCTGCCTCGACACACGCCGCGACATCCTCCGTCCTGACATCAAGGATGTAACTGCGACCTGCGTTGATCTCGTCGGTCTTCGGAACATCGACGTCGAAGCCGGTCACGTCGAAACCCTTCTTCGCAAACTCGACCGCCAGCGGCAGTCCAACATAGCCGAGACCGATCACGCCAATCCGCGCGGTACGATCTCGAATCCTTGCCTTCACGTTCACGATGTCCCCTTCGCGTCTGTGGCTGTCGTCATCCCTGCTGCTCACGCAGACTTGGACAATCGCGCGACGTCCGCATCGACCATCATCGCAACGAGCTGCTCGAAGTTGACCTGTGGCTCCCAACCAAGAACCTCTCGCGCACGAGAGGCGTCACCGATCAAGTGATCCACCTCTGCCGGCCGCAGAAACGCGGGATCAACCTGGACGAACTTCTGCCAGTCGAGCCCGGCGTGTCCAAAGGCAGCCTCCACGAGCTCCCGAACCGAATGCGACACACCTGTGGCGATGACGTAGTCGTCAGCCGTGTCCTGCTGCAACATCAGCCACATCGCACGAACGTAATCCCCGGCGAAGCCCCAGTCCCGGCAGGCGTCGAGATTACCAAGGCCCAGGTGACTGGCAAGCCCCAGCTTGATGCGAGCCACCCCGTCAGTCACCTTCCGCGTGACGAACTCGAGCCCACGACGCGGGGACTCGTGATTGAACAGGATGCCTGAGGACGCGAACATGCCGTAGCTTTCACGGTAGTTCACGGTGATGTAGTGCCCGAACACCTTCGACACGCCGTACGGGCTTCTCGGATAGAAGGGCGTCATCTCCGTCTGCGGCACCTCCCTCACGCGCCCGTACATTTCGCTGGACGATGCCTGATAGATACGGATATCCGTATCAACATGGCGAACCGCCTCGAGCACCCGCGTCACACCCTGGGCGTTGAACTCGCCTGTGAGCAACGGTTGATCCCATGAGGCTGGTACGAAGGACATCGCGGCGAGGTTGTAAACCTCGTGCGGCCTCACGTCCTGGACCACGCGTATCAGTGACAGTTGATCGAGCAGATCGGCGGGTCGGAGCGTGATGCGATCGAGCAGGTGCTCGATCCGCCAGAAATTCGCGGCGCTCAGCCGGCGCACGACGCCGGTGACCTCGTATCCCTTGCTCAGCAGCAATTCCGCGAGATACGAGCCGTCTTGCCCTGTAATACCTGTAATAATCGCCCGCTTAGCCATATAACCTGTCTATGTTATCCCGCCGCCCGCCACGCGCGTGAGTCGCCGCCGTAGCGCGTCGTTCCAGGAGGGCATCGCAAAGCCTGCCGCTGCGAGCTTCCGACCGGCCAGCGCGCAGTATCGTGGGCGCGATGCCCGAAACGTCGCCCGGTCCATCGTGACGCACCGAAACTGTGGGTGCACGCCCAGCAGGCGTGCAGCCTCCGCCGCCACCTCGTGCCACGTCGCGTGACCGTCGTTCACGCAGTGGTACAAACCGGGTGCAACCCGGCCGTCAAGCAGATGTCTGACGGCACCAACGATGTCATGGACGTAGCTCGGTGATACCACCCGGTCGGTGAACACCGTCACCTCACGGCCCTGCTCCAGACTCGCAATGATAGCGTCCAGCGATCCAGAACGACCTGACCATCCCACAGGAGCGCCAAAGAGGCTCTCCACGCGAAGGACGAACCCACGCGGTGCATCGAGCGCAAACCATTCGCCGAGCAGCTTGCTGAGTCCGTACACGCTCCGCGGTGCGACGGCGTCGGTCTCGACATACGGCTCCGCAGCCTCGCCGTCGAACACGAAATCAGTACTGAAGTGAACGAACAGCGCCCCGCACGCCTCGGCCGCGCGTGCCAGGCTACGAACACCGAAGGCATTGACAGCGAAAGCCTTCTCTGGATGATCCTCGGCGCCGTCCACGTCGTTGAACGCCGCGCAGTTGATGACCGCCGCTGGCGCCGTCCCCGTGATGGCCTGACGTACCGCGTCCGGATCGGTGATGTCGAGCGTCGCATGCGTATGGGCGACGACATCCGCGCCGCCACTGGCCGCGACGATCGACGCTCCGAGCCGACCGGCCGCGCCAACGACAATCACGGGGCCAGTCATGGCACCCTGTATCCGCCAGTTAGAGCCACTTGCAAACCCTGTATCGTACCATCTTCGAGCATATGCACAGCACGTCCAGGATAGACACCGCGATCATCGGAGCGGGAGTGGTCGGCCTCGCTGCGGCGTGGGCGGTTGCCCGTCGCGGCCACAGTGTCTGCGTGCTTGAACGCGAGCGACGTCCCGGGACGGCCACGAGCACGCGCAACAGCCAGGTCATTCATGCAGGTCTGTACTACCCGGCTGGAACGCTCAAGGCTCGATCCTGTGTCGAGGGCGCGCGGCTGCTGTACGAGTTTTGCGAGGCGCACGGTGTGCCGCACGCACGATGCGGGAAACTGATCGTAGCCTCAACCGACGAAGAGACTGACGGGCTCCTGGCACTGAAGGCGCTCGGTGAAGCCAACGGCGCGAAGGGCCTGGACATCGTCGACCAGCGGTTCGTCCGAGCGCGCGAACCGCACGTGCGCGCCTCGGCAGCGCTCTACTCTCCACACTCGGGCATCGTGGACGCTGAGGCACTCATCCGCACACTGGAGACCCTCTGCGCCGATCGTGATGCTGTCGTCCTCCCTGGCACTCCGCTGCTCGCCGGGGAACATCACGCCGATAACGTCGAGCTTCGTACCCCCGCTGAGCGGATTCTGGCGCGGGCCGTCGTCAATGCGGCTGGGCTCTACGCGGACGAGGTCTCCGCCGCCCTTGGCGGCGAAGCGTTCACAGTCTTTCCGTGTCGCGGAGAGTATGCCGAACTCATTCCGTCGAAGTCGTCGCTCCTCCGCGGCCTGGTCTACCCTCTTCCGCACGCATCCGGACATTCGCTCGGCGTCCACTTGACCAAGACGACGCACGGGACCGTGACCCTGGGTCCCACAGCGCGCTTCCAGTCACGCAAGGACGACTACGAATCCGACCGCGTGCCTCTCGAGGAGTTTCTTGGCCCGGCCCGAACACTATTGCCGGAGCTACTCCTCGAGGATCTCCGTCTTGGTAGCAGCGGCATCCGCCCGAAGCTTCACCCTCCTGACGGTTCGTTTGCCGATTTCTGGGTAGCGCGGGACCGAAACTGTGAGCGCTTGATTCAGGCAGCGGGGATCGAGTCGCCAGGGCTCACGGCGTGCCTGGCTCTCGGTGAGCGTATCGCGGATCTGGTTGAGGCTGCGATCTGAGCACCAGCACGTCACGCATCGGATGCCTCCACGCGTCCGTCTGGAGCATCCTGGATGCCCAATCGAAGATGTAACCAGCACCGTACCGAAAGAAGTACTCTCGCCAGCCACCTCTTCGATGAGGAGTTCGAAGCGACGTGGGTCACGTAGTACAGGTACGCGCTGTCATGAAACGCGCGTATCGATGACGCGCGAACGCTTCGGCTTGACTGGCCTACGCGATGAGTCGCGGTCGCGGCTGGCACGTACCGGATCTGAGCGCCTACTCCTCGCAGCCGCCTGCACAAGTCGGCGTCTTCCCAGTACAGGAAATACCGCTCGTCGAATCCGTGCACACGCTCGAGCGCCTCGCGACGCGCGAGCAGGCAAGCGCCGGACAGCCAATCGACCGCCACGCTCTGCTCCCCCTGGCGCCCGGCGTCGCTGCTCACGACGTTCCGCCTCGCGACAGCAAGGTCCGGCAACAGCCGCCGCAACACAGTGGTCCGCCCGAACAGCCCGGTGAACATATCCGGATCGCCCCTGGCGCTCCCCTGGACTGTGCCGTCAGGATTGAGAATGCGAGGACCGGCGACTGCGTACGCACCGGCGCTCGCCAGCTCCCGCGTCAGGATGCCGACGGCACCGGCCCCAAGTCTGCAGTCTGGATTCATCAGCAGCACGAGGGCTCCGGACGTGGCCGCCAACCCCTGATTGACGCCCCGCGCGAAGCCGACGTTCTCGGGGTTCCGTACGAGCCGCACGTGCGGAGCGAAGTCGACGACCACCTCGGCGCTACCGTCAGAGGACGCGTTGTCCACCACGACCGCCTCCCACTGCTGGCCCGCAAGCTCGATGGCAATCGAGTTCAGGGCACGAGCGAGCTCTCGTCCAGCGTTGTAATTGACGAGGACCGCGCTAATCTGCAACCTGGTTGTCTTTTTCCCGGGACAGCCCCGAATCGAATCGCTTTTCGCGAAGCTTCGTCGCGAACCATCGTCGCTCCAGGTACGGCTCGATCCCCGCGGCGCCGACGACTCGACTCCGCTGAATCAACCGGCGCTTCCGCAGCACCTCAGGCAGTCCGCCAATGGCCGCCATCTTCGCTCTGATGAATGGCATCAGCACACCCAGCCGTGAGAAGTGAGCGGCAGCGGCCACGGTATACACAAGATGGCCCGGCAAGGTTCGCAGGAGGAGCGACGCGGGAGTGTTCTTCAGATACAGCCACTCCAGATTTCGCTGTCCATGGAACACCGACTGCGCGGTGGCCGTTCCGAGCGTCGCGCTACCGTGATGCCGCACGATCGCGTCAGGGACATATCGACAACGGTAACCGCGCAGCCGTGCCCGGTACGACAGGTCCACGTCCTCGTGGGACGCAAAGAAATCGTCGTCGAATCCGCCGATCTCCTCAAAGACCGACTTTGGCATCAGGCACGCGGCTCCGCACACACCGAATACCTCTGTAGCAGCGTCTGCCAGTTCGGCCGACTGCCCATGATGCCACTTGAACGCGCCGCCCCATCGCAGTAATCCGTCACCGGCACTGTCGATGACACGTGGGTCATGCATGTACACGATCCGTGAGGTCACGAGCGCAAAGCCGGCGCTCATGTCGACCCCGGCGCGCAGTGCCCGGAGCCACGTGTCCTCGGCGACCGTATCGTTGTTCAGAAACGCGACGTATGCACCGCGCGCCTCACGCGCGCCGGCATTATTGCCACCCGTAAAGCCGCGGTTCTCGGTGAGCTCGACAACCCGGACATGCGGAAACCGTGCGCGTACGAACTCCGCGCTCCCATCGGTTGATCCATTGTCCACGACGATGATCTCTGCACTCACGCCTTGCTGCGCCTCGGCGGCACGCAGGCAGGCGTCCAGGTACTGGCGGCCATTCCACGTGACGATGATTATGGAAATCTCCGGACCCTGTCGTTCGCATGACGGTTTCACACTCGCACCCGACCCCGTGGGCCGATCTCCCGGTGTCACGACGCCGCGTTCATCGCGCACACACCTGCCGGTAGGCCTCCAGCGTGAGCGTCGCCGTACGGGCCCATGTAAACTCCGCGCTCCGCCGCAGCCCGGCTGCGCGGCAGCGTGCGCGCGTCCGTTCGCTGCCGACGACGTCGATGATGGCCTGTGTCCACGCGCCCCGGTCGCTGGGATCGAGAAGTATCCCGGCGTCACCCAACACCTCAGGCATCGATGCAGCACGCGACGCGATGACCGGCACACCGCATGCCATCGCTTCGACTATTGGCAATCCGAAACCTTCATAGAGCGACGGGTACACGAGCGCAATGGCGCCAGCATACAGACGGCGAAGGTCTGCTTCGTCTACCGCACCCAGTCGAACCACCGCGTCGGCCTCTCCTGACCGCTCGGCGATCGCGCGCAACGTGTCGCCGACGCCTCGGTCTTCACCAGCCAGCACCAGCGACAGCGCTTGGCGTACCGGGCTGGAATCTCTCCTGGCCTCCAATACGGCCTCAACGAGCATCGCCAGGTTTCTCCGCTCGTGCAGATCGCCGACGTGAAGCAGATACGGCTGACGAATACCTGCCAGGGGATCACCGGGGCGGTCGACATCGCCCGGCAGGAACCCGCCGTCCACACCGAGCGGCGTCACAGCGATACGTTCAGCTGGAATGCCGTACGCGGCCATGATCTCCGTCTCGGAAAAATGGGAGATCGTCAGCACGCGAGAGGCCGCGTGCGCGCTGGCCCGATAGAACGCGCGCCGCACCCAGTCGCGCCGGTAGGGGTACCACTGCGGATGCCGCTGGTAGCTCACGTCGTGAATCGTCAGGACGACTGGCACCGGCGACCACAATGGTGCCGTGTAGGCCGGGGCATGCACCACATCAACACCGGCACGCCACGCGGCCTGGGGAAGTCCGACCATCGTCCAGCCGAGATTGGTGGGGAGGTGCGGAGGCTCCGCAACGTGGCCCACGCCTTCGGGAATCACGCTCGGATTCGTCCCCCCAAGCGCCACAACAGACAGTGGCTCCCCCAGCGCGAGCAAGGCACGTGTCAGTCCGTTCACGTAACGACGAACGCCGGCCGCCGGAGACGAGAACGCGCGACCGTCGAGTCCGATTCGAAGCGTCTCGGTCAACGGCCATCCGTCACGATCGGACGCCGATACACGACACGTCGAACGGTCAAGGTGGGGAGACTCACCCTGCGCGTCACACCCTATCGAATCTCCATGTGCAATCGCCGCACCGGACACTTCAGATGCGCGCAGACGTCCCGGATCCGCTGTTCAATGTCGCCGGCGATCGCCGGGCTACTCAGGATCACCTCGTCCGCAGCGCAGCGGCGGATCGTGCCCTCCAGGTCCTCGACTGTGCCCCGGACTTGAACGCCCATGAGCCAGCGATGCCCCTTCGTGGGGTCGTCGTCGATGAATGCAACCGGGTTCATGTTCCAGAGACTATTGGCCCGCATTTCCCTCACGAGGGTCTGACCGAACGCGCCAGCGCCATACACCACCACACGAAGACTGCGCTTGCTGCGCGCGGCAGCCACCAGGTTCATCGAACGAAAGGACGCGCGGGTCGAGATGATCGCCACACTCAGCAGCAGCGCGTCCAGCACGAACACGGCCCGAGAGAACCCTTCTAAACGATACACATACGCCGCGCTCAGAACGGCGAACAGCGACCCCATCCAGACACCGCGCAGAGCCACGGCCAGGTCACGCAAACCGAACGTGGACCAGGATCGCTGATACAGGCCCGAGCCGTACAGCGCCGCGAGCTTGCAACCGAGCACAACAGGCAGCGACGCCGTGAAGGTCGGCAAAAACTGGTCGAGGTCCTCCCCCTCGAACCGCAGACGAAAGGCAAGGTAATAGCACACGGCGATCAGCACCATGTCGAGCATGACCTCCGCCACGTGCCATCGGAACGCCAGGTCTTGCAAGAACGGCGCGAACGACGATTTCTGCAGCGCGACGAAATCCCCGGCGTCGTATGCCGGCACGCGGGCAAGATAAATCCCGACGAGAGTCAGGAGCACGCCGAACACGGCAACCAGAGGGAGCATCGGCTCGATACCACGTCCGCGCAGCAGCAGCCACGCCGTGCCTCCTCCCGCCAGGCCGAGTAGATAGAGGATTCGCACGGCGCTTCGATCGGAAAAACCGAGCGAGACAAGCCGGTGTGACACGTGATCCGTTCCACCCTTCGTCGCCTTGCGTCCAGCCAGACGGCGGAGCACGAGCACGAACCCGGTATCGAAGAGCGGCACGATCAGAATCAACATGACGATCACGGCGGGATTGATGAACGCAAGCGGGGCGTTGTACACCGGAACCAGCGACGCCGCCCCGAGTACGCCGCCGATAAACAAGCTTCCGGAATCGCCCATGAACAGCCGCGCGCGGCTGCGATTCCAATACAGAAATCCCAGCAACGCACCGGAGAGCGCCGTCAGGAGCACGACCAGAGCCGGCCCGAGCGCATCGGCAAGTAGCGCAGCCAGAAACACCGCGGCGATGAGTCCGATACCTGCGGCGAGGCCGTCCATGTTGTCGAGCAGATTCGTCGCATGACAAATACCTGCGAACCACACCGTGGCCACGAGCGTGAACAACGACGGCAACGCCCCCCCGGGACCGACGCCGGCCAAGGCCGACACCAGAAATGCCCCGATCGCAAGCGACGTCACCAGCTTGGCCAGCGGAGACAACTGGAGACGATCGTCGAGTACGCCCACGATGAACATGCCGACGGCTGCGAGCGGAACCGGATACCATGCGGTCGACGCGCCGAGGAGACCAGGACGAACCAAGGCGACCGCAAATCCCGCCATCGTTGCTGCGGCGATCGCCAGTCCGCCCATCGTCGGCGTCGGGGACGTGTGCCACCGGTCGGGCCGCGGCGGCACCACGGCGCCGCTGGACGCCGCAAACCGTCTGACCACCGCGCCGCCGGCGAGACTGCACACGGTGGCGACCAGAAACACCGCGATAAGGACGATCAGCACGATGCCCTAGCAGCCCGTGGTGAAAACGGTCCTGGCGGACACGTGTAATCGACGATCGTCACAGTGCGCGAGTCG
>JAQBVV010000149.1 GCA_027622905.1 Acidobacteriota bacterium
GCTGCGGCTCGCCGCTCACGAACTCCCCGCCTTGCAACCGATCAAAATCACTGCGACGGGGTACTAGTGGTCTGGTCGCGAATTGGCTTGTGCATTGAGGGCGGTGAGGCGCCCGACTGGCCAGGCGCGACGAGAGAGCATGCCGGGCGCATGTGACCGAGGAGCAACGCCGCCAGACGGGAGGCATCGCCGGCCGAATGCCGAGCCAATTCGCGACCAGACCACTGTCGTTCACCGTCCCAGCGGAAAGTAGCGGACAGCGCCTCGACCGGTTTCTCGTCTCGGTACTCGGCGGCCGTTCCCGGTCCCAGATTCAGAAGCTGATCAGCGACGGGCACGTGACGATCGACCGGCGGCAGGCACGTGCCAACGTCGCGATGCGAGATGGCGAGCGGGTGACCGTCGTGCTGCCGGACGTCACTGCGGCTCGCGCGGACGCCGAGGCCCTGCCTCTGGACATCCTCTATCAGGACGCGGACGTCGTCGTACTGAACAAGCCCGCGGGCATGGTCGTGCATCCAGGAGCGGGCCACCCCTCAGGCACCCTGGTGAATGCATTGCTTCATCATGTGGGTGATCTGAGTGGCATCGGTGGCGAGCTGAGGCCGGGCATCGTCCATCGCCTGGACCGGGGCACGTCGGGCGTGATGGTCGTTGCCAAGCATGACGCCGCGCATCAGGAGCTCTCCCGTCAGTTTCAGGACCGCGAGGTCGAGAAGGAGTACATCGCGCTTGTCTGGGGTGTCGTTCAGGCGGGCCGACGAATCGACGCGGCCATAGGGCGGGACCCTGTAAACCGCCAGAAGATGTCAGCCCGCGCCCGGCACGCACGGGAAGCTGTGACGCGTATCACCCAGGCACATCATCTGCGCGGTGTCACGCTGTGTCGGGTCGCCATATTCACGGGCCGAACGCACCAGATTCGGGTGCACCTGAACGCGATCGGCCACCCGATCGTCGGTGACTCCCTCTACGGAGGCGTCCGGCGTCGGGTCGCAGGAGACCTCCGGGCCGTGCTACGCCTCGATCGACCGTTCCTCCACTCTGCGCGCCTGGCGTTCAGCCACCCTGGCGGCGGGCAGCGGATGGAGTTCTCGGCCCCGCTGCCGAGCGATCTGCAGGGCGTACTCGATGGCCTGCCAGCATGGAGCGACGATGAGTGAGCCCATCGTGCCGCACCGCAGTCACACGGCGTTCACGGGGCGAATCTTTACGGTCAGGATCGAGTCGATCACGCTGCCTCGCGGCCACACGCTGGACGCGGAGATCGTCAGCCACCCAGGTTCCGTCGTCCTGATCCCGGTCACCGACCGAGGGGACATCGTGCTGGTGCGTCAGTATCGACACGCGATCGGCCGCTCGGTCTGGGAATTGCCAGCAGGGAGCCTCAAGCCAGGGGAACAACCGCGGGCCGCAGCCGTACGCGAATGCCACGAGGAGATTGGGCTGATTCCTACGAACGTCGTGCAGCTGGGTGCGTTCTTTCCAACACCCGGTTACTGCAATGAGAAAATGACGTTCTTCCGCATGGCGGGCCTGCGACAGCCAACGGACGCCGATCCGCAAGCCATGCAAGATGAGGATGAGGACATCGAGGCCAGGGCGTTCCCGGTCGACGTGATCCGGCAGATGATCGCGTCAGGCGAGATGGCGGACATGAAGACGGTGGCGGCGTTGGCACTGATTACGTAAGGCCGCCACTGATTGCGCAAGAAAAGGGCGGCCCCTGAAGGCCGCCCTGGTGATCCCAGACCCAAATGAAAAGCGCTCTAGACACCCGGCCGGGCCGCGTCAGTTGGACATGTCGAAGAAGAGCGCGGACGAACCGCGCTTCAAGGCCAGCACTCGCGCGCGCTGTTCGGCGCTCTCGCGAGCTTCCTCGCAGTCCTTGCACCTCATGGCGAACGGCAGTGCACGAAGCCGTGCCTCGGCGATCTCGTCACCACATTCGAAACAGTTGCCGTACGTGTTCGCATCGAGCCGCTGAAGCGCCTCGTTGATCTTGGTGAGTGTCTCCGACTTCATCTGAATCAGCGAAAGCTCGATATCCTCCTGGATATCCACCTCGGAACTCTCGCCGTCGTCAAGAACCTCACGGTCTCCCTCCGCGCGAACATCCCGAATCCGACCCTTGAGGTCGCTCCTCAACTCGCGGCGGCGGTCCTCAAGCATCTGTTTCAGTTCGCTGTACCGACGTGTTTTCGTCGGTGCTTTCTTCCGTTTTGTCGTTGCCATGATTTCTGCCGCTCCTTTCAGACCAACTCCCAGTTGGAGTGGCCGCTCTGTATCGGCGTCATGCAATTACGGTGCCCGATTCGTAGCGGTCGGTTCCGGATCCGGTCGACGCGCCACTGATTAACGACACCGACGCCTCGCGCCGAATGCGGACAAACTCGTAAACATCCACATAGAAGATACTTAACGGATCTGGTTGAGCCGCACACCGGAACTCGCGACCGAACTCAGCCAGTTAGACGACGACAACCACAAACAGGTTCTGGGTCACCTGTCCCTTTGGGAGGACTATAAAAATGACTCTCCGAGCCGACAGAACCCTGCCATATCAGAGTACATATCTGAAACCCAATGCCAATTCTGCACCATTCGATTCGATCGCCTCATCTCATTGAGATCAAGTATCCACTTATTTTCCAATGACTTACGTGTGTAAGTACGCGTTCAATGGAAACTCTCATGCTTGGGTATCTCGGCAGATACGCTCCGCGCGCGTCTGCATTCCCACGATCTTGTATGTACTTAGACATTTTGTCTGTTTATCTACATTATTGGTGGTCACCATGCCGTTTCAAGCGGCTGCCACCAGCCGACCAGCCTGCGCCGACCAGTTGCGGACACCTGACCCTTATGGGAAGCTGAGGAATGCTCTGCCCAACATGCGGCCAGCGAAAGGCCCGCCGCCAATGCCCGGCGCTGGCCAGGACCATTTGCCCGACGTGCTGCGGAACCAAACGCCTGACGGAGATCGCATGTCCGCCCGACTGCCGCTACCTGTCGACGGCGCGCGAACATCCGGCCGCTGTCGTGCAGCGACAACGGGAGCGCGATGTCGCAATGGTGCTGCCATCGATTCGCCATCTGACCGAGAGGCAGTATCAGCTCTTCTTTGTGGTGCAATCAGTGATCGCGCGCCACAAACCTCAAGGGTTGATCCGCCTTGTCGATCGCGACATCGCCGAGGCGGCCGGAGCCTTGGCGGCGACATTGGAAACCGCCGGGCGCGGCATCATCTACGAGGAAGTTCCCCAGGGGAGCCCAGCGCGGGCGCTGGTCGCCGATATCTCCGCGGCGCTGTCACAGATGCGAGAGCAGGGGGCCACGATCTACGATGGCGAGACCGCGATCGTCCTGAGAGCGATCGAGCAAGGGGCGACCGGAATCAAGCCTCCCGACGGTGGTGCCGCTGCGTACGTGGATCTGATCGCCAGACTGCTACAAGTGACCACGCCGCCTCCGTCGTCCACCGAACCGGAATCTGGCAGCAGCGCACTGATCGTGCCGTGACCTGCTATGCTAGACAGCTGTCCACGATGGCATCTATGGACGAAAGGCAAGGCGACTATGGCAAAGCGATGCGAAGTCTGCGGTAAAGGGCCGGTAGCCGGCCGAACGGTTTCTCACGCCCATAACGTGGGGCTTCGTCGGTTCGAGCCGAACCTGCAGTCGGTACGGGCGCTCGTCAACGGCGCCACCAAGAGGATGCGCGTCTGCACCCGATGCATCCGAAACGGCAAGATCACAAAGGCCGCGTAACGTGCGCCAGGCCGTCGCCGCCCCGGGAGCCCCCAAGGCCATCGGCCCCTATTCACCCGCGATTCGAGCGGGCAATCTGCTGTTCCTGTCTGGCCAGATCCCGATCGACCCCGTGACGGGCCAGTTGGTCGATGGAGACATCGCCACGCAAACGGATCAGGTCATGCGCAATGTCTGCGCGTTACTCGAAGCGGCCGGCGCCGGGCCGGAACATCTGGTTCGAACGACCGTATTCCTGGCCGACCTCGATGAGTTCGCAGCGATGAACGAGCGCTACGCCACCTACCTCGTGGATCCGCCACCAGCGAGAGCAACGGTGCAGGTGGCGCGGCTTCCGATGAACGCGCGCGTGGAAATCGACGCCGTCGCGGTCCTGCCGTAGCCCCCAGACCACACGGCCCTCTCAGACGCCCTGTCCGACGGATCAGGCGCGCAGGGTTCTCTCGACACCCAGCACTCCATCCACCGCCTTGATCGACTTGATCACCTTCTCAAGGTGTTTCACATCCTTGATCTCGACAGTCATATCGATCCGAGCCTGAAGATCACCGGCCGACCGGGCCTCCATGTTGGTGATATTCGTATTGATATCCGATACGCGGGCACTGATCTCGGCGAGCATGCCCTGGCGATCCTCGACCTGCATCGTGATGCGCACGACATAGGGGATCGCGTCACGGCCGACGCTGTCCCATTCGACCTCGACGCGTCGCTCCGGGTCGAACATCAGGTTCAGCACGTTCGAACACGAAGCGGCGTGCACCGAGACGCCCTTTCCGCGAGTCACGTACCCAACAATCCGCTCACCCCGGATCGGGTTGCAACACTTCGCGCGAAACACCATCACGTCATCGGTGCCGCGGACCTTGATGCGGTCGGCGGCGCCACCCGTTCGTAGTACCCGCTTGACTACCGAGACGACGCCTGAGTCGGGTGGCTTCTCTTTCAGCAGGCCTGCGGGGAACGACTTCTGCAGCACCGTCCGCGCCGACAGCCTGCCATAGCCGACATGCGCCAGTAGTTCCTCGACATTGGACGCGCCATACTCTGCCGCGAAGGCGACCAGTTCCGCGCTGTCCAACACCGTCTTGGGATTGAGACCGAACCGCCTCGCCTGTTTCTCGAACAGTCGCCGGCCCAGTTCGATGCTGCGCGCGCGCTCCTCTCCCTGTAGAACGTGCTTGATCTTGCTGCGCGCGCGAGATGTCGCAACAAACGTCAACCAGTCCCGGCTCGGCTTGTGACCGGCCTGCGTGATGATGCCGACGATGTCGCCGTTCTCAAGCCGGGTGCGTAGCGGAACCATTTTGCCGTTGATACGAGCGCTGACGCACTGGTGGCCAATGTCCGTATGCACGCTGTAGGCGAAATCCACCGCGGTCGCCCCGCGAGGCAGCGACCTGACTTCGCCTTTCGGCGTGAAGATGTAGACCTCTTCCGGATACAGGTCGACCTTCAGGTTTCGAAGGAACTCCCCTGGATCGCGCACCTCCTCCTGCGATTCCAGCAGTTGGCGCATCCACTGGAAATACCGCTCGTCGCTCTGGTCGCCGACGCGACCCTCCTTGTACTTCCAGTGCGCCGCGATGCCTTCCTCCGCTCGCCGGTGCATCTCGTCGGTTCTGATCTGGACCTCGAACGGAAGGCCGTGCTCGCTGATCACCGACGTATGCAGGGACTGATACCCATTTGGTCGGGGCATCGCGATGAAGTCCTTGATGCGTCCAGGCACTGGCGACCAGGTCTGGTGGATGACACCGAGCGCCGCGTAGCAGTCATTGACCGAATGCGTGGTCACCCGTAGCGCGACGAAGTCATAAACCCGATCGAGGTCGATCTGCTGGCGCTTCAGCTTCTGGTGAATGCTGTACAGACGCTTGATGCGGCCGTCGAGACGGATGACCGGAACCTGCGCCTCCTCCAGTTTGGCGCGGATGTTCGTAGTGAGCTCCTCGATCACGCCCTCCGCAAACGCCCGCCGCCCCTCCACTTTCGACCGAAGGGCCGCATAGGCGAGCGGCTCGATGAACTTGAAGGACAGCTCCTCGAGTTCGTTCTTGAGCTTGCTCATCCCGAGGCGATTGGCTATGGGCGCATAGATATCCAGGGTTTCCTGGGCGATCGCGGCGCGGCGCTCCTCATCCAGGTAATGGAGCGTTCGCATGTTGTGCAGCCGGTCGGCGAGCTTCACGAGGATGACCCGGATGTCATCCACCATCGCAAGCAACATCTTCCGGAAGTTCTCGGCCTGGCGCTCCTCGCTCGACGAAAACGGGATGGCGCCAATCTTCGTCACGCCCTCTACGACATGCGCGATCTCCGGTCCGAAGAGCTCGTGGATGCGCTCCGGGGTCGTCAGGGTGTCCTCCACGACATCGTGGAGGAGACCCGCGGCGACGGCCACGACGTCCAGCTTCATACCGGCAAGGCAGTCCGCCACCTCGAGCGGATGAATCAGATACGGCTCGCCCGAGTGGCGCACCTGGCCCTTGTGCGCAAAGGCAGAGAAGACGTACGCCCGGCGCAGGAGCTCCAGATCAGCGTCCGGGCTGTATCGACGGACCTTTTCCAGGAGCGTATCGATTCGAATCATGAGGGGCGGCGCCTACGCAGGTTGTGAATCGCGCCGTACTCATGATAGAAGTGGGGCAAACGAGGGTCAAGGCGGTCAGTTGGACGCGCTTGACTCTCAACGGATCGGATTACTATACTTGCGCGCTTGCAGCGCCTTGGTAGGGGCCAACCCTGCGAGCCTAACCGGCGGCACCGCTGCTCCAGTATTCGCGCGGCGCAGCTCGCCGTAGACAAGTTTGCAAGGGGGATACGATGGGAAAGTTTTCGTCGCGGGTGGTCTTGGGGTGCGTGGTCGCACTGAGTGTTTCGGTGGTGGGCTGCGGCCAAATCAACAATCTCCGGGCCAAGATGGCGTTCAGGGAAGGCAATTCCGCGTACCAGGCTGGGGAGTGGGTAGCGGCGGCTGAGGCGTACGAGCAGGTTCTGTCGTATAACCCCACGGATCCGCAAATATTGACCTCTTACTTCTTTCTCGGCAACAGCCTGGACAACCAGTACCGCCCGGGCCGAGTCGGTGATTCCGCCAACGACGCCGTTCTGGCCAGAGCGATCGAGAACTACCAGACGGCGATTGACGTACTTGAGGGCATCAATCCGCAATTCCGAACACTGTCGATGCAATACCTCATCGCGGCGTACGGCTCCGACAAGCTGAATGATCCTAGCCTTGCCGAGCCGCTGCTCCGACAGATGCTTCAGGAGGACCCGAACAATCCTCCCACCTACTTCATTCTTTCGCGTCTCTACGAGGACGCTGGTGACTACGAACAGGCCGAGGCGGCGCTGGTTGCGGCTCGTGACGCGGTCCCGGGAGACGCGTCGATCTACACGACGATGGCCGCCTACTACGACCGTCAGGGTGAGTTCGACAAGCTGGTTGAGGCGCTTGAGGCCCGAACAGCGCAGGAACCCAACAACCCTGAGGCGTACTACACGATTGCCACCTACTACTTCAACAAGGCCTCCCGTGATTTCACACTGAGCGACACCGATAAGGCGACGTACGCTGAGTCGGGCGTGGACGCTGTGGACAGAGCGCTCGCGCTCAACGAGAACTACATCGAGGCGATCGTGTTCAAGGGACTCCTCCTCCGACTTCAGGCGAACGTGGAACCAAGTGTCGCGCGCCAGCGAGTGCTGCTCGCAGAGGCCGATGCCCTTGGCGAGCGCGCAGAGGAGCTTCGACTCGCAGCGGCTGCCGGCGTCGCCGCCAGCTAGACCGCCGTTCGCGCATTCTCCGCTGCTCGCGGATCCTAGGGCTGTCCCCTCCAAGGGGCAGCCCTATTTTTTCGCAACGGCTGAACGCCAGAGCTCCGATCCCCTGGCTTCCTGGCGCTGCCCCCGGCAACACCCTCACAGAGACGCTGGCACCCGCCACGCCGCTGTTTTAAGCGGCGTCCTAACCAAGGGGTCACCTCCGAGCAAATGAGCCCTCCTGACGCAGGCCAGACCCGCCCAGCCGCACGCCGGACGCACAGGCGACTTCCAAGACCCATCTCACCGCCCCGCCAGCGGTCCCCCGTCGCCTGGAGAGCAGCGTCGCTCCTGCTCCCTTGCAGCCTGCGCGCGCCGCTCGGAAACTAGACCAGTACGCCGCTCGGAAAGTGATCCACCTGAGAGCGGTTCATTC
>JAQBVV010000011.1 GCA_027622905.1 Acidobacteriota bacterium
GAGGCAGCGGCTCTTTCATCGTCGGATCGCGTGATATCATCCGACCGCAATGCTGCCTCTGGACGAGATCTTTGTTGTAGACCTCTCTCGCATTCTGTCGGGCCCCCTGTGCACCATGCTGATGGGCGACATGGGTGCTCGTGTCGTGAAGGTGGAACCCCCACCATACGGCGATGACAGTCGGCGCTGGGGGCCACCGTTTGTTGACGACGTCAGCACCTATTTTCTCTCGGCCAATCGCAACAAGCAGAGTCTCGGACTGAATCTCAAGACCCCGGAGGGGAAAGACATCCTCTGGAAGCTGCTGGAGCGCGCCGATGTCGTGGTCGAGAATTTTCGCCCTGGCGTCCTCGAGCGGCTTGGATTCGGGTACGAGGATGTACGGCGCCGCAACGAGCGCATCATCTATTGTTCGGTGTCGGGCTTCGGTCAGACCGGTCCCGCGCGCCTTCGCTCCGGCTACGACGTCGTGGCGCAGGGCGAATCGGGGCTGATGGACATGACCGGCCACCCGGACGGCCCTCCGGCGAAGATGGGCACCTCGATGGCCGACATCGTCGCGGGCCTGTACGCCTTTCAGGGCATCATGCTGGCATTGCTGGTGCGACATCGCACGGGCAAGGGACAGGCGATCGACATCAGCCTGCTTGACGGCATGGTGTCGACCCTCACGTATCTGGCCACGAGCTTTTTTGCGACCGGGCGTTCTCCGAAACGTGCAGGCACCAAGCATCCATCGATCGTGCCCTACGAGGCGTTTCGCGTGAAGGATGGCTACGTGAACATCGGTGCCACCAACGAAAAGCAGTGGGTGAACCTGTGCACGGCGCTCGGTTTTTCCGAACTGGCATCGGAAGCTCGCTTCGCATCGCCCGCGGACAGACTGGCCCACTACGGCGAGCTCAGACCCATCATCGAAGACGCCGTGTCGAAGATGACACGCGACGAGGCGATGCAGCGGCTCATGGAGTTCGACATCGCGGTCGGGCCGGTCAACACCGTGGCCGAGATTCTTGCGGATCCCCAGATCCAGGCGCGTGAGATGGTGGCGGAGTTGACGCACCCCGAGTACGGCCCCTTCAGGTTCCTCGGCATCCCGATCAAGATGTCGGACACACCCGGAACGCTTCGGACGGCTCCCCCCCGATTCGGGGAACACAACCGCGCCGTGTTGCTGGACCTCGGCCTGACCGACAGCGCCGTGACGGCCCTCGCCGCGGCGAAGGTCATCCACGCGGCTGACCCATCTGCGTCGAAGGCGGCGACGCCGCGGGTCACAGGCGCGTGAGGAGCCGGCACCAGTCACAGCTCTCGACAGCCGTCACGCCATCTGTATGCACGACGCCGTCCAGCACAGGGTGACACCACATGTCGACGTCCTTCTTCGCTGATCTGCTGCACTCGATCGCAACGCGTGGGCGAGCCCTTCTGCACCGCGCGCAGCGGAGTCACGACGAGTCCTCGCCAGAGGGTATCGTCACCCTCTGTGAGGAGCTGCTGTCCCGCCGAGGGGAAGCCTCGGGTGTCGCGCTTGCCCGCGAGGTGCTCACGCATTTCGCCCAGCTGGACTCTGCTGCCCGTCTCACGTTCTTCGAAGCAATCGCGTTGCGCTTCGGGCCGAACCGCGACCGTCTGACCGCCGCCGTCGAGGCCTGGCGACAGGATCCGACCAGCCAGGCCGCCCTCGAGCTCTCCGCCGCTGTCGAGCCACGGCGGCAGGAATTGTTTCGGCGCCTGAACCTCGCACCAGGCGGAACGGCGCTGCTGGTAGAGATGCGACGGCAACTCCTGGAAGTATCGAAAGGCCGCGACGATCTCGCACCGATCGACGCGGACTTCGCGCATCTCTTCGCGTCGTGGTTCAATCGGGGGTTCCTGCTGATGCGGCGGATCGACTGGTCGACATCGGCCTCGATCCTGGAAAAGATCGTGCGCTACGAAGCCGTGCATGCGATCGACTCGTGGGACGACCTTCGCAGCCGTATCGACCCCCCGGACCGGCGCTGCTATGCCTTCTTCCACCCGGCGCTGGTCGACGAGCCGCTCATCTTTGTCCAGGTCGCGCTGACTCGTGGAACGCCTGAAGCCATCGGGCCGATCCTCGCGAAGGAACGCAGCGTCCTCGGCTTAGAGAAAGCCAACACGGCCACGTTTTACTCGATCTCCAACTGCCAGCGCGGACTGGTCGGTATCTCGTTCGGCCACTTCCTCATCAAACAGGTGGCCGAGGAGATTTCGCGGGAGCATCCGAATCTGTCCCACTTCGTCACGCTGTCACCGATGCCGGGGTTCGCCACGTGGCTGGCGCGTGAGCGCGCTGCCGAACACTCTGACTTGCTCCGCGCTGAAGATCGCGCGGCCCTCGAGGCGCTGGACGCGCCGGGGTGGCACGCGGACCCCGCGCAACAGCGGACACTGCGCGAACCGCTCATGCGCGCCGCTGCGGCCTACCTCGTCACCGCCCGAGAGGACAACGGCACGCCGATCGATCCGGTTGCCCGGTTCCACCTGGGCAACGGCGCCCAGCTTGAGCGCATCAACTGGCTGGCCGATACGCTCCCGAAGGGCCTCCGCCAGTCCCATGGGCTGATGGCGAACTATCTGTACGACCTCGGACAGATCGAACGAAACCACGAGGCGTATGTGGAGCACCACACGGTGCTGGCCTCCGGTCCCGTCAAACGTCTGGCCCGCACCAGCACCCATGGCACGCAGCCCAGTCCGGGAACGACGCAGCCTGGTCCAGGAACGACGCAGCCTGGTCCAGGAACAACGCAGCCAGGCGAGAGCAGGGCGGCGAACGACGCCGAGCGACTGCGGCCTGCGGCGCCATAGCGGTCGACTAGAGCGCTTTTCGTTTCGGTCCAGGCCTTTTCGAAAAGCGCTTTCCCGCGTTTTTCGGTCTCCACCGAATCGAAGAACGCTCTATCCGCGCCCGCCCCTCATGTTCCGGTTCTGTCCTGATCCCTCAGGCGCATCTCGCCCGGGCCTCGACGCATCAGCGCATGCGATCGACAAGGACACAGCCGTGCTGGAATGCCGTGCGCAACAGCGATACTCGAATTAGCGATACTTGAATTGGGGGCGCGAGGACGCGAGCGCCGATGAAAGGGGTCGGCCGCGGCCTCGTGCGCTTCTCACACAGGGCCGCGGCCGACGTTCGTGCTTCGTGAGCGCGACACACGCGCTCCGGTCTTGATGAGCTGGCCTACCCGCGCTCTCGACCCACCATCGCGTGCGTCGTCGACACGCAGGGTGGCTGCTCGATGTAGGACCCGCCCGACGTGTTCAACTGTCGGACCTCCGGATCGATGACATACGGTTCGAGCAGGATTTCCGGATCGTAGACCGTGGCCTGATAGTGGAGCGTGTCACCTTCGCGACGCAGGCGCTCCTCGACACGCATGTCCGCGGTGTGAAACCACCCGGGCCAATCGATCCACGTCTCCTGATTGAAGCCGACGACATCGACAACCAGCGTATCGCCCTCCCAGCGGCCGATCGAATCGCCCATGAACGTCTGGTCGAGTGACGCCACCGGATCGTGCGGACGCCCGTCGGTGGGAATGATGCGAAAGACGTTTCCAGCGTTGTACATGAAGATGACTTCGTCGGCCAACTGCACGATCTTGACTGGCGGCCCCATCCGCGGCACACCCGTTGGCATGCAGTGAAAGGCTGAATCCTCATAGTTGCCGTGCATGTCCAGGAACTGCACCTGCTCCCAGTGTTCGGGCTTGTACAGCGGCACGTTTGAGTAGAGCCTCTGGTACATGCCGGCGTCCCGCTCTCCGAACGTGGGATTGCCTTTGCGGTACGTCACGCGGCGGGCCAGCACCCTGACGTTGTCGTTGCCGATTTCCGCGAAGTTCGCGTACTCGACCAGTTCACCCTGGTCGTTGATGGCGGTCACTGTGCCGCCGCCACCGCCGCCACCCCAGCGACCGCTGAGGTCAGGACGCCCATCCGCCGCGCGTGGGGTGGGCGCCGCCGCACCAGATTGCGTGGCCACCTGGGCCGGAACCAAACACAGCGCCATCGCCACGCCGGCGGTGATTGCAACGTACCGGACGACACCACTTCTCATATGGCAGCCCCTCAAGATAGATTCCCGCATCGTCGACTAGCGATCGCCGTAGTCATGCCAGAAGTCCATCTTCTGGCCTGTCGGCAGCGTCCACGTCATGATGTACCCGCTGGGCGTGCCGTCCCGCGCCAGTGCGACCATGGCCGAATAGGTCTCCCCGACGGGAAACACGCCACGGGCTGAAATGCCGTTCTGCCGATATCCGCCTGGACCTGACCCGTCGATCTGCCACGTCGTCACGGTGCCATCGTCGTTGGTCACATCGATGTACCAGCGGACGTGTGGATTGACCCACTGCACCCGTTTCATCACGCCAGTGATCTCTTTCGTACTGTCCTTGTCGAACTGCGCCTGCGCCGCATGGTGCGCAAGCAGCGGCACCGTCGACAGGACCAGACCCGAGACGAGCAACGCGGTGACAAATTTGAAACGCATCCCACTACCCTCCAGAGCGAAACCGACCGTCGGCCTGCTCACTGTATCCACAGATCGAACCCGGTACTCTCATCAACGTCGCCGAATGTTCTTACCCAGATGATATCAGTCCAATCTCAGTCGCGCCGACTCATCGACCGCCGATACCCGGTGGCACCGGCATGATCACATACGGGTTATAGGTGTTGGTGAGCGTGACAGTCAAATCCAAGAGCGTCTGGCCGCCGCGGCGCCGAACGATGCGGCCTGGAAACATCACGTCGCTCTTGTAATCCGCCTCGTTCCAGTCGCCGTAGTTACTGAACGTCGTTTCGGTCATGACGCCGTCCACGTTGGTGACGACCGACTCGATGCGATTCGTGATGTCGAACTGATCCCCGTTATCCAGGGTGTGAACCGTCACGTCCGTCGTATTCAGCCTCACCTTTGCCGTGCCCATCAAGGGCGCGGGCAACGGGAAGTTCACGTAGACGACGCCGTCTTCCAGCGTCACCGTCGTACTCGCACCGGCTGCGACAGCAGCCTTGACGAGCCCGTGGGGAAGCGTCCATATCTGCAGCAACCGATCCACGACCGCGTCGGGCATGGGGGTCGCGACGCCCTGTCCAGGCACCAGCCCGGCGCCGGGTTCCGACTCGTTCCACGCCACGTCGCCAGCCACGACCTCGACGTGTCGCGACGGTTCCCCGGCCGGCTCCGCCACGGTGAAATCGGCGCGCATGCCCGGGACGTCGTACCTGACAGTGCCCCGGTAGCTGTTCAGCGTGCGCGACTGCCCGCCCACCATCTTCGTACCGGTGCCCTGGTAGTCGACGGTCAACACCGCATCGATGTCGTCCTGCCTGCGCAACATACCGAGGAAGTCGGCCGCCTTGTACAGCGTGGACTCCACGTCCGGCGCCACTGTCGGCGGAGCAACCGTTTTCGGAGCGGTCTTGGTGGCCGGGAGGCTTGGCAGAAACTCGTCCGGGTGGACCATGTACTGAGCACTGGCATCAGGACAGATCAGGGCAACGAGCCCCAGGACAGTCAGCACCTTCGTTCGCATACGCATGTCCGGCTCCCGAGTGAGCCACCGGCGGGCTCCCACTCACTTTGAACACCTACAGAAGAAGGTTGGTAGCACCGGACCAGCATCTTCGGGGCACCAACCCAGCATCGGGTCAGGAAAATCCCACTAAGAATGCGCCGATCATGGACCGCTGTCAACTCGGCCAGATACCGTGGCCGTGGTCCACTTTAGACCACGGCCCCTGCCGCGGCGCACGCAGCCGCGCTCATTGCCTAAAACCTGACAGCGGCATATCATCCCCCCACTGCGGCGCGGACTCACAACGAAAAGCTGGACTCACAGCGAGCCGAGGCACACCAGAATGATCATCTACGGCGTGGCACTGCTGGCGACCTGCCTGGTGACGGGCATGATCGCGGGCGAATACCTCGGCGTCGCCATCGGCGTGGAGGCCAATGTCGGTGGGGTCGGCATTGCGATGCTGCTGCTCGTCATCGCCTGCAACATGGGCAGATTCAAGCTTCCGGTCGACGGTCCCTCAGGCGAGGGCATCAAGTTCTGGAGCGCGATGTACATCCCGATCGTTGTCGCCATGGCGGCGCGACAGAACGTGGTTGCGGCCGTTGACGGAGGGTTACTGGCCATCGTGGCTGGCGTCGCTGCTGTCGTCGTCAGCTTCGCGCTGGTACCCGTACTGAGCCGCATCGGTCGGAGCGGCCGAACCGCGCTGGCCGATACGGACGCTGGCGGAGTCACGCGCTAGTGGACACGCTGCTGACGACCCTTCGTGGCAACGGCCTGGTGTTCGCGTTCGCCGTGGTCGGTCTCACCGTGTGGATCTCCAACATGATCGCCGCCAGGTTCACGGCGGGTCGGATTCACGGGTCCGCGATCGCGATCACGATCGGCCTGGTAGCGGCCTACGTCGGAGGCAGGTACACGGGCGGTGGCGCCGGTGTCGCCGACATCGGCGTCCTCGCGGGCGTGGGACTGATGGGCGGGGGCATGTTCCGGGATTTCGCCATCGTCTCGACTGCGTTCGGGGTCAAGGTTAGTGAGCTCAAGAAGGCGGGGACCGTCGGCGGGATCTCGATCGTTGCCGGGGTATTGGTGTCCTTCGTCGTGGGCGCCGGCGTCGCCGTGCTCTTTGGCTACACCGACCCCGTCGCGATCACCACGATCGGCGCTGGGGCCGCAACCTACATCGTCGGCCCCGTGACTGGAGCCGCGATCGGCGCCAGTTCCGAGATCATCGCGCTGAGCGTCGCAGCCGGCCTGGTCAAATCCATCCTGGTGATGATCGGTACGCCGATCGTGGCGAAGTTGATCGGCCTGGATAATCCGCAGTCAGCGATGGTCTTCGGTGGCCTGATGGGCACGACCAGTGGCGTTGCCGCCGGTCTGGCCGCGACGGACCCGAGGCTCGTGCCGTACGGTGCCATGACGGCCACGTTCTATACGGGGCTCGGCTGCTTGCTGGGTCCGTCGGTCTTGTTCTTAACAGTTGCGGCGATTTTCTAGGACAGCAGGTCAGGAGGACGTTCGATGGTCAAGCGTTACACGATGCTAGCGGTGCTTGTCGCGGTGGTGGTTTCTGCGGTGCCGGCGCTGATCGTTGCCCAGCAACCAGCCCAGAGCGCCACCTCCGCGCTCGCGTCGGCACAGGAACTCCTGCCGTGGGCATTTCTCGTTGCCGCGCCAGGTCAACAACGAGCGGACGATGGCACGGTCAAGCGGCTTCCGGGGAGCACGCTGGGCTTTACAGTGCCCGAGATCAACGACCCGTTCGCACCACCGGATTGGTACCCCAACGATCATCCACCGATGCCGGAGATCGTGGCCCGGGGCAGAAACCCCGAGGTACGTGCCTGTTCGCAGTGCCACCTCCCGAACGGACTCGGACACCCGGAGTCGTCTGGCATGGCCGCACTCCCGGCGGCCTACATCGCTCAGCAGATGGCTGACTTCCGCGCTATCGACCGCAAGAACTCCGGCATCATGACGATCATCGCCAAGGGCATGACGGAGGCGGAGATCGCCGAGGCGGCGGCGTACTTCTCGAGCCTTCCGATGCAGCCGTGGACCAGGGTGGTCGAGACCGAGACAGTGCCTGAGACCTATGTCGGCCCCGGCAACATGCGTTTCGAGGTGCACGGGGGCGGCACCGAGCCGCTCGGGCAGCGGATTATCGAGGTCCCCGAAGATGCCGAACTCGCGGAGCTGCGCGACTCCCATTCGGGATTCGTCGCCTACGTGCCCATGGGCAGCATCAGGGCTGGCGAAGTCCTCGCCACGACGGGCGCGGACGTCCAGTGCGGCATCTGTCATGGCCCGGACTTGAGAGGCCGGGGCCCGATTCCCGGCATCGCCGGTCGCTCGGCCGTCTACATCGCCAGACAGCTCTATAGTTTCCAGCATGGTCTTCGCGAGGGTGACTGGGCTCCGCTGATGTCGGAGGCCGTCGCCGACCTGTCCGTCGAGGACATCGTCGCGCTCTCTGCGTACGTGGCCTCGAGAACGCCGTAACGCCTCGCAACCCGCGACACCGGCACATCGAACGAGCGCCGGGGAACATCGATCGAAGAACAGCGCTGCCGCTCGATCCGTCATCGAGAGGCAGCGCGATCGGTCAACGCCAGCCGCTACGCCTTTGGCTGCGGTACGATCCGCAGATAGGGCCGGGGGGCCTTCCATCCCTGTGGATACGTCTTCTTCGCGTCCTCATCGGAGACCGACGGAAGAATGATGACGTCCTCGCCCTGCTTCCAGTTCACCGGCGTCGCCACCTTGTTCTTCGCCGTCAGTTGCATGGAATCGAGCACGCGCAGTACCTCGTCGAAGTTGCGCCCGGTGCTCATCGGGTAGGCGATGATGAGCTTGATCCTCTTGTCTGGCCCGATGATGAAGACATTCCGCACCGTCTGATTGTCGGCCGCCGTCCGGCCGTCGCAGCCGCCTTCAAGATCCGCGGGTAACATCCCCCATTTCTTGGAGATCTCCAGCGTCGTATCACCGATCATCGGGTAGTTCGGCGCGTGGCCCTGGGTCTCCTTGATGTCGATGGCCCAGCGCTTGTGATTGTCCACCGGGTCGACGCTCAGGCCGATGATCTTGGTATTGCGTTTGTCGAACTCGGGCTTGAGCCGGGCCATGTAGCCCAGTTCGGTCGTGCAGACCGGCGTGAAATCCTTGGGGTGCGAGAACAGCACCGCCCACGAATCACCGATCCACTCGTGAAACGTGATCGGCCCCTGGGTCGTGTCGGCCTCGAAGTCTGGTGCCAGATCGCCAAGTCGAAGACTCATCAGAACAACCTTCTCTGCAGTGTGGTGTGTACGTCGGGCCGCCGCCATCTAAGACCTATCAGTATAGTGGACGCTTCGAGCGGCGAACGCGCCAGAGGCCCGGTCACCGGCGGGGCTCAAAACCTGAAGCGGATCCCGACGGTCGGCAGCCGGGGAATCGACTGGTCGCGCGCTTCGACAAGACGGGGCCGGTCCGAGTCCGGATCGAACTCCAGCCGCGGCTCGTACGCACCAGCATTCTTGCGGTTCAACGCATTGATCACTTCCGCGTACAACTCCCAACGCCCCGCGGCTCCGCGGGGCCGCCACGTGGCCCGCACGTCCACGCGGGCAAACATCGGCAGGCGCGCCTGGTTGAGATTCGCTGTGGAACCGAAGTCCACGGCGTAGACCAGCCTCCCCTCGCCATCGACGTCCGGCACAAGTTCGCTGGTATCGCCATCGGCATCGACGTCATTGGCATCTTCCGTGCCGGCCACCCTGATCCCGATCGGCGCGGTTCGCGGAAATCCGGAGGCCACCCGGATCGTCGATGCCAGTTCCCAGCGCGGCGTCAGCCGGTAGGACCCGACCATCGCGAACGCATGACGCCGGTCGTACTCGAACGCGTAGCGCCGACCGTACGCGTCCCGAACCGCCTTGCCCCAGGTGTAGCTGGCCCACCCGTTCACGCGGGCATCCGACGGCACGCGCAACCGGGAGAGCAGCACGTCGAACCCGTAGGCCCGTCCGCGACCGTCGTTGCCCGGAATCGTCGTGATGATCGGGTCGGTCGGCACACTGGATGTCAACGCCACCGGAAAGTCGTACTGCGCGACGCGCCTCCGCCGCGCAATCTCCGACTCGAGCTGTCCGAGGAGCAGGTCAGCGAAATACTTGTAGTAGCCTTCGACGCGCAGCGACGCGCCCAGGCCAAGGTCACGCTCGGCGCCGACCGAGCCGTGCCATGACTGCTCACTGCGCAGCTTGGCGACCGCTTCATCGGACAGATCCAGCACGTAGTCGCTCTGCGCCAGCTTCTCGTAGCCTGGGCTCTGCGTGTACCGCCCCACCGCGCCCGTCACGCGGGTCGCCGGTCCGAGGTCCAGCGAGACGGCCATCCTTGGCGACAACTGGGTTTCCCTGGTGATGCCCACACGGTCCACGCGCAGGCCTGCCTGAAGCACACCCCGCGAACCGACGTGCCACGTGTCCCGCAACCAGACACCACCCCGCGTCGAGCGGCGGAATGTGCTCAGTAAATCGGGAAGGCCCGCTCCGCCCTGCACGCTCGACCCATTGGCAGCTCCTGGATTCCGGTCGCCGGAGATCTCGAATCGGAGGCCGGTCGACAACCGGTGCACCTCTGCGCCAGCCTCCACGACGTGCGTGGCAAAGGCCCAGGAGAATCCCTGGCGCACCGACAGGTCCTCCACCGTGAGTGCTCGCTCGAACACGACGTCAGACGCTCCGAACGTATCCTCAGCCGGCGCATTCGACCGACGGCTCGTGTTCTCGAACACGGCGTCCACGCCAAACGTGGACCGGGTGTCGGAGTACGCCACCACGGTGTGTGCGTGCCCCCGCGCTCCGATCAATGTCTCGATGCGCGCCCAGGCCAGATCGTTGTCCGTGTCGTCCTGGAACGTGCCACGCGCCGAATTCTGATCGATCTCCAGCGCCGCCGCCTGCCGACTCCGCAAACCGAAGACCGTCACCGTGCTCCTCGCGCTTGGCTCCCACACACCCTTGGCCTGCACATCGGCGAATCCCGGAAACTGCTGATCGGTGAAGCGCTCGGCGACCAGATCGTAATAGGTGCGACGTCCGGTCACGAGCCACGAACCCGCGACGTCGCCCGGCAGCGGACCTTCGAGCACGACGTTGGCATCCGTGATACTGAGCGACGCCGACCCCGTCAGGCCGTCGTCCCGCCGGCCATCACGATTCTCGACGACCAGCAGCGACGACAGGCGGTCGCCGTACTCGACGCTGAATCCGCCTGTGGACAGTTCGAAACGCTGGATGGTCTCTGGATTGAACGCGGTCGTGAGACCGAACAGTCGGTAGGGATCGTGGACCTCGACTCCGTCCATGACAGTGAGGTTCTGATCGGGCGCCCCTCCTCGCACCGCGAGACGGCTTCCAAACTCCTCCGTCGCGGCCACGCCCGGGAGCGTCTGCAAGGTGCGAAAGATGTTGTCCGCCGCGCCCGGCGTGCGCAACACTTGCGACGGCTGCACGACCTCTGTGGCTGGCGCCGCGCCGGGCGCCGACGCCACCACGTCCACCGATGTCGCGAACGAGGTATCGGGGGCGAGCGCCAGTTCGGTCTCGACCAGCCCCTCCACCCCCACGTCGAGCGTCGTCGTCAGAGAAAAGTATGCCGGAGCCTCGACCCGTACGACCACGCGGCCCCTCGGTACGACCAGCGAGAACCGTCCTTCAGCATCGGTGACGGCACGCGCCTCACCCGCGACGCCCTCGCCCACAGCCAGTACCACCGCGTCCGGGATCGCGGCACCCGTCTCCGCGTCAAGCACCCGTCCCTCCACCGCGACCGCCGGAGGCGCCTGCGCGAGAACCCGCACGGCACCGGGACAGACGAGGATCGCAAACGCCGCGACCAGTGACAGCAGGATACGCAGGGGTGTCACGCCGACGCCCGTGCAAAGACGGCGCACCGGAACCCTACGTGGTGGCGACCGTCGTGTCGCCTGCGCGCGTCTTCAGACGCCCGTATTTCAGATACAGCGTCGGCACGACGATCATGTTCAACAACGTCGAGGTCGTCAGTCCGCACAGGATCACGATCGCCATCGGAGTCTGGATCTCGCTCCCCGCCTCGCCGCCTCGCAAGGCCAGCGGCATCAACGCCAGGGCCGACGCCATCGCCGTCATCAGGATGGGCACGAGACGTTCGTGCGCCGCTCGCTCCACCGCTGTCCGAAGGCTCGTCACCCCCTCCTCACGCACCAGGTGCTGGATGTGCGAGACCAGCATGATGCCGTTGCGGGTGGCAATGCCGAACAACGTGATGAACCCGATAATCGAGGCGATACTCAGAACCCCACCCGCCAGGAAGACGCCAGCCACCCCGCCGATGAGCGCCAGCGGCAGGTTCAGCATCACAAGCACCGCATCCCGGGCGCGCCCTAACGCGAGCACCAGCAGCATGAACAGGCCGGCCACGGCCGCGGCGCCCAGCACCAGCAGCGTTTCGGTCGCGCTCTCCTGGCTCTCGAACTGGCCACCGTACTCCACGCGGTATCCGTCCGGCATCGGCACCTGCGCGGCCACGGCCGCCTGGATGTCTTCAACGACGCTACCGAGGTCGCGGCCCGCCACGTTGGACGACGCGACGATCCGGCGCTGCACGTTCTCGCGGAGAATCATGTTCGCGCCCATCTCCCGCCGCACGTCGGCCAGCACGCGAATCGGCACCGAATGGCCAGAGGGCGTGTCCACCGGCAGGTCGGCAATCCGTTCGAAGTCAACGGCGGATTCGGCGTCGAATTTCACGACCAGGTCGAACGCGGTCGCGCGATCGAAGATCCGGCCGACCGTCGTGCCGGCGAAGCTGGTCTCGACCGCCTCGGCCACATCTTGAACGCGCAGCCCGTACTGCGCAATTGCCTGGCGGTTCAGCACGAAACGCACGAACGGGATCTCCGTCTGGGATTCGAGCGTCAGGTCCGCCACGCCGTCCACGCCACTCATCGCATCCCGGACACGCTCACCGATGCGGCGCAACGTCACGAGATCGTCTCCGACAATCTTCACGGCGATGTTCGCGCGCGTCCCTGACAGCATGTGGTCGATGCGATGAGAGATCGGTTGCCCGATCGCGACGTTGGTGCCGGGCAATCCAGCGAACCCCTGCCGCAGCGCCGCCAGGAACTCCTCGCGCGGACGCTCTCCGGCACGCAGGCCCACATCGATTTCGGCCGCTTCGACGCCCTGCACGTGCTCATCCAGTTCTGCGCGGCCGGTGCGCCGTGCCGTCGCGACGACCTCGGGCTGCGCCAGCAGAATCTGCTCGACACGCCGCCCGATCTCGTCGGACTTGTCCAGCGAGGTGCCTGGCATCGTGTTCGTGGTGATCGTCAGGCTCCCTTCCTGAAACTCGGGCAGAAACGCGGTGCCGAACCGCGTCATCGCCAGTCCAGCTCCCACCAGCAGCACCACCGAGATCGCGGTCACCACGCGCGGATGGTTGAGTGCGTACGGCAGTCCCCCGGCAAAGCGCGCCTTCAGCGTGCGGGCCAGCCACCCCTCGTGGCCCCGCACGATCGTGGCCGCGCGCGGCAGGAAGGCAAAGCACAATGCCGGTGTCACGACGAGCGCCACACCCAGCGACGCCATGAGCGCGACGATGTACGCGAACGCC
The DNA here is from genome assembly GCA_027622905.1 of Acidobacteriota bacterium. Classification (GTDB taxonomy): domain Bacteria; phylum Acidobacteriota; class Vicinamibacteria; order Vicinamibacterales; family UBA2999; genus JAQBVV01. The sequence continues at coordinate 13,209 of JAQBVV010000011.1, forward strand.
AGCGGCGTCAGCAGGCGCCCTTCGACGCCGGTCAGCCCAAAGATCGGCAGAAACACCAGGACGATGATGACCGTGGCAAACACGATGGATGTCCGGATTTCGAGTGTGGCATCGCGCACGACAACCGCGGCCGAGCGGCGCTCGTCCGGCGGCAGTGCCGCGTTCAATCGGAGCCGGCGTACCACGTTCTCCACGTCGATGATCGCGTCGTCAACAAGCACCCCGATCGCGATCGCCAGACCGCCCAGCGTCATGGTGTTGATCGTCACGCCGAAGCCCCGTAGCACGAGAAGCGCCGCGGCCAGGGAGAGCGGCATCGCCGTCAGCGTGATGGCCGCCGCGCGTGTGTTGGCCAGAAACAGGAGCACGACGGCGATGACCAGGAACGCGCCGTCGCGCAGCGCGTCGATCACGTTGTTGACGGCCACCTGGATGAAATCAGCCTGTCGGAAGATCCGGCGGTCGATCGTGATCCCCGGAGGGAGCTCAGCCTGCAGCGCATCGAGTTCACGGTCGAGCAGCGCCGTCACCTCGATCGTGTTCGCGCCGGGCTGCTTCTGGACGCCGACGATCACCGCAGGGGACCCGTTCCGCGACCCCTCTCCGCGTCTGAGCGCCGCACCTTCTCGCACCTCCGCCACATCCCGGATCAGCACCGACCGCGTGCCGCGCATCGCGACGACGCTATTGCCAATCTCGTCAACGGCGTTGGTGCGACCGATGACCTGCAGGACATACTCCTGCGGCCCCTCCGAGTAAATACCGGCCGACGCGTTCTGGCTGGCGCCGCGCGCCGCGTCGAGCAGTTCAGTGAGGGAGACATTGTTTGCCCGCAACGCGTCGGGATGCGCCACCACCTGGAACTGCCGCTCGGCACCACCGATTGGCGTCACCTGCGAGACACCCGGCACGGCAAGCAGCCTTCGGCGAACAACCGTGTCGGCCAGCGTCCGCATCGTGAGCGGATCGACGCTCTCCGACGAAAGTGCGAAAAAGAGGATCTCGCCCATGATCGACGAGATCGGCGCCAGGACCGGCCGCTCGACTTGTGGTGGTAACGAGCCAGCCACGAGCGCCAGCTTCTCGGCCACGAGCTGGCGCGCGATGTAGATATCCTCGCCCCAGTCGAACTCAACCCAGATGACGCCGATCCCCACCGCGCTCGCGGAGCGGACGCGGCGCACGCCAGACGCGCCGTTGAGGGCACTCTCGATCGGAAAGGTCACCAACGATTCCATCTCTTCGGGCGCCATCCCGTTGCCTTCCGCGAGAATCGTCACCGTGGGTGCGGTGAGGTCCGGGAACACGTCGACCGGCATGTCGCGAGCCGTCCAGGCCCCCGCTGCAAGCAGGAGGACCGACAACGCAAACACGATCCCGTGATGGTCGATCGACCATTGGATGAGGCGTTTCATATCAGTGCAAGTGCCCTTCCGCCGGCAACCCGCCGGCCGCTGAAGCGAGCTGGACGTCGTAGGCCCCCAGGGTCACGACGCGCTCGCCCGGTTGCACGCCCGCGCGCACCCCGACCAGGTCCCCGTCCCTCACGCTGATCTCGATAAATCGCCTGGCGAAACTCTCGCCACCCGTTTGGACGAACACGTAGGGACGTCCCGCCTCGGTCAGCACGGCTTCCTTCGGCACAGCCGGCATCCGCTCGCGCGCGCCGGTGTAGAGGACCGCCGTCGCCATCTGACCGATCAGGAGTTGCCCTGCTCGGTTGTCGACGTCGAACTGGACGGGCAGCGCTCGCGTCACAGGGTCGATCACGCCCGCGTCATGCATGTCGTCCGCCTCGACGACGAGCGGCTCGGCCCGGCCCGGGATCTCGAGCGCGATCTCGGTCACGTCTCGAATCAGCGGCGCATCGGAGGCCGGCACGTGCGCCTGCAACTCGACGCGGTCTGTGCGGATAATCCTGAAGAGCGGTGCGCCTTCGTCGTAGGACGCGCCGAGCGCCGCGAACACGGCGGCAAGCCGCCCGGCGATCGGGGCACGCAGCACGAACGAGTTACCGGATGCGGAGCCGCCCCCGGTCGTCAGGGTCTCATCCCGCTGCGCGAGACGCGCCTCGGCCGCGACGAGACGCGCCGCCGCTATCGTGGAGGCCCGCCGGGCTTCCTCCACCCGCCGCGCAGGCACGGCGCGTTCCACGAGGAGTCCCTCGGCACGCGCCAGGTCTGCTGCTGCAGCGTCCACCTCCGCCTGGGCCTCCGCCGCGGCCGCCACCAGCGTTGCGCGGTCGGCGCCAGCGTCTCCCAGCCGAGGCTGGATGCGCCCGAGTTCCTGTCCCGGTCGCACGCGGTCACCAACCCCCAGAAGCGTCTCGGCCATGAACCGGCCGTCGGCCGGCGCGCCCACGATGGCCTCGCCGCCGGTCAGCGGCTCGATGATCGCAGGGACGCGAATGCCGCGGCGCATTTCGGCTTCTTCCACGATTGCCGTCGCGAACCCGATGGTCCACTGCGGCTCCTTCAGGTAGGTGATGGCACTCGGGTCGTCCTCAGCCCTGGCCTCCGCATCGGCGACGCCCGCCGCCTGATCCGCGAACACCGTGACGGGGCCGAGATCGTGGCGGTCTACGAGATCCGGCGCCTCGATGACGAGCGACCAGCGATAGCTGCCGGCCGGCGGCGGAGCGCCGAGCACCCGGTACACGCCAGGCCGCGACGCCTCCTCTCCTTGCAATACGGCAGGTGGTCCTCCCGACTCGGGCGTGAACTCTATTCGCGGCCGCCCCGTGGTCATCGCCGAGAAGTTACTCAGGCGCGTGAGGTGCACCGCGAACAGCACCTCTTCTCCGGCGACGAGCGGTGCGTACTCCATGAACAGCTCGGTCGCCTCTGTCCAGGCCGTGACGTCGAGCGTTGGCAATTCGGCCTCCGGCTCGTCCTCGACTCCTACTCCGCCGCCGCACGCGGCCATCGAAAGAGCGACGAGTACGCCTGTCAGGCCCCTCCCGATCGTGGTGATGCGCTTCATGGAATCTCCCATCCGCTCACGAATTCAAGCTCGATTTCCGCTTCCCTCACCGCGCGGTCGAGCGTGGTCTGACGCACGCGCGCCGACGCGCCGACGCGATAGGCGTCCAGCAGTTCGAGTATGCCGCGCTCCCCGGCGTCGTAACTGACGAGCGCGATCCGCTCGATCTCCTCGGCGTTGGCTGTCACGGCCGTGCGGTAGCCGGCCGCACTGTCGCGCCGGGCCATCAGCGTGTCGCGCCATCCGGCGATCTGCGCGCGCAGGTCAAGTCGAAGCCGCTCCGTCTCCGCGCGAACCTGCGCCGCGCGCGCCACGGCGGCCGCGCGTTCGGGCCTGGCGCGGTCGAAGAGTGGCACGCTGACATGCACGCTCACCACGGTCCCGATGTCTCCTGTCCCGGCATTGGACGACTTCGTACCCGCCACCAGCTCAGGCTCGGGAAGAGCCCGGCGCCCTGCTGCACGTTCAGCCAACGCGGCGGCCTCAAGTTCGTGCCCGAGCGCAAGGAGTGCGGGCCGCGCTGCCTCGGCCCGAACGATCAGCTCCCCCAGCGGCGGCGGAATCTGCGCCTGTCGTACGGTTGCCACGGCTTCCACGATCCCGTCAGGTGCCGATGGAAAGAAACTCACCAGCGCCGCCTGAGCGCGTGCCCGCTCGGTTGCTGCGGCGGCACGGTCGGCCTCGACGTCGATCGCCTCGCGGTCGGCCCGTAGTCGATCGAATCCAGCGGACTCGCCAGCGGCCTCCCTGCGTCCGAGCACCTCGGCCAGATCACGAAGGCGATCTCTGCTGCGGACCAGTTCACGTTCCCTGGTCTGGGCTGCCCAGAGATCCGAGAATGCCAGCCTGAGGTCGGCGCGAAGGCGACGAATCTCGTCATCGACCCGGCTGCTGACGGCCTCGACCCGCTGCGAGGCCGCGCGCACATCGAGACCGCGACGCCCGGTCAGGGGCAGCACCTGAGAGATCAAGAACATGTTCTCCGAGACGCCGACGACCGACTCGCGGTTGTACGTCAACCGCGGATTCGGCCATCGCCCGGCGGCCAGGACCTCCGCGCGTGCGACGTCGACCGCCGCGAGGACAGCCTGCACGCGCGGACTCTCGATCGAGAGTCGCGCCAGCGCCTGCGATTCCGTCAGGGACAACGTTTGAGCACCGACGCCGACCGGCAGGAGCACGCCAGCAAGCGTGGCGCACGCAACAAGCACGCGCATAACACCTCGAATGGGAAAAAGAGAAACAGGCAGACGGCGACGACGCCGTCGAGTCAGATCAGGACAGAAAGGGGGGCGGGGCGCGGGATCCGGTCGACGAGAGACTCGGGGGGTCGTGACCGTGGACCACGCGAAGCGGGTCATGCGCAGCCGCTTCGGCCGGCACCTCGACATCCACGGACGCGACCACGGCCGGCGGCACATCGAACGAGGCTTGCGCCACCGCGACAAACAACTGCAACGAGACGGCGCCCTCGGACTCGCGATCGTCAAGCTCCACCCCCCCGGGGACCACGCCGTCGCGCGGTCCGTGCCCGTGGGTATGCCCACCCCAGTGCGCGTGAATCTCAGGCGCGTCGTGGTGATCCGTACCGACCAGAGGCGAATGCGCGTGCAGGAGCGGTGCGCTGAGTGCGCCGAGGGGGATGGCGAGCGACAGAGTGACGGCCGTCAGTGCCCTGCGCATGCCTCCATTCTTCGTGACTGGAGACGAGGCAGTCAAGTTGAAATCCCGCGATCTCACTGAAACATCTTGTTGATGACCGGCAGCCCGGTGCGGAACTCATGCGAGAGGTTGTAGAAACCCGCGGCGGTGAGCGTCACCGTGATCGGCTCATCGCTTAGATTCTCCCAGAACCACCCGTGAATGCCGGAAAAGGGCGCGGTCAGTGTGCCGGACGCCTGGCTCATGCCATTCCGGAGTTCGTAGCTCTGCGCGTAGCCCTGAGGCGCGCCATCGGGCTCGGCGTGCAGTTCGTAGTTCACGGGGCCCGTCGCGGTCCAGCTATACAGCAGCGCCTCCCCCTGGTCGAGGCGATACTTGTACTCCATGCCTTCCCCGGCCGCCACGATGAACTCGACCGTTTCCTCCTGATAGCCCCGTTCCTGCGGAACGATGATGGCAGCCTGGCCGGCGCCGGTGCCGGTCTCCTGTGCCGCAGCCTCAAGAGCGGCAACCTGCTGCCCCACGACACCGAGCTCCACAAGTCCGACACGAGCCCCGGTCCCCAGCGGATCGACACCGTACTCGGCTGGCAGCACGAACATCACGAGCACGAGGCCCGCCACCAGCAGCGCCGCCGCCGCCGCAACGGCGATGCGAGACCGGATGTCCGCGACCCCCACCTGTGCGTCATCGCTCATGGCGTCACACCGCTGCCAGGAAATATCCGGACAGCTGATAGCCGACCAGGAGAAAACCACACGCCATCACCACGGCGTTGGTCGCAAACGCATGCTGAAGAAAGCCGCCTCGCGTTCGCCAGTAGCTCAGCCCGATGAGAATGCCCATCAGCGCCAGGCCCTGCCCGATCTCGACCCCGACGTTGAAGCTGATGATGTTGGCGACCAGACCGCTGGACGCCAGCTCGAACTCCTGGAGTTTCGTCGCCAGGCCGAATCCGTGGAACAGGCCGAACACCAGGACGGCCAGTCGCGTGTCCGGCTGAACACCGAAGAACCGTCTGAACCCGTCCATGTTCTCGAACGCCTTGTACACCACCGAAAACCCGATGACCGCGTCGATGATGTAGGGGTTGGCATGCACGCCTCCCAGTACGCCGACCAGCAGCGTCACGCTGTGCCCGAGGGTGAACAGGCTGACGTACAGCAGCACGTCCTTCGTCCTGTAGAGAAAGAAGATCACGCCGACGAGGAACAGCAGGTGGTCGTACCCGGTGACCATGTGCTTGGCACCCAGGTACATCAGCGCGCCTATGGCCCGGCCGTCGAGTCCCTGCAGGAACACTGCATCCTTGCCAGACACGCCGTGGGCCTCGAGCCCGATCGAACAGAGCGGCAGCACCATGAGGAGCGCCGCAAGAAGCCGAACCCGTCTATTGCCGCTGATACTGTGCATGGCAGTCGTCGCAGGTTGTGTTGATGTCCACACCGATCGCGAGAATCCCTTCGACGTCCTGAGCCTCGGCCGCATTGAGGGCGGTCGTGCCCGCGTCGATCATCGCCCGGGTGATCGTGAGCCAGTCACCGTCGTCCACGGCACGGTCGCCGAGCAGGAGCAGATTACCGGACTCGACCAGCGCCGCGGCGCTGTTGCCGATCACGGCCCATTCCTCGTCGGTTTGCGGAAGGATTTCTTCAACGCCCTCGGCCGTGACGATGTACCCCACGGCGTTGTACACCACCGTCGCGGCAGGCCCCGTGATGCCGTCCATGATCTGTTTGACGCTGGCGACCGGCTCGGCTACCGGGCCGCTGCTAACCGGGACGGCCATCCTGGTCGCGCGCGCACCCGCGATCACGAAGCCAATGCCGCTGATAAACAGCGCAGCGCTCACGACCAGCATCCACTGCACAATCCGCATGGTTCTCATGTCCATTGTTCTAGCACCACTCCGGGGAGTCAAGGAATCGGCGTGGCACCGTAGCAGGTGTGCGCTGGCAGATTTCGTGAGCACGTAGCTCCCGAGGCACCGCAGGCGGTCCCTCCTGCCAGGCAGCGCCGCGATGGCCTGCCAGGCAGCAGTGAAATCCGCGCTACGTGCGCAACGTGACGAGCGCCGCCGTCCAGCGATGTAACTCGTCGAACATCGCGTCGGCGGCCTTGTCGTGCCGTTCGTTCGCCGCGAAGGCTCCCGACTCGTCGATCGCCTGCGCCACGAACGGAATCGGCACGGCCTCGACGATCGGGACGATCTTGAGCGCGGCGAGGGACTGCTTGGTCATCTGCACCGCCCGGATGCCGGCCGAGACGCCTCCGTAGCTGACAAATGACGCCGCCTTGTAGTTCCACTCGGAATATAGATAGTCGAACGCATTGACCAGCGCGGGAGCTGTCCCGTGGTTGTATTCCGGCGTGACGAACACGAAGGCATCGGTACCGCCCACGACCTCGCCCCAGGCCTTCTGCTTCTCGTTGTCGTACTCGCCGAAGCGCGGATGCTTTCGCTCGGCCAACATCGGCAGGTCCAGCTCTTTCAGATCGATCAGGTGCACGTCGAATCGCCCGTGTCGCCGGGCACGTGCGGCGCACCATTGCCCCACCGGGAGACCCACGCGACCCTCACGCACGCTCGCCACGACGATCCCGAGTGAAAACATCTGGTCCCTACGCCCCCTCGCCCTTGAGCATCAGCCCCATGTGCATTTCAGCCTGCTGGAGTCCACCCTCGCCGGTTTGCCAGCCCACTCGGCCGTCCTGATTCGCATCCACGCCAGCGTAGAGCTGCTCTGCCAGCCTGCTCAGCTCCGCCAGATGTGCGCTGGCCTCCGCCGCCGTCGTCGCCGACCGGATCTGCTGCGCGACGGCGAGCATCTCGTCAGCGCGCGCGACCACGTTGTTGGCCGACGCCGCCACGTGCATCGCATGCGTCATGACATTGTCCGACGCGCCATCCGCCATGGCCGCCAGCCCGATGTGCTGCGCAACGCCCATCGCCGCGCGCTTCACGCCGTACCCGAGTCCGGGCCCCTGCGCCTCGACGCTCGGATCCAGCGCGTGCAGGACGTGCCCCGCGTGTCGCTGCATTGCCGCGAGATCCCCATCGGAACTGACCACCAGTCCCGCGTGCTGCGCGGCCGTCCCCGCTTCAGCCACGGCGGTTGGCAACAGACCCTGCTCCATCGGCGCAGCCTGGAAACTGGTCGTCACATGTCCGATATGCGTCTTGACCATGTCCGCCTGTCGCGCGGCCACCACCCCGCCGCTCCCGAGACTGCCGACCAACGCGAGCCCGAACACGACGTACATCACGTTTCGCATGATTGACCCTCACTGTTAAGAGAAGACATGACGGTAACACGGTCCTCCGCACGGGGCTTTCCGTCCGCCCCATGTCTGCGACGTCTACGACGCGCCGGACGACACCGTGCGTGCCAGCCAGGCGCCGGTCAAGGCTCTGCTGAAGCTCTCCGGCGGCTGCGCGCCCGACACGGCGTGCCGGTCGTCGATCCGGTAATACGGGACGCCGCCGATACGAAGCTCCCGTGCCTCCCGACTATCTGCGGCAACCGCATCCGCATACGTGCTACCAGCCAGAACGCCAGCGGCCTCCTCGCTGTCCAAGCCGACCTCACCTGCGAGTACCGCAAGCGACTCCGGATCGAATACCGAGCGCTGTTCGGTGAAATGAGCACGATAGAGGCGCTCAAGGAGCACCTGCTGCATGCCGCGCTCGCGGGCAAGACACAGCAGCCGGTGCGCGTCAACGGTATTTCCCGTGACCCCGCCAACCAGATGAAACTCCAGTCCCTCCTCGGCGGCCGTCCGCTCCATGCGGATCTGCGTCGCGTCAGCCTCGCTTCTGGACATGCCGTACTTGAACATGAGACGGTCCCGGTGGTCGTGCGCGGTGCCCCTGGCGCTCACCGGGTCAAGCTGGAACGAACGATGCACGATGTCGACCTCGTCACGATGCTCGAATCCAGCCAGAGCGCGTTCGAATCGCCCTTTGCCGATGTAGCACCACGGGCAGACGATGTCCGACCAGACGTCTATACGCATCTGCGATGACACCCACGTGTTTCCGGGGCGGCGGAGTTGGTATCTCGATTCATCACCAGGCCACTAGGGTACAGCGACATCCGTGCCCGTCGCCCGTGCTGCGCGTGCAGTGGCATTCGACCAGCGATGCCTCGTCGCGCCCCGCTGGTGGTCCGATCTTCGTTTCCGCCTGTCCGGCGGTGGTGATAGTCCCCCCGGGCAGGGGGACGCCTGCCTACGGTGCCCCGGGAACTGCGCTCATGACATCCGAGCTATGCCACGTGAACGATGCGCGAGCGGAGGCTAGCTCCCGGTCGCTGCGGCAGCCGTGCGCTTGGGTGCGGCCTTGCGGCGCGGGGCTTTCGCGCGAGGAGGGGCGACTGTCGAGGAACGCTCAAGCTTGACCATCGGTGTCGCGAACGTCCGTGGACCGTGCTCATCGAAATCGATCGTCGTGTGGTACTCGTTGGACGCGGCGACGGTGCCTGCGCCGTACTGCGGCTGTGAAACGCGGTCGCCGATCGTAAATAGTCGCACGGGGGCTCCTGTATGTGAGAAAGGCGCGCCGACGAACGTGCGCCCCTGGGCAAACGCCCCAAGAAGGCCTCTTCAGTATATGCGATCTGAGCGCGCGCCCACGCCTTGCGCCTCACGTCCGCAGCACCATGGCACGATGCGAGCCTCGGTCAAAAAGCACTGGCTGTCGGAGATGCGTCGCGTGATAGGGGTGCGTTGCGGCCCTGGCGGGACCTCAAGCCTGGAAGACTCGGGCCAGGCACACTTACGCGCTCACCCGGCGGGCGCGCAGACGCTCGACAGCGCGTGTGACTTTTCCGCGTAGCCACGTCCAGCCAACAATCACCGAGGTCAGACTGAGCGCCAGTCCACCAAGACTCAACCCGATGATCGCCGGGTACCACACCCATGGTCGCTGATAGAGCCACGGGACATCGAGGCTGTGAAGCCCCTGGTACAGCCAGCGCTCGGCGCGGCTTCCTCGCACCTCGGCCTGCACGAGTGAGCCGTCCTGCGAGTCGAGATACAGCCACGTGCCGGCCTCGTCGTTGAACGTCGCCCGCAGGACCGTTGCTCGCCTTCCACGCCCGCGCTGGTAGTAGTAGGCGTCGCCGTCGGTCAACCAGGTCACATCGAGCGTCGGTGCTCCGCCCATCGCTGCGCGAGCGGCCGCGACGAGTTCCTCCAGCGAGAATCCGTCCTTGACGCGCGGGGCCGGCGTGTCCGCGCTGACCAGCACGCGGGACAGGCCTGCGGCAGGCGTCATCTCCGCCGCGCTGTTCGGTGACGGGTCATCAGGCGCGCGCGCGGGCACGTCGATCGCGTAGAACGGCGCGCCCATGAACTGCAACAGCTCCACTTCCCTGGGCTGATACCGCCGCTGCAGTTCGACCAGCGCCGCCGACGGAGCCACGGTGAACCGATCGAGCAGCACGCCTTCGCCGCGAATCGCTTGTATCTGGGCCAGCGTTGGCCCTCCCTGTGGAAACAGATTCCAGGGCGACATCGTCAACAATCCGCTGAAGACCCACGTGAACGCGAACACGCCGAACGCGAGGCCGGCGTAGTGGTGCCAGCGCATCCAGCCGACATACGGCGTGATCGACGTGCCACGCCTGTAGCGTCCGGTGACCGAGAATCGGTAGACGCCGACGATCAGGCCCAGCAGGCACACCAGGCACCCGACCACCGAGCCGTAGATGATGAGATCGCTCCACAGCGGGCCCCGCCCTGCGCGAAGCGGCGTGAAATAGAACCAGTGCATCACCGGGCCGGCGTACCCCCACAGCCGACTCGACCGGTCGGTCTTCATGACGATGTCGCCGGTGGCTTCGGCCACGTAGACGTCGGTGCCAGCGACATCGCCAAGGGCGATGCGATGCAGCGCGCCGGTCACGCGAAACGGGTTACCGATCGTCCACTGATCGGGCTCGTCCAGCGCACCACGATAGCGGGCGGACTGGCGGCTTTCCGGAAACGCTCCCGCCGCGATCGCCACGGCGGCCTGCGCGTCCACCGTATCCACGTAGTCCCCGGTTTCCGCGGAGACGGTCGCCGACCCACGATCGACGACGAATCGATAGACGGGCCTCGCGTTCAGCGACGTCAGGAAGACGCGCCGCGGCGCATCCCCGAGGCCCGCCGCCTCCAGCGCCTCCGAGGGCGTGAGACGGATGGCGGCGGCGTTCAGCGGCGGTAAACGCGAGAGCCGCTCCTGCATCGAGTACTCAGGCATTCGCTTGAACACCATCACGATGCCTGAGGCGAACCAGATGATGAAGATCAGGCAGAACGCCACACCCAGGTAGCGGTGCACGTACATGAGCGCCTGGATGGCTCGCTTCATGGGATACCCTCGGGCAGGCGGTCGCAGCGCTGCGCTAGCGACGGCCGACCACGCAGCCCTACTCTATCCTTGCTGCTCCGGCCTTGCTTCTCCGCCCTTGCTTCTCCTGGCTTCGCAAGGTTCGATGCCCGCGTCTTCCCTATTCCCAAACCGACCGGTTTTTGTGTAAGCTGACCGCCATATGCCATTCGTGATCACCGACCCCTGTATCGGAACCAAAGACGCTGCGTGCGTGGACGTCTGCCCTGTCGACTGCATTCATCCCCGGAAGGACGAACCGGAGTTCGAGACAGCCTCCACCCTCTACATCCATCCCGAAGAATGCATCGACTGTGGCGCGTGCGTGCCGGCGTGTCCGGTGGCCGCGATCTACGACAGCGTCGACTCGACGCCCGCCAGTCAGCAGGCCCTCATCGAGGCCAACGCGATCTATCGTCCCGGCGATGCCGAGTCGTTCGCCCAGGCCGAGGCGTTGGTCAAGTCGCACATCGAGGCGCACCCCGAGTTGATGGATGTCGACCCGGCCGAGCGGGCCGCTGCGCACGCAGAGTAGCGCCTCATGCTGACCGGGGGCGACAACAATGCGCCCCCGGATCATCCGAAGGATGATGGCGAACAACTGGCCCTCGCGCGTACGCACGCGCTTGCCGCGCTGCAGGTCGCGTGTGCGCCCGCACACCGCGCCAGCCTCGAACAGACGATTGCCGACCTCGACTGTCGGCGTGCCGTGCTGGCCGCGTCGCGCTGGGCGCTGGCCCGTCCCGCCCTGGAATTGCGTGACGAACGACGCAACCAGGCCATTAGGTCTTCGAGGTCCTGACCGTCTAAAACGCGAGCGTAATACGCAGGTCCGTACACAGCCTCGCCGGCGCACGGCCCGCGTGGGGAATCCGACCGTCGAAATAGACCATCCGACCCGGCTTGGGCACCACAGCCGCGACGATGTCGTCTCTGGCGTCAGTGTAGAACACTGTTTCGCCGCCCCACGCCACATCCCAGTCGGGCGTGGTGTACACCAGAAACGTGAACGCGTCGGTCCCACCGTCATCGTGCAGGCCATCACCGAGACCGAACGTGTGTCCGTTCAGAAACACCCGATTCAATTCGTAGGTGCCGGGAACGGCGTTCGACACCAGCTCCCAGATACGATGCAGGTAGGGCATCGTCGTCGCCAGCTCCCGCCATCGCTTCGTGCGCGCATCCGCATCGAGGTCGCCGAAGAAGTTGACGAAGTCCACGACCCAGGCGGTGAGCGGATCCTCCGGATCTCCGTATCCCTTGTACGCCCACGAGGCCTCCTCGTGCGCGTACTTCCACAATCTCTCGATGAGGTCCGCAGGAACGAGGCCATCGAATACCCGCAATTCGTGTTTCGTGGAGAAGAGAGATTGCATAGCCGAGACCAAGACTACAGAAGTCGGGACCGCCGGTCCATCACCGGTGGCCCGGAAATATCTGAGGGTCGTGACAGCACGAACGCAGCGAACGGCCAGAGGGCCGGGTCAGGCAGGCCCTGGCCGGGTGGCATGCCGCCCATCGAACGCAGTATCGTCATGACTGGTCATGAACACCGCCCGACTCATGTCGCTCGTCCTGCTGCTCGGCGCGGGTGCCTGCGGCGACGCGACCTCGCCGATGGACACCGGTACGCCCACCTCGCCCACCGCGTCGTCGGCGCCAGCTGCCCAGGCTCGGTATCGCGTCACCTTTCGCGCCACGTGGTCACCAGCCACGCATCCCGATCGATTCCCGTCGAACCCGCACTTCTCGCACGGGAATGTTCGATTCTGGGAGGCCGGTGGGATCGCGTCTCCTGGCATCAAGCAGATGGCCGAACTCGGAGCCACGTCGCCGCTCGATAGCACGATCCGAGCCGCTATCGATGCCGGTCAGGCCCAGTCGCTCCTGCTCGGCGGTGGCATCTCATCGTCTCCGGGAGAGACGAGCCTGGAGCTGACCGTCACGCGTGAGTTCCCCTACCTGACGCTGGTGGCGATGATCGCGCCGAGTCCGGATTGGTTCGTCGGAGTGTCCGCCCGCAATCTCCTGGAAAGCGGAGACTGGCCGGCGCAGATCGTATTCGAACTCTTCCCCTACGACGCGGGGACCGACGGTGGCAACATCTACGACGCCTCTGACCTCGATACCCGGCCGCAAGAGCCCATCACACGGATCGACGCCGCTCCGTTCCGCAACGAGGGAACGGTCCTCCCGCTGGGAACGTACACGCTTACTCGGCTCCTGCCGTAGTGGGCCGGCGATGCGTCCCGTCAGGCCTTGACGGATCACGGCGCAAGACGTTCCCTCGCCCACGACCCGTCCGCCTGTTTGCGATACAGGAGGCGATCGTGCAGCCGGCTCGCCCTGCCCTGCCAGAACTCGAACGCGTCTGGCACGACACGATACCCACCCCACCATGGCGGACGGGGCACGGAGTCTCGGTATTGCTCACGAGCCGCCTCGTAACGCGCCTCGAGAGCCGCGCGGCTCTCGATCGGCGCGCTCTGGTGCGATGCGTACACGCTCCACCGGCTCTCGATCGGCCGCGTGGCGAAATACGCGTCGGACTCGGCCTCGGTGACCTTCTCCACGCGTCCGTCAACCCGAACCTGCCGCTCCACCGTTCGCCAGGTGAACAACAGTCCCGCGTGTCCGGTCTCGTCCAACTCGCGCGCCTTGCGGCTGCGATAGTTCGTGTAGAACACGAACCCTCCGGCGTCAACGCCCTTGAGTAGCACCGTTCGCACCGACGCGCGGCCATCGCGCGTGGCGGTCGCCAGCGCCATCGCCGTCGGATCGGCCTCGATGGCACGAACCTGCTCGAACCACGTCGAGAACTGCACGAACGGATCCCCGTCCGAGTGAGCCTCGTCAAGCGGCTCGCCAAGATACTCGCGTCGGATATCCGAGAGTGACATGTGTGCGATCCGGCTACAGGCTGCTACGTGGAGAGCTGCAACGCATCGTTCTCCACGGTGATGCGGACAGTCGTGCCCTCCAGTGATGCAAACAGCAGCTTCTCCGACAGCGGCTGCTTGATCGCGCGGTCGATCAGGCGCGCCATCGGCCTGGCTCCGAACGCGCGGTCGAAGCCCCTGGCGGCGAGCCATGCCCTGGCCGCGGCGTCAACCTCGACCGTCACGTGCCTGGCGGCCACCATGGCGCGCAATTCGTCGAGCTGCTTGTCTACCACCCGTCCGATTTCGTCCGGGCCCAGACCGCCGAAGTTGACCACCGCGTCGAGCCGGTTTCGAAACTCCGGCATGAACGCGCGCTCGAGCGCCCCACGCGACGACCCACCCGAGCCGACCTCGGAGAACCCCATCCGCCGATCGGACAGATCCCGCGCACCCACGTTGGTCGTCATGATCAGGATGACGTGCCGGAAGTCGGCCCTCCGGCCGTGCGAATCCGTGAGCGTGGCATGATCCATCACCTGCAGCAGGATGCTGAACATATCGGGATGGGCCTTCTCGATTTCGTCCAGCAAGACCACCGCGTGCGGCGATTTGCGCACGGCGTCGATCAGGAGGCCGCCTTCCTCGAACCCGACGTATCCGGGCGGCGCGCCGATCAGCCGCGACACGGCGTGCTTCTCCATGTACTCGGACATGTCGTAGCGAAGAAACTCGACGCCAAGCATCTTCCCGAGCTGGCGTGCCAGTTCGGTCTTGCCAACGCCGGTCGGTCCAGCAAAGAGAAAACTGCCGATCGGCTTGTCGGGCGCCCGCAAACCCGAGCGCGACAGCTTGATGGCCGACACCACCTCGTCGATGGCCGGGGCTTGCCCGAAGATGACCGTTCGCAACTGATCACCCAGCGTCGCGAGCGCCTGCCGATCATCGCTGGAGACCGCATGGACCGGCACACGCGCCATCGCAGCGACAACCTCCTCGATCTGCGTGAGTCCGATCGTCCCGCTCCGCTGGTCCGACGCCAGCAGCTTCTCCGCCGCGCCGGCTTCGTCCATGACGTCGATCGCCTTGTCCGGCAGGTGCAGGTCCTTCAAGTACTTCGCGGACAAGGTCACCGCACCCTCGATGGCCTCGTCGGCGTACTCCACTCCGTGATGCGCCTCGTAATGGGAACGAAGTCCTCTGAGGATCTCGACCGTTTCGGACTCGGACGGTTCGAGCACATCGATTCTCTGAAACCTGCGTGCCAGCGCACGGTCTCGATCGAACGACTGCTTGGCATCCGCGAACGTGGTGGACCCGATGCACCGGAGCGTCCCGTCGGCCAGCGCCGGCTTCAGGAGATTGCCGGCGTCCATCGCTCCCCCTGACGCAGCGCCGGCGCCAATCAACGAGTGAATCTCGTCAATGAACAGGATCGCGTTCGGCTCTCCGCCGAGTCGCTCGAGGACCTGCTTCACGCGCTCCTCGAAGTCGCCGCGATAGCGCGTCCCTGCCAGGAGAGCGCCGAGATCGAGCGCGAACACCTTCGCCCCCTTGAGAACGTCTGGAACCGTTCCGGTCTGGATCCGAAGCGCCAGCCCTTCGGCGAGCGCCGTCTTGCCGACACCCGGCTCTCCCACGAGCAACGGATTGTTCTTGCGCCGCCGGCATAGCACCTGGATCATGCGCTCGAGCTCAGCCGCGCGACCGATCAGCGGATCGATCCGCCCCGCAGCCGCGCGAGCGATCAGATCCGTCGCAAACGCGTCCAGGGGATCGGTCGGCGCCGGCGCTCCATCGTCCAGCGCATCGCCGTCACGGTCAGGCCCTGGTCTCGGCACGGCGTCCGCGTTCCCGCCGTGCGCGATGACCCGAAGGAGCGTCAAGCGATCGACCCCTTGCACCCGCAGGAAGAACGCCGCATGGCTCTCTTCCTCGTGCAGCATGAAGACGAGCAGGCTCCCCGTGTCCACATGCTTGGCGCTCGACACCGCGCCGTGGACGACCGCCTGCTGTATCACGCGGTCGAAGCCGATCGTCGGCTCCGGTTCCGCGGTCGCTGGCGCCGGCACCGGAGTGAAGGCTTTGGCCAGCACGGCGTCCACCTGCGCTCGCAGCGCGACGAGGTTCGCGCCGCACATGGACAGCACTTCCCGTCCGTAGGCATCATCGGTAATGGCCCGCAACAAGTGCTCGAGGGACACCGTGTCGTGCCGCCGTTCCGTCGCCAGACGGAACGCCCGCTGGATGGTTTCCAGCGTCTCGGGCGCGAACGGCACAGGCGGTTGAGCCATCAGTGCGCCACCGTTTCGGGCTCGGGTTCCATCGTGACGAGCAGCGGAAACTCATGCTGCGCGGCCAGTTGCTCCGTCTTCCCGACCTTCGTCTCGGCCACGTCGTGGGTGAAGACACCCGCCACGCCAAGACCCGTCCGGTGCACGCTCGCCATGATCGTAACGGCCTCACTTGACGACTTATGAAACACGCTCTCGAGTACCCAGACGACGAATTCCTGCGTCGTGTAGTCGTCGTTATGGAGCAACACGCGCCACATGCGCGGCCGTTGCAGCTTCTGGGCGCTGCGGGTTTCACTCAGGACTAATTCGCGCGGGTCGCTCATTGACTCTCTACCCGTGACCAACACGCTTCATCTTACCCGTACAGTTTCCGGAAGATCCTGAGCCAGCGCCCACGGTGACGGCACCGGTGGCAACCGGGTCAGGCGGTCGATCGCCCGCAGAAATACCGTTCGAGGGATCGTGCGCGCACCCAGCGACACCAGATGGGCGGACGCGACCTGGCAGTCAATGAGCTCGAATCCCCACGCCTCCAGTTGGCGCGCCAGGCAGACCAGCGCGACCTTCGACGCGTCCGGCTGCCGGCTGAACATCGACTCGCCGTAGAACATCCGACCCAGGGCCACGCCGTAGAGGCCGCCGACCAGCGTACCTCCCGACCACACTTCGACCGAATGGGCGTGTCCGAGCACCGCGAGCCGACCGTAGGCCTCTGCCATGGCGTTGGTGATCCACGTACCGCCATCGACGTCGCGCGGCGCTGCACACGCCTGCACCACCGACGAAAAGGCTGTGTCTGCCGTGACCCGATACCCGGACGATCGCAGCGTGCGGCGAAGCGACCGCGAGACATGCATATCCTGCACCCCCAAAACAGCCCTGGGATCGGGGCTCCACCAAAGCACGGGATCGTGCTCGCTGAACCACGGGAAGATCCCGCGGGCGTACGCGGTCACCAGCCGATCGCTGGACAGGCCGCCGCCGGCCGCCAGTAGACCATCGGGGTCGCACAAGGCTGACTCGGCCGGAGGGAACGGATCGCCTTGTCCCAACCACGGAATCGTCACCCCTCCGTTCTCCTTCTCCTGCATCGGCTCACCTACGCATCATCGTGGTATCCAGCCACGAAGACTACTCAGGGAAGGCCTTCTCGCATAACATTGCGTGCATGAGCTGCTTTCGCGGGGTGGTATTCGCACTCGCCATATCAGCCTGTGCGGCCCCAGTGCACGCCCAGTCCAACCCCACGGCGCGCGCGCAGGTCGAAGCGCAAAGGGGATGGGAGGCGGTCCGCGACGGCCGCAACCAGGACGCTGCGGAGGCGTTCGCGCTGGCACTCGATGCCGAGCCCAGCGACCCCTCCCCGCACTTCGGCGCGGGTGTGGCAGCCTACCTCCTCGGACGGCCGACCGTGGCGCAGCACTCGCTGGAGCGGGCGCTGGAGCTGGCACCCGGCCTGACCGACGCGTCCATGCTGCTGGCGACTGTCCTGTACCGCGCAAGCGATATCGCCGGGGCCATTCGCGTCTACGAGGCGGCGCTGGAGTACGCTCCGGAAGACGGCACCCTCCGAACGCGACTGGACGACCTGCACCAGGAAGCGGCCGTCCATGGAAGCTTTCTTGAATCGCAGGGTGCGCACTTCACGATTCTCTTCGAAGGGGCCGCGGACCCTGAGCTGACAAGCCGTGTCAGCAACATTCTCGAAGCCGCGTACTGGCGCGTGAGCACGGCGCTCGCCGTGTACCCCGAGCGGCCGATCACCGTGGTGCTGTACACACAGGAACAATTCAGAGACATCACGCAGTCGCCTCAGTGGGCGGCGGCGGCCTACGACGGACGCATTCGGCTGCCCGTCGGCGGCGCCGACACCGATCCCGACGAGCTTGAGCGAGTCATCGTTCACGAGTTCACCCACGCGCTCGTCCAGACGCTGACACCTCGTGGCGTGCCAATGTGGCTGCACGAAGGACTCGCGGTGATGTTCGAGCCAAACGGGGAGGCGTGGATCGACGAGCAGCTCTCCCGGACGCCTTCCCGGCTGCCGTTCGAGCGCCTTGCCGGCAGTTTCGGTGATCTGTCCGGCGACGACGCGAGGCTGGCCTATGCGCAGAGCGCGGGCATCGTACGAGCCCTGTTCGAGAGCGGCGGGCCGCTGACCGTGGGGTCGATCTTGCAAGACATCGCTCGCGGCGATACCTTTGTTATCGCGTTCGAACAACGGATGTTTATGTCCTACGACGCTTTTCTGGCCGGCCTTGCGTCCGGACGTTGACCTTGTGAGTTAGAATCTAGCCGTCTACGAGGAACATTGGCAGTTCGTCTTTTTATCGGAAATATGCCCTACGGCGCGACCGAAGCCGATCTTCGAGCTCACTTCGCGGCCGTTGCGGAGCCGTCACACGTCGCCATGCCGGTCGATCGTGAGACCGGTCGTCCGCGAGGGTTCGCCTTCGTCGAGTTCGCCGACCGCGAACTCGCCGAAGAGGTGATCCGCAAGTTTGACGCCCAACCGTTCCAGGGGCGCAATCTGGCGGTCAGCGAGGCGCGCGCACGAGAGGACCGCCCACCGCGTCCGGCTGGTGGGTACGGCGCTCCCCGCCCGCCGGGTGGCGGTTATGGCGGCGGCGGTGCAGGATACGGAGCCCGGCCGAGTGGCGGCTTCTCCCCAGGCGCCGGCGGCCGCGACCGCTCCGCGAACTTCGGACCACCCGCACCGCCGCGGCGTCTTCGCGGTGCCAAGAAGGGGCAGGGGCAGGAGCACAAGGTGCGTGGCCCGATCAAGGAGAAGGCCACCGGCCGAACGTACGCGCTGGACGACGCTGAGGATGACACGGTGCTGGACATCGATGATATCGCGACACGCGCGCCGAAAGATCCCGATCTCGACCTGGGCCCGGAAGGGGTCGGCGACGACACGTCGCCAGACCAGGACGGCGAGACCGAAGATCAGGGCTAGCTGCCCATCGTCAGACCTCGAGTAAGCGTTCCGCGGCTTGTCGAAGCGTCTCATCCCTCTTGGCGAAGCAGAAACGCAGCACCGGCCCGGGGTCGGCGCCGTGGAGAAACGGCGACAGCGGAATGGCCGCGACGCCGTGATCTGTGATCAGGCGAAGGACGAAGTCGCTATCCTGCTCGTCGCTGATCGCTGAGTAGTCGAGCATCTGAAAGTAGGTCCCGCGACACGGGAGTGGGCGGAAGCGGGACCCCTCGATCAGCCGCAAGAACAAGTCTCGCTTCGCCTGATAGAACGGCGCAACACCACCGGCGGTCGGATCGCGGCGCACGAACTCCGCGTAGGCCCGCTGGATGGCGCCGTTCACCGCGTAGGTGACGAACTGATGCACGCGGGCGACTTCGGCGCTGATGGCCCGCGGTGCCGCGCAGTAGCCAATCTTCCATCCAGTCGTGTGATACGTCTTGCCGAACGAGCTGATCACCACGGCCCGATCGGCGATGTCCGGGTACATGGCGATGCTTTCGTGGGTTCGCCCGTCGAACACCATGTGTTCGTACACTTCGTCGGACACCACCACCGCGTCGGTGCGCTCGAGGATTCCACCAAGCTCCCGCAGATCATCCCGGTCGAACACCATGCCGGTCGGGTTGTGCGGCGTATTCACGACGATGACTCGCGTGCGCGCCGTCACGACCCGCCGCACGTCATCCCAGTCCACGCGATAGTCCGGTCCACGCAGGGTCACAAACACCGGCGTGCCTCCGCTGAGCTGGACCACCGGCCCGTATGCGTCGTACGCCGGCTGCAGCAGGACCACTTCGTCACCGGGATGGACCAGGGCGGTCAGCGTGCTGAACAGGCCCTCGGTGGCGCCGCAGGTCACCGTGATCTCAGACTCAGGATCGTATCGGCGCCCGTAGAGCCGTTCGATCTTGTCTGACAGCGCCTCTCGAAGGACGCGCACCCCGAGCATCGGCGCGTACTGATTGTGCCCCTCACGCATGCTGGCCGCGACCGCGGCCACCAGTTCCGGCGCGCACTCGAAATCCGGAAATCCCTGGGACAGGTTGATGGCGCCGTGCTCGTCCGCCAGACGAGACATGACGGAAAAAATACTCACGCCCGTTGTTGGAAGCTTGGACTGGATCACGTTACGACTCCGTCCACTGCCACGGCTTCAACGCCAGCAGCCGGTACCGGCGGCGAACCTCCACCACGCGATCGTAGTAGTGCGCCTTCACGATCTCGCGACGCCGAAGGCCGTCGCGCAGACGTCGCAGCTCGTAGCGATAGAGATCGCTGACGAAGTCGTGGACCAGGTCCGGTGAGTGCGCACGCGTCGGCATGACGCCGTGCGCGGCCAGTTGATCGAGGACCTCCTGCGTGTACCGGTACTCCACGCGTCGATCAGTTGGGCGTCTGGTCGCTGGTCGAGGACGCCGTCTCGCAGACCTCCTCGACGTAGGTCCGCGCCTCCTCAACCTCGGGGGGCAGTCCCGGCCGGGAGCTCCAGGTGTCCAGGAGTCCACCGTACGAGGCGCAGGCTGCCGGCACGTCGTTCAGACGACTCGACGCACGAGCATGCCCGACCATGATCCGCAACGAGGGCCCGACCCGATCCGCGGCGTCCGCGTAGACCCGTCGCGCATCCTCGTAGCGATCCACCTGCAGCCACAGATCGCCGGCGATCTCGGTCGCGCTGACCAGTGGCGCGCCCGGCAGCCCCGCCGCGTTCTGGATCAGCTCCATCTGCATCGCCGTCTCCAGATACAGGCGCATCTCGTCACGCTCGGTCTGCGCAGCGGCCGCGGACGCCTGCAGGACCAGTCGGGCGATCTCCGCCGAGCCGCGGCGCCCCTGCGAGATCGCGCCAAGCCCCTCGATGGCGGCGAAGACGGGCGCCAGCGAATCGGCGGTGCCGCCTGCCCGAAACGCCTCGCGTGCGTCCACCAGGCCGCGCAAGTACACCAGCCCGACCTCAGAGCCCGCATCCCCTCGCACTGCGGCCGTGCTCAGGAGTTCCATTGCGCCAGGCAGATCGAATTCGGCCGCGCGCACCATCGCCTCCGCGACCAAGCTTCTCGCATCGCGACCGTCAGCGCCTGGCACCGGACCCGTTGGCGTGGCGCCGGCCACGGGCTGAGGCACGGTTGGTGGAGGCACGCTTGGTGGAGGCAACGGTGCCTCCGCCACCACTGCCTCAGGCTCAGGCGCTTCTTCCGCCACCGCCTCAGCCTCCGCCACGAGCGGCTCGACGATTCGCGCAACCCCGTCATCGACCGACGCCTGCGTATCGGACTCGGCGGGCTCCTCGTCGCTCGGCGCGGTATCCGGCGGATCGCTCGCCACCGCCGAAGGCTCAGCCGCCTCTTCGAGTGGAGCGAGCGCTTCGTCGGTCACGCCGACCGCTGGACGCTCCTCCGCCCCGCCCACGTCGGCAGCGTCTGACGGCAGCTCCTGGACAATCGCGGTCGAACCATTTCGGGTCGGGGCGCCTTCTGCCCCCGTGCGGGAGGCCTGCACGTTCAGACGAGCACGCTGGATGGACAGGGTGACAAACGCCCCGATCCCGAGCGCCAGTACCACCAAACCAACGATCGCCAAGGCCGAACGACGCCACCACGGTCGTGGGCTGGTCGCGTGCGGTACTGGCACCGGTTCGGTGGGTGGAGCCTCCAGCACCGCCGCATCCGGCGGCAACAGTTCGTCGCGCAGTGCATCCAGCGCCGCCGCATCCGACGGGCCGTCGCCCCCCACCGCTGCCGCCAGCCCGAAACCCAGTACGAGCGTGCGTCGATCCCAGGTCAACAGCACGTTGTCCGCACGAAGGTCCCCGTGGGATACCCCCTGCGCACTGGCGACGGCGAGGGCGCCCTCGATCTGCGCAATGCACGCACTCGCAGCCTCGGTCGACAGCGGGCCTCCGTCCAGAAGCGTCCGCAGCGTCGCGCCATCGAACGGCTCCGACACGATGTAGAGCGTGTCCGCCGCCGTTCCGACCTCGTAGATCCTGGGGATGCTTGGATGCGAGAGTGCCGCCGTGTCCATGACGTCGCCGGCGAGCTGCTGCAGCAGCCCGGGATCGGACCCTGCGTCGAGCCGCACGACACGAATCGCGACGTCGCGCCCGTGCTCGTGGTCGCGGCCCTGGTAGATCTCGCCAAGGCCAGCGAACCGAAGCTGGGACACCACCTCGTACGGGCCGAGACGCATGCCGAGCTCGAGTGTCATTTCTCCCAACCGCTGGTGTCGACCGCCAGCTGAAACCGGTGCTCACCTGCCACCGCGACAGTGCGCCACCGACGCAGCGCCGCGACGTTCGACGCGCGCCGGGGCGGGCGGGGAGCGAGCGGCCGGCCTACCCACTGCGGGTAGGCCGACGAGTTGCTAGTACCGATAGTGATCGGGTTTGTACGGTCCGTCAACCGGCACACCGATGTAGTCGGCCTGCTCCTGCGACAACCTCGTCAACTTCACACCCAGATGATCGAGGTGCAGCCGCGCGACCTCCTCATCCAGCGCCTTGGGCAGCATCGTCACTGTCTTGCCGTAATCTTCCGCTTTGGCATGCAGCTCAAGCTGCGCGAGCACCTGGTTGGTGAACGACGCTGACATCACGAAGCTGGGGTGCCCCGTGGCGCACCCAAGATTCAGGAGTCGACCTTCCGCCAGCACCAGCACGCTATGACCGTCCGGGAAGCGGAACTCATCGTACTGCGGCTTGATGTTGATCCGCTCGACCCCTTTGGTCTTCTTGAGCCCAGCCATGTCGATCTCGTTGTCGAAATGGCCGATGTTGCCGATGATGGCCTTGTCCTTCATCCGCTTCATGTGTTCCACGGTGATGATGTTGAAGTTGCCGGTCGTCGAGATAAAGATGTCCGCCTCCCCGACGACGTCATCCATGGTGTTCACCTCGAAGCCTTCCATCGCCGCCTGCAGCGCGCAGATGGGATCGATCTCGGTGACTATCACGCGGCAACCCTGCCCGCGCAGTGCCTGCGCGCAGCCCTTCCCCACCTCTCCGTATCCCAGAACCAGCGCCACCTTCCCGCCGAGCATGACGTCAGTGGCGCGCGCAAGGCCATCCGGAAGTGAGTGGCGACAGCCATACACATTGTCGAACTTGCTCTTCGTCACGGAGTCGTTGACGTTGATGGCCGGGAACAGAAGCGTGCCAGCTTCCATCATCTGATAGAGCCGGTGCACGCCGGTCGTCGTCTCCTCGCTGACGCCGCGGATGGCATGGGCCAGCTTCGACCACTGGCCGGGCTTGGCCTTCAACTCGCGGGCGATGGTCTCGAGGATGACACCCCACTCCTCGGGATCCTTCTCCGAGTTGTAGGCCGGCACCTTCCCCAGGGCCTCGAACTCCGCCGCCTTGTGCACGAAGAGCGTGGCGTCGCCCCCGTCATCGACGATGAGTGATGGACCGGCCCCATCGGGCCAGACAAGCGCCTCGACCGTGCACCACCAGTACTCGTCGAGCGTCTCGCCCTTCCACGCGAACACCGGCGTCCCCTTCGGAGCCGACGGCGTGCCACCCGTCTCGGGGCGACCGACAACGACCGCCGCCGCCGCGTGGTCCTGCGTGGAGAAGATATTGCACGACACCCACCGCACATCGGCACCCAGCTCGGTCAACGTTTCGATCAGCACCGCCGTCTGCACCGTCATGTGCAGGCTGCCCATGATGCGCGCGCCGGCGAGCGGCTTCTTGGCCCCGTATCGCGTGCGGAGCGCCATCAGTCCCGGCATCTCATGTTCGGCCAGGCGAAGCTCCTTGCGTCCCCACTCCGCAAGGTTCAGGTCTGCCACCTTGTAGGGTGGCCGCCCCGCCTTCTCGGCTGCCTCGAATGCGTGTGTCGTCTCTGTCAGTACTGTTGCCATTGTCTCTTTCCTTTTCGTTTCCAACGGGTCCCACGACCCGTCACTCTCTGTGAGGACGCGTGTCCTCCCACTGCGTGCATCTACGCCGCTCGCGTTGCAACGGCTGCGAATAGTCCTGGCCCCTGCGCGTCCGGATCCGCGGGTAGCACGCGCATCCGGATACGGCTGAATCCAGCCGCCTTCAGAAACCGCGACATCTGCGCTTCAGCGAATCCAAGCCAGACATGCCCCATCTGCTGCTGGTACTCCTCGCGATCGTGCGGCAGCATGTCGACGACCAGCAGCCGACCACCGGGACTGACGACCCGCGCCACCTCGGCGAGCGCGTTGGCTGGATTCGGTGCGTAGTGCAGCACCAGCGCAAGCATCGCGCAATCAAGCTCCCCGTCGTCCAGCGGCAACGCCTCGAGATCGCCCTGCCGGATGTCCACGTTGGCCCGCTCACCCACGCGTCGGCGCGCCGCGTCGAGCATGTCTGTGGAGCCGTCGACCGCAATCACGCGGCGGACGTGCGGCGCAATCGTCTCGGTGAGCTGCCCGGTGCCGCATCCCAGATCACCGACGACAAGAGTCGGATCAATGAGGCCAAGCACAGCCCACAGATAGAACGTGTCACCGAAGAGATCGCTCCGGAGGCGGTCCCAGTCACCCGCGGCGGTCGCGAAAAACTCCTGCGACTTCGCTCGGCGACGCGCGAGCACACCTTGTAACCGAAGGGTGTCCTGACCGGCGGCGGCCGTCTCGGCGACCTGCTCGCGTATCAGGGGCCACAGCCGGCCAGCCCCGGAATCCAGGTCATGCAGCGGCATGCTGTAAAAGCGGCTGGTCCCATCGCGCCGCGAACTCACCCAGTCATCGTCGGCAAGTGTCTTGAGGTGGCGGCTGACGCTCGACTGTGGGCACTGCAGCACCGCACACAGCTCGGACACGGTCAGCTCGTGTCTTTCGAGCAGCAGGAGCAGGCGGCAGCGCGTCGGTTCGGCAAGCACCGCCATGTGGTCGAGAATCGCAACCATATATCCGTCTATCCGGATGGAATACTACTTCGAATAACGCTCCCTGTAAAGGAAGACCATGGGAAACTGGACCAGTCCCGTGGTGAAAGTCTGGCGTCGCATAGAGACGGCGAGGCGCCTAGCCTGGATCGTCTTTCGATTCGGTGGAGATCGACAAATGCGGGAAAGCGCTCTAGTCACCCAGTTCGACCTCGAGGCGCCCAACCAGCACATCGAGTTCTGCGGCCACAGCCAGCACCGTATCCGGCTGGCTGAGATCGACCCCGGCCCGCGCGAGAAGATGCATTGGATAGTCGCTCCCGCCAGCGCGCAACAGCGACAGGTACTCGTCCACCCGCGCAGACCTGGCGCCGGGGTCAGCCGCCCGTAGTCCCTGCATGATCTTCGCCGTGGACGCGAAGCAGGTCGCGTACTGGTAGACGTAGTAGGGCGTGCTGAAGAAGTGTGGAATACGAGCCCAGGTCACGCGCGACACCTCTTCCTCGTCCAGGACGTCGCCGTAATACTCGCGCAGCAAGGTCGCGTACAGCGTATTGAGCACCTCCGCCGTGACCGGATGATCCTGCTCCACCAGTCGATGCGCCTGCAGTTCGAAATCGGCGAAGAGCACCTGGGTGTAGAACGTGCTCGCGATGCTGTCGATCGCGTGCTGCAACAGGGTGACCCGCTCTTCACGCGACCGCGCGCGCTCGAGCATCAGATCCAGAAAGAGTGCTTCGCTGAGCGTTGACGGCACTTCGGCGACGAAGATCGTATACCCGGCATAGACGAACGGCTGCGTCTGATGTGACAGCAACGTGTGCATCGAGTGCCCCATCTCGTGCGCCAGCGTGAACACGGCATCGAGCGTCTCGTTGTAGTTGAGCAGCATATAGGGATGCGCCCCGTACACCGGCGCCGAATACGCGCCGCTGCGCTTCCCGACGTTCTCGAAGACGTCGATCCATCCCTTGTCGAATGCCTGGCGCACCTGCTGCTGGTAGGCCTCGCCGAGCAGCGCCACCGAGTCGACGATCCGGCCCCCGACCTCGTCGTAGGGATACCGCACGTCCTGCTCGAGCAGGGGAAGAGACACGTCGAACAGGCGATAGGTCTCGACGCCGAGCACCCGCCGTCGAAGACGATGGTACCGTCGCAGCGGCTCCATGCCCTGCCTGGTGCCGGCAATCAGGTTCTCGACGACGGTGGTGGGGATGTTGTTGCCGTGCAGCGCCGCGTCGAGTGTCGTCTCGTATCCGCGCGCACGTGCGTGGAACCAGTCGCGCTGCAGGACGCCATTGTAGAGGGCGGCGTAGGTGTTCTGGTTGTCCGCGTAGGTGCGGTGAAACGCCCGGTATGCCGTCGCACGGTCCTCCTGCCGCCGATTCGTCTCCAGCAACACCCGGTACTGGCCGTAACTCAGCGTGACCTGCTCCCCGCCCTCGAGCGTGATCGACGGAAACTTCGCATCGGCCGTGGTCAGCGCGGCATAGCTGTCGTGCGGCACGCTGTTGAAGCGGCCTGCAAACGACATCAGACGTTCGCCTCGCTCGTCGAGGACGTGTTCCTGCTCGTGGAACAGACTTTCGATCGCAAAGCGGTACACCGCCAGTTCGGCATTCGCATCGATCCACTCCCGCACGGTCTCGATGGGAATGGCGAGCAGTTCCGGATTGAACCAGGAACCGGCCTGCTGCTGGCGCGCGAAGAGGATCTGGACCTCCTGCCGTTTCGCGTCGATCGCGTTGTCGCGCTGGTCCTGGTCGTAGTGGAGTGACGCGAAATACCAGACCCGATAGCTCAGCCCACCCATCGCATCCATCGCGCGGAACGCGGCGAGCAGGTGGTCGACGCCGAGGGCCAGGGTGCCCCGCAGTGCGGCAAACGCCTCGATCTTTGACTGCAGGTCGCGGTAGGCGTCCGACCAGTCATCCCAGTCGCGGCAAATGGCGCTGAGATCCCATCGATAGCGCGCAGGGACAGCATCACGCGAGGGCAACGTCCCCTGCGAGGGCCTGAAGGTGTCGAGGTCTGGCATATGGCTGAACTCAGATCGGATCACGGTGACGGGCGGCGCAGCAACGCGACGAGGTCCGGATAGCTGGCCTCCAGCGCCACGCTGTGGCGCGGCCGTGCCAGCGCGGCGGCGAGTGCGGGTGGCAGCGCGAGTGACTCCCCGATCGCCGGCTCCACGACCTCGCAGAACTTTGCGGGATGTGCGGTGGCGAGCAATACCCCTGTCGCACTCGGGTCCGCCTCCAGGTGCGGCTGCAAGCCAAGCCAGGCAACCGCCCCGTGCGGATCGAGTAGATACCCGTGCCGCCGATACACGTCTCCGATCTCGGTCACGATCTGTGCGTCGGTGAACGACGCGCCAGCAATGTCGTGGCGCATCCGGTCGATGTCGTCGTCGTAGAGCGCTCGTATGCGCTCGAAATTACTCGGTGCACCGACGTCCATCGCGTTTGCAACCGTGCGCACCGAGTCGCGCGTCCGGTACACGCCGGACCGCAGGTACTCGGGTACGACGTCATTGACATTGGTCGATGCGACAAACCGCCGCACCGGCAACCCGATCCGCTTGGCGATCAGTCCCGCGGTGAGATTGCCGAAATTGCCGCTGGGCACCGACACGATCGGATCGGTCTTCAGCCGCGCGAGCACGAAGTAATAAAACACTTGCGGCAGCAATCGTCCGAGATTGATCGAGTTGGCCGGCGTCAGCCAGACATGGGCGCGAAGATCGTCGTCGGCAAACGCTTGCTTCACCAGCCGCTGGCAATCGTCAAATGTGCCACGCACGGCCACCGCCGTGATGTTGTCGCCGAGCGACGCCATCTGGGCTTCCTGCACCGGCGTCACCTGTCCCTCCGGGTACAGCACGATCACGCGCGTGTCGGGCACGCCATGAAACGCCTGGGCCACCGCGCTGCCGGTATCACCGGACGTGGCGACAAGAATCGTCAGCGGGGTGCCGTCGGTGAAGTGATGCAGCAATCGCGCCTGCACCCGTGCGCCCACATCCTTGAAGGCCGCCGTCGGGCCGTGAAACAGTTCCAGGACCCAGACACGTTCGGTGATCTGGACCAGCGGAATGGGAAAGTCGAGCGCATCCTGCACGAGCGCGGACAGATCAGCGACCGAAATTTCGTCGCGCAGGAGGTGACTGCCGACGATCGACGCAATCTCAGCGACCTCCGCCGATGCCAGCGCCTCGAGGCTGGCGCGCGGCAGTGGCTCGAACCGGTCGGGAAAGTACAAGCCTCCGTCCGGCGCCGTGCCAGCGAAGAGTGCGTCGATGAAGGGGACGGGCAGCGACGCCCGACCGGTGCTGACCCATTTCATTCGCGTCAGACCTGCATGGGTTCCGGCCGGATCGGCACCGGCTTCCCGTAATCGTCCACAGCGACGAGGACCACCACGGCTTCTGTGACCTTCACCAACGCGCCGAGACCACCGGGAGGCAACTCCCGGCCGACGCCCCATCGCTCCGCCTCGACCAGGATCTGCACGGTGATCGATGTTCGCCCGATCCGTACGGTCTTGGTGTAAAAGCTCACCACGTCCCCGACGAACACCGGCTGATGAAACTCGACCTGGTTCATCGCGCGCGTGACGTACCGAAGCGGCGCCGTCTTGCGCGCTTCAACAGCCGACGCCAGATCGATGTGCGACAGGATCACGCCGCCGAAGATCGTACCGAAAGGGTTGGTGTCCTTCGGCAGCAGGAGTAGTTTGATAGCGGGAATGCGATCCGACATGAGGCCTCCCACATTCTACCTGCCGGCTTCGCCTTGTCCGAAGCCCGAGGGGCCCGAACGGCCTTCGCGTGGACATCGCCAGCAAAAAGACCGCAGACGCACCGCTGAAGACCTCGTATCATGAGACCGTTATGAGTACGGTCACCAAAGGACGCCCGACGCCGGCAACCGCGAGTGCCTCCACGTCGTCCACGCGAGCCTGGGGCGTCCACGACGCCAATGAGTTGTACGAAGTGGCCCGCTGGGGGCACGGCTACTTCTCTGTCAGCGACGCCGGACACGTACAGGTTCATCCCACGAAGGAGCCGGACGCCGCGATCGACCTCAAGGAACTGATCGACCGACTGCAGCTCCGGGGCATCCACCTCCCGGTCCTTGTCAGATTCACGGACATTCTTCGGCATCGCCTCGGAGAGATTCACGCGGCCTTCCGGGCTGCCATCGATCAGAACCAGTACCAGGGCGCCTACAACTGCGTCTTTCCGATCAAGGTGAATCAGCAGCGACAGGTGGTCGAAGAGGTCATGGATTTCGGCCGACCTTTCGGCTTCGGCCTCGAAGCAGGATCGAAACCAGAACTGCTCGTCGTCGTGGCGATCGCCGACAACGACACGCCCATCATCTGCAACGGGTTCAAGGACGCCGAGTACATCGAAACGGCAATGCTTGCGCAGAAACTGGGCCGGACCATCATTCCGGTCGTCGAGAAATACACCGAACTGAATCTGATCCTCGAGGCCGCCGAGAAGGCCGGTGTCCGCCCCCAGATCGGGGTCCGCGTCAAGCTGGCGGCTCGCGGCAGCGGTCGCTGGCAGTCGTCCGGCGGATTCCGCTCGAAGTTCGGCCTCACCGTCACCGAGATTCTGCGGGCGCTTGAAGAGCTCAAAGCCCGCGGCATGCAGGACTGCCTCAAACTGCTCCACTTTCACCTGGGTAGCCAGATCACCAATATCCGCATCGTCAAAGGTGCGCTCAACGAAGCGGCGCGCGTCTACACGCAGCTGGCCCGGCTTGGCGCGGGACTGGAGTACCTGGACGTCGGCGGGGGTCTCGGTGTCGACTACGACGGCTCC
>JAQBVV010000150.1 GCA_027622905.1 Acidobacteriota bacterium
CATGATGCGGCGCTCGCGGGGATAATGGACGGGATGGATTTTCCGGCACGTCTGTCGATGATGGTGCGGGTGCTCGTCGAGGCGGGTGTGCTGGTCGCCGTACCGGTGGTCGCCAGCGCCCAGGCTGCGCCGGCGGGCCAGGTAGGGCCTGTGCAGCTGCCACCGGTGACCGTCACAGCCCAGAAAGAACCCGCTGACGTGCAGACGCTGCCTGTCAGCGTCACGGCCGTGTCGATGGACGGTCTGGCCGATGCGGGAGTCGGTCTCGTGCGAGATGCCGCCATCTATTCGCCCAACACGCAGTTCTCGGACTTCACGGCGCGCAAGCTGAGCAATCCGCGCGTTCGCGGGATCGGCTCGAGTCCGGCCAACCCCAGCATCACCACGTACTTTGATGGTGTCCCGCAGCTCAACTCGAACAGCTCGAGCATCGATCTGCTCGATGTCGAGCAAATCGAGTTCGTCCGCGGCCCGCAGAGCGCGTTGTTCGGGCGGAACACGCTGGCCGGCGTGATCAACGTCAACAGCCTGCGCCCGTCGCTGACCGACTGGAGCTACACGCTCTCTGCGCCACTCTCGAACTTCGGGTCGCGCGATGTCCGCGGCAGCGTGTCGGGCCCCCTGGTGGATGGTCGCGTGGGCGTCAGTGGTTCCATCGGGTTCAGTCAGCGCGACGGCTTCACCCGCAACCGTGTCACGGGCCGTGACATCGATTCCCGCGAAGCGCTGTTCGGCAAGGGCCAGGTGTTCTGGACGCCGACGAGCCGGTGGGAAACCCGCCTCATCGTGACAGGCGAACGCGCGCGCGACGGCGATTACGCGCTCAGCGACCTCGGGGGCTTGAGAGAAGATCCGTACGAGGTGTCGCGCGACTTCGAGGGCCACACGGATCGTGATCTGGTCGCGACGACGTTGTTGACGCGCATGGTCGGTGACCGGGTCACGCTGTCAACGACGACGGGCCTGGTGCGCTGGAAGACCCGGGACGAGACGGACCTGGACTACACGCCGCAGCCGTTGCTTCGGCGCGACAATACAGAGGAAAGCCTGCAGTTCACGCAGGAGGTGCGGATAGCCTCCGCGCCCGACGCGCCGTGGCGTCAGACGGAGAGCATTCCGATGCGGTGGCAGGCCGGCGTCTTCGCGTTTACGCAGCGCTACGAGCAGGACGCCGTCAACCACTTCTCGCCGTTCGTTCTCTCGCCGTTCCTGGCGTTTCCCGTCAGTCAGCACTCACCGCAGTCGGCGCTCGACGATGTCGGGGTCGGGGTGTACGGCCAGACGACGTCCACCTTCGTGGACCGCGTGGATCTGTCGGTGGGCGCACGTGTCGACTACGAGCGGAAGACCGCCGCGCTCGACACGTTCTTCGAGCCGGCGATCGCTCCGGCTCGGCTGGTCGAGCCGGAGGCGAGCTTCGCCACGCTGTCGCCGCACGTGTCGCTCGCCGTGCGCGTGCTGCCCGGCAAGATGATCTACGGCGCGGTGGCCAGGGGTTTCAAGGCGGGCGGATTCAACGCCGCGTCGCCGGCGGGACTTGAGGCCTACGCGGAGGAGCACACTCGAAACTTCGAGGGAGGCGTGAAGACCACCTGGGCCGGTGGACGGGTGGTCGCCAATGCGGCCGTCTTCCGAATTGACTGGGACGATCTGCAGCTGAACCTGCCGGATCCATCGGTGCCGGGGCAGTTCTACATCGCCAACGTCGGGCGCGCCCTCAGCACGGGCGCCGAGTTTGAGGTGCAGGCGCGAGTCCGCCCGGGTCTGGACCTGTTCAGTGCCGTGGGCTTCACCAACGCCACGTTCAAGGCCGGCAGCGTGTCAAGCGGGGTGCCGGTTGCGGACAATGACATTCCCAACACACCTGAATACACGGCCACGGTCGGCGCACAGCTCTCCCATGTGCTGCGACGCGGTGAGACGGTGTTTGCCCGTGCCGAGGTGATCCGATACGGTGCGTTCTCCTACGACGACCTGAACACGGCGGGGCAGAGTGCCTACGCGCTGGCCAATGTTCGGACCGGTGTGCGCGGCGGATATGTCTTCGCCGAGTTCTGGGTCAGAAACCTGTTGGATACGCGATACATCCCCGTGGCGCTGCCCTTTGATCCACAACTGGCCCCGTCCGGGTTTCTCGGTGAAAGCGGCGCGCCGCGCACATTTGGCATCAGCGCGGGGGTCACGTTTTGACCGGCTGGTTTCAGCGGACAGGAGGAGCGATGGTGAAGCGGGGACTCATGGTCGGGTTCGTGCTGGTGGCGGCCTCAACCGTGGGGATAGCCGGTCAAGCTGCAGGCACTGACTGGTCGCAGTGGAGGGGACCGGACCGCTCGGGTCGCTCGCCGGAGACTGGACTGCTGGCGGAGTGGCCGGTCGAGGGACCGCCGCAGGTCTGGTCGGTCTCGAATGTGGGCGACGGGGTCGGTTCGGTTGCTGAAAGCGCCGGTCGTCTCTTCGTGCAGGGCATTCAGGACGGCCGTAGCGCCGTCTCGGCATTGCGCCGCGCCGATGGCACGCGACTCTGGGTGCGGAGTCTCGGCGCGGCCGGCCAGAACCGCGAAGGGTCGGGCCCGCGGGGAACGCCGACCGTCGACGGCGGACGCGTCTACGCGTTGACCGAACAGGGCGACCTGGCGTGCCTGCGTGCCGACAATGGCAGCGTGATCTGGCAGCGGAATATCCTCGCCGACTTCGGCGGGCGCAATCCGGGGTGGATGATCAGCGAGTCGCCGCTGGTCGATGGCGACCGGGTGATCGTGGCGCCGGGCGGTCGGGCTGCCGGGATCGTGGCGCTCGACAAGATGACCGGCGACACGATCTGGGTCGCCAAGGAACTCAGCGATCAAGCGGGGTACGCGTCGCCGATCGTCGCCGATGTGGGCGGCGTACGGACGGTGATGACGCTGACGGGCGCGGCGGGCGTCGGCGTGCGCGCGTCGGACGGCAAGCTGATGTGGCGACACCAGGCGGCAGCCAACAGAACCGCCAACATCACCACGCCGGTCTTCCACGACGACAAGGTGTTCTACACTGCGTCCTACGGCACGGGAGGCACGTTACTTGGTCTCCGCGCCGAGGGTGGTGAAGTCGTCGCGCAGGAGATCTATCGCACCCGCGACATGCAGAATCATCATGGCGGCGTCGTGTTCGTTGATGGCTACCTGTATGGGTTCAACAATTCGATCCTGACCTGTCTGGAGTTCGCGACCGGCACGATGATGTGGCGGCACCGGAGCGTTGGCAAAGGGTCGCTGAGTTATGCGGACGGACACCTGTATATCCTCAGCGAGAGCGGTGTCGTCGGTCTGGTCGAGGCCACGTCGGAGGGGTATCGGGAACAGGGGCGATTCAGGATCGCCGCCGGTCGGGGGGCGCCGTCTCGTGCCCATCCGGCCATCAGCGACGGACGGCTGTATCTGCGGAACCAGGGAACGCTTGCCGCGTTCAATATTCAGGCGAGAGGGAGACCATGACGAGGATGACCGCGACCGCCATTGCCCACGGGTTCGTGTTGTGCGGGTTGTTGATTGCGTTGCCCGCCGTATCCCACGCACAGAACGCTGCAGGCGACGTGACGCAGTGGCGGGGAGCTAACCGCGACGGCGTCATCACGGGTTTCGCCGAACCGGCCGTCTGGCCTGAACAGCTCACCGAGCGCTGGCAGATCGATATCGGTCTTGGCTACGCCACGCCACTGGTCGTCGGCAATCGCGTCTACATGTTCTCCAGGCAGGGCGACGACGAGGTGATGAGTGCGATCGACGCCGGCAACGGCGATGTCCTGTGGCGCACGTCGTACCCCGCGCCGTTCACGATGCATAGCGCCGCCACGGGGCATGGCGCAGGACCGAAGTCGACGCCAGTGCTGTCCGGCGGGCGCCTGTTCGCGATCGGTATGACCGGCGTGGTGACGGCCTATGACGCGGAGTCCGGGGCGCAGGTCTGGCAGAAACCGGGGTCACCTGAGGTCCCTCTGTATACAACTCATTCCTTCTCGCCGCTTGTCGAAGGTGACACCGTGATCTTTCACCTTGGCGGGGAGGAGCGGGGCGAACTCACCGCCTTCGATGTCGATTCGGGAGACGTGGTGTGGAGCTGGAATGGCGACGCTCCAGCGTACGGTTCGCCGATCGTCGCCACGTTCGGTGGCGTGCGCCAGTTGGTGACCATTACCAAGGGCAAGCTTGTGGGCCTCGATGCCGCAACCGGTGTGCTGCTCTGGGAGCGGCCGTTCGCGAGCGGCAACTCCACCAACTCGATCACGCCGGTGCTGTACGGGCAAACCGTGATTGCCTGGGGACACGCCGGCCCGGCGACGGCCGTGCGCGTGGCGCGGCAGAACAACCAGTGGGTGGCAGAGACGGTCTGGGAGAACGCCGAGATTCCCGGGCGCATGAGCAACGCCGTGCTGTCGGGCGACGTCATGTTTGGCCTCACCAGCCGCAACCTCGGTCAGTATTTCGCGATCAACGCAGGGACCGGAGAGATCCTGTGGACGTCCGTGGGGCGTCAGGCCGGCAACGTCGCGCTGGCCAGAGCAGGCGACGTCCTGTTCAGCCTCGAGGACGACGGCGAACTCGTCATCCTGCGTGCGAGCCAGACCGGCTTCGAACCGGTGCGTCGCTATACGGTGGCCGAGGATGAGACGTGGACGCAGCCGGCCATCGTCGGCAACAGGGTGTTTGTGAAGGATGTCTCGACGCTCACGCTCTGGACGCTGAACTGACGTAGTCAAGGAGCGTCAGCGTTGCTCCCTCCCCCCCGCGGCCTGGCCGCGTTGCTCGTCGCGTACATGCGTCAGGCATGCGTGCTCCTCGCGCCTTGCAGGGCGGGCTCGACGCCCAGACTGACAACCCCACTTGGACCTGCACAGACCCGCACCCTGAGCAGGCGACTCCTGGTTGCTGCGCGCTTCCGAGGGCGAGCCCCTGCCTTTCGCGGCGCGAATAGCTGCGCGAATCAAGGCAGACCTTGGGCGACCATCGGGTCCGATTCGACGACGCTCGAGAGACTCCTGTGCGTCCAGCCCGTGTGCCGCGTTCCTGCGCGCCGAGAGCCAGGAGGCCGCGCGCCAACGTGAACATCGGGGTTGATGAGGATGGGCAGGCGTGAGGCCAAGGCGCGTTTGATGCGCACATGTTTTGACCGGCGCCGAGTCGACGAGGTTGATGGGGGGAGTAGGCGTGACCGCGTGCGGCAGGACGCCGCCGATGACGAAGAGCGCATGGCCCCTCCCTCTCGGCGAGGAAGGGGCCATGCTGAGGTCGAGCTAGAACGTGAGTCGGAAGCCCAGCTGCATGACGCGCGGCAGATAGGCGATGTTGCCGTTGGGCTCCGGGTTACCGAAGTTCCGATTAGCTTCGTTGGTCTGATAGGACCCGAAGTTCTTGTGGTTCAGCAGGTTGAAGATCTTGAACATGCCGTCAACCGCGACCGAGCCGCCCAGCGGAATCCGCTGCTGGAAGCGCACGTCCACCCGGTGGATCGGGTCGCTCTGGAACGCGTTGCGGTCGATGATCGTGCCATCGCGCCGCAGCCGCTCTTCCGAACCTCTGCCCTCGTTGCGGAAGTCGCCGCCAGCCGTGGCCTGCCGGGCCTCACCCGAGCCGTAGAAGTAGATGCCGCTCAACTGGAGACCCTTGCCAATGTCCCAGATGCCGTTGAGCGTCGCCCGACCGCGCTGGTTGGTCTCGGCAAACGTGTACTCGCCACCCAGGTCGCGCTACAGCGCGAAGCCGACGTCCCGGCGGATGATGTAGCCCTCGCTGCCGACGACCCACTCCTTGCGGAGCGGGTTGCGATCCTTGAACCAGGCCGACGTGTAGCTCGCCGTGAGCTGCCAGTTGTCGCTATAGCGCTTCGTGATCGTGAAGTCCGCGCCGTAGTAGTTCGACTCCCGCGCCAGGTACTCGTAGTTCACCGTGCCGAACTGCGGCGTGGCGCGCCGAGAGATGTCGCTGAACGGGTAGTTGGCGCCCGTCGCCGGGTTGTACGTCAGGTTACCCTGCGTCGAGATCTCCTCACCCCGACCGCCGGTGTAGAGGAAGTTGGCCTCGAACGACACCAGATCGGCGAGCTGACGCTGCAGCCCGATCGACGCCTGGTGGGCGTAGGACGTCTCGCGACCGACGTAGTTGATCTCCTGCCCGAACGTGCGGTAGAGGCAACCGGGGGCCGAGTTGTTCTGATCGCAGGCATTCACGATGGCGGCCTGTGCGGTCGGCCACGGGCCACCGAGCTGGCTGGGCAAGCTCGCTCCCGTACCGAACCAGTTCGGAATGAAGTCCGCCCGGCCGTCCGGGAGCTGCTGGTTCTCGTACCGCGGGCACGTGTCACTGCCAACGAAGCAGCGGTAGCCCGTGGTCTGCTGCACGCCGTCGTTCGGCGCAAACGCGAAGTAGAGTCCGTAGCCGCCACGGACCACCGTCTCGTCGTTGAGGCGCACGTTGAAGCCGACGCGCGGCGCCACGTTGTTGCGATCGCGCGGCTCGTTGCCGGTCTTGAAGGGCAGCCACTCCAGCTGCTCGTTGTGACCGTTGCTGTCCCAGTCGTAGCGCACGCCCATGTTCAGCGTGAGGCTGTCCGACATCTGCCAGTCGTCCTGATACCAGCCGCCAAAGACGTGGCGACGCACGATGTACTGGTGATCGGTGTCGGTCAGCGAGTGATTTACGAACCGCGCGCCGTCGTTCAGCAGCTCCAGGCTGTTCCACGCCGCCATGTCGTTCCACGCCGAGTTCGGGAACATCTGCCCGACCTGGGCCGCGTTCAGGGAGAAGCCGCGCGCGCGGATGTCCGCGTCGCCCGTGCACCGCAGGCACCAGTTGAAGTCGTTCTTGAAGTGCAGATAATCGAAGCCGATCTTCACATCGTGACGACCACCGGCCTCGTACGAGGTGGTGAAGTCGTCCCGAAGGTTGGTGGTGTCGAGCACCAGGCCCAGCGGCGTCGAGCCGATGGTGTAGCCGCTGAACCGGAACACGGCCGTGCCGCCATCCAGCACCGGGTTATACGGGAACTCCTTGCTCCCGTCAAAGACGGCGACCGCGGGGCGATCGCTCCGCAGGTAGTAGGTCACGCCGCCCTTGATCTCGTTGACCGACGTGCCGCCGATGACTGACGTCAGCGTGCCGAAGTACTGGTCCCCTTCGCGGCGCAGATCGCGGAAGTTCATCGGGTGGTTGCCCGACCCGCTGCCGGTGAAGAAGTTGTTGATGTTGCCCGATCCGCGGAACGTGAAGCGCGTCGCGGCCGAGGCCTGCAAGTCCACACGGGCGAGCCACTTCCGGTTCGTGTCCGTCGCCTGCAGATCCCGGTTGAACTGGGAAAAGATCCCGGAGTTCGTGTAGGAGTTGGTATGCGGCTGCCGTTCGTACTCGTAGGCAACGAAGAAGTGCACCCGGTCGAGCACGAGCGGTCCACCCAGCGTGCCGCTCGCCTGCTGGTTCTGGTACGGAAGCACGCGGTCCAGGACAGCATCCTTCGCGTTCATGGAGTCATGCCGGAAGTACCCGCCGCCGCTCCCCGAGAAGGTGTTGGTGCCCGACTTGGTGATCGCGTTGACGACCATCCCGGCCGACCGGCCCTGCGTCGCGTCGAACCGGTTCGCCACCACCTGGAACTCCTGGATGGCGTCGCGGCTGAAGCCCGCCTGCTCGTTGTCGCCGCCGGAGTGGTAGTTGCGCGTGACCTGCTGTCCATCGACGTTGGTCTGGCTATACCCCTGGCGGTTCTGGACGTAGCCACCCGATTCGTTGCGGCGGGCACCCGGCGTCAGCAGTGCCAGGTCCATCCAGT
>JAQBVV010000151.1 GCA_027622905.1 Acidobacteriota bacterium
AGTCGGGTGGTCAGTTGCGAGAGTTCCTGACGCGCGCGGCCGCAGCGCTCACTGACATCGGCGATGTGTTTGGCGCGCTCATCGAGCGCGACGGGCTCGAGCCCGCGGCGCGGTATCGCGCGTTCGTCGCCGTGCTCGACCGCGACGCCCGCGACAGCCTGGCGGCCGTCGAGCTTGTGCTTGCGCAGCCGTCCATCAGCTCCCAGCTCATCGACAATCTCAACGCGTCGATCCACCTGCGCGCGCTGCTGACGGATCTGTTTCTCATCGACGAACTGCTCACGTCACAGGCTGCCGTGGAGGGCACGGCCTGAGCGCTGCCTTCACGATCCCCCGGTTGCCCGGTCATATCGCCCCGCTCGCACGGGCACCTCGCGCTCGACGATTCGCGTTCGCCATTTCGTAGGCGCCATGCAGCGTGAGCGCGGCCCGCTCCCACGAGAACTCCCGCGCGCGCTCGAGCCCTCTCTGTGCGCAGGCGGTGGCAAACGCGTCGTCGGTCAGCGAACGGTGCATCGCGGTGGCCAGTGCCTCGGCGTCATCGGGATCGACGAGCGTGCCCGCGTCGCCGAGCACTTCGGGAAGTGCACCGCGGTCGGCGGCGACGACCGGTACTCCCGCCGACATCGCTTCGAGGACCGGAATGCCGAAGCCCTCGTATCGCGACGGCATGACAAGCAGCCGAGCCCCTGCGTAGGTGGCTTCGCGTTCCGCGTCCGGCACGTAGCCAAGATGGCGGACGCGGCCGGCGAGTGGGGCACGCGAGAGTCGGTCCAGCCAGCCGGTCGCGTCCGGTGTCGCTCGCCCGGCGAGCACCAGCGGCGGCGTCCGGTGATCACGCTCGACCAGCGCCGCGTACGCGTCCAGCAGCACGCCGATGTTCTTGCGCGCCTCGAGCGTTCCGACGAAGAGCACGTACCCGTCGGGCGGGACGTTCGGCGCGCGGCCGAGGCTCTGCCATGCCGGCGGGCCTGGTGAACACACGTGAATACGGGTGCTGTCCACGCCGAACGCACGTGCAATCTGCGATGCCGTGTCGTGCGAGTTGGCCACCACCGCATCGGCGCGCCGCACGTGGCGGGCCGCCAGGTCCGGATAGTCGCGCCGGACTTCGGCGCGCGTGGACCGAGGCTCGGTCAGAAAAAAGAGATCGTGCACCGTGACGACCTGGGCGGCCGACGTACTGGGAATGAGCAGCGGATGGGCGGCGTGCACGATGTCGCTGGTGACCCCGAGCATTTCGATCGGCGGCCACTCGAGCCGGTGCCAGGCATAGTTCAGCAGGCGAACCGGTAGGCGGCGGTCCACGACGCGCGCGCCGAGCTCGGATGAGAGATCAGCGGCGGGTCGGTCCTTCCACGAGCTGGTAAACACCGCGACGTCGTCACCGGCGGCGACCGGATGACGGGTGTACGCGCGTACGAGGTTATGCATGTACTCGCCCACGCCGGTGCGC
Source organism: Acidobacteriota bacterium (assembly GCA_027622905.1). Lineage (GTDB taxonomy): Bacteria > Acidobacteriota > Vicinamibacteria > Vicinamibacterales > UBA2999 > JAQBVV01. The sequence continues at coordinate 1,457 of JAQBVV010000151.1, forward strand.
TGACGAAGGGCGGGGCGATAGTCAACGAGGATCCGCACGGTTCAGTATGCGGGTTGCCAGGTGACGAAGAAGCTCGCCAGCAGCGTATGAAATACCACGCAGCCGACGAGGGTGGCCTCGTATGCGCGCCGTGACTGCATGCTCCCGGCAATCATGAACACTGGAAAGAGCACCGACGCATACCGGCCCAGGCCTTCGAGCGCGTTGCCGCTCAGCGGCACGAGCATGCTCACGAGCACGTAGGCACCCATCGCCACGCCGAGCCGTCGAAAGACAGCAGGCGTCAGGGCAAGCACGATCAGGGCCGTGCAGCCCTGGATCATCTCGATCGGCGCGATGTCAGACGTCAGGAAATAACCGTAGAGACCGTGTTCCAGAACGGCGGCGATGAGCCGCTGGAGCTGCTGCCAGGGCGGATTGCCGATCGAATAGCCCCAGAACTTCTGTGCCGACATCCAGCCCAACGGGTCACCGGAAAGCGCATGGACATATGCCGAGTACCCGATCATCGCCGCCGGCATCGGCGCCAGCACGAGCCATCGTGAGGCGAGCTGTCGCGCATCCGGCCTGTCGCGTAGCGCCAGCAGCGCCAGCGGGAGCCCGACGAGAATGCCATTGGGTCGAGCGAGCGTGGCCAGCGCGCCCCACAATCCCGCCTTCCACCAGTGGCCGTTCCACGCGCGACTGATCGCCAGCACGCTGACCAGCAGAAAGAGCGATTCGGTGTACACCTTCAGCAGGAACAGCGACCAGGGAAACACCACCACGTACATCACGGTGCGCCGCGCCACCTCGCGACTGCCGAAGATCTGTTCGGTCAACCGGTGAAGCACGACAAGCGCCAGCAGGCAGGAGGTGATCGAAATGACGATGCCTGCCATCCAGGTAGCCGCGGAACCTCCACCGAACGGCGCGGCGAGGCCGCGCATCAACATCGGGTAGAGAGGGAAGAAGGCGACGCTGCTCTGCCCGTCGGCCCGGAAGTAGTAGCCGCGGGTGGCGATGTCCCAGTACCAACCGGAGTCCCAGGCGGCAAAGACCTCGAAGAAGCGCTCGCTGGCGAACGGCAGTGCAAAGCCCGGCAGTCGTGCCGGCTCCAGGACCAGATTGGCGACGAACGCCGCCGGCACGGTCGCGGCCAGGACCACCAGGATGGCGAAGGCAGAGTCGATGACCGCTGCGGGGACGCCGGAACCGACCAGCGCCCATTGCCGCGTGACATGCCTGCCCGCTGCCCGCACCGGGTCCGAGAGCCACGATCGGCCGCCGAGCGTCACGCGCACCGGCACGAGCAGCAGGAGCCAGAGCAGGGGTTTGGCCGCCCCGGTCAGGCTCACGAAGCCGACGATCACGCCACCGGTCAGCGCAATCACGCACAGCTCGACCGCAAACAGGGCGATGAGACCATCAAGCCCGGCGGCGATGATGCGAAGCATTCGCGATGGAAGGATCGTGTCGCCTCCACTCATTCCTGGGGAGTCCGTGCGGTCGGCGGCTGACCCCGGGCCGCCGGTTCCTGGAGCGTCGTCGGTCATGAGCGGTACGCAGGAAGAACCATCAAGCTACCTCTGGCGATACACTCCGGCACGTCAGCGCTGACGCGCTATCGAATCTGGTCGGACAACAGCGCGACCGTCAGCGCGTAGTAGTGCGCGCAGTTATAGCGCAGGATCGCGTCGTAGTTGGGATAGACGAGAAAGCTCCTGGCGTCGGTGTCCACCAGGCTGGCTGGAACATCGCTCACCGGCAGCGCCGCGCCATCGGCCTGCCGCACGCCCATCCGCTGCCACTCGGTCAGTGGCAGGCGCTCGGTCATGTTGCGCATGGCGAAGCACCCCTCCGACGGCTTCGAGGTGTCCTGCTCGATGCGCACGCGGGCAGCCGCGTTGACGCGCACCTCGCGGCCCCACCGGAACTCGTCGTCCCATCCCCAGCCCTTCAGATAGTTGGCTATGGAGGCGAGGGCATCGGGCGTCGACCCCCAGATATCCCGCCGCCCGTCCCGATCGAAATCCTGGGCGAACTTCAGGTAGCTGGACGGCATGAACTGCGCCTGCCCCATGGCCCCCGCCCACGACCCGGTCATCGTCGTCGTATCGATGTCGCCGCGCGCGACCATGGTCAGCGCGTTGAAGAGTTCGCCGCGAAAGAAGGCCGCCCGTCGGGGTTCCCACGCCAGCGTGGCCAGCGCCTGAAACACCGGTGTGTTGCCGGTGATCCGACCGTACCTGGTTTCGATGCCCCAGATGGCCACGATGACGCGTCGTGACACTCCGTATGCGGCCTCGATCTCGGCGAGGACCGCGCGGTGCTCGAGGGCCCGGTCTCGGCCCAGGCGCACCATCTGCGGTGTCACGCGGGTCTGGTAGTAGCGATCGAAGCCGACCACGAGTTCCGCCTGCGATCGGTCGTTCGCGATGACCTGCGGCCGCGGTTCGACGTTGGCGAGGGCCTCCTGGATCAGCCCCTCGCTGAAGCCACGCGCCCGGGCCTCGACCAGAAGCTCCTGGAGCCACTCGTCGAAGGGCGGTGGCTCGTCGGGCACGGGACTCTGCAAACCCGTTGTGAACAGGAAGACCACGACGAGCAGGGCAAGCTGGATAATGGGCAACGGTGGTGACGGGTGGTGCGCGATTCGCGAGTGCAAATCTACCATGCCACCCTTGCATTTTGCCCCCTGCTTCGGTCTAATGCCTCAATCGGGTGCGATCGGCGATCGACACACTACCAATCCATTGAGCGAAACGATATGCCTTATACATTGAACGTCAACGGAGCGTCGACAACGGTCGATGTGCCAGCCGACACGCCCCTGTTGTGGGTGATTCGCGATGTCCTCGATCTGAAGGGCACCAAGTTTGGCTGCGGAATCGGCCTGTGCGGCGCGTGCACGGTGCACGTGCGCGGCCGCGCCGTGCGCTCGTGCCAGACGCCGGTATCGGCGGTGGCCGACGCGCCCATCACGACGCTGGAAGGGCTGTCGGCTGACGGCAGCCACGCGCTGCAACTGGCCTGGCAGGAGATCGACGTGCCGCAGTGCGGGTACTGCCAGGCGGGTCAGATCATGTCCGCCGCCGCGCTACTGAGCACCACGCCACAGCCCACCGATGCGGACATTGATCGGGCGATGAACGGGAATCTGTGCCGGTGCGGAACGTATCGGCGGATTCGCGAAGCCATCCACGCCGCGGCTGCGATGCCAGCCAGGCGTCCCACGTTGGAAACAGCCAGGGTCTCAGCGGCCCCGGCAACAACAACAGGGGGCCTTCGGGCCTCCGAGCGGTAGGAGGAGGACGCCATGGAGACCATGTTGCTCAATCGTCGCGCGTTCCTCCGGGTCACCGCGATTGCCGGCGGCGGGATGCTGGTTGCGTCGTATTTCGATCCACTCACCGGTGTGCTGGCGCAGGGGCCGCAGGCGACCACCAATTTCGTGCCGAACGCGTTCGTCAAGATCACGGCTGACAACGTCGTGACGATCATGTCGAAGAACCCGGAGATCGGGCAGGGGATCAAGACATCGCTGCCGATGCTGATCGCCGAGGAGCTCGAGGTTCCGTGGGATCAGGTCCGGATCGAGCAGGCGGATCTCGACGAGGCCGTGTACGGCCGGCAGAACGCCGGCGGCAGCACGGGGACCCCGAACAACTACGATCCGCTGCGTCGCGTCGGGGCCGTCGTGCGGCAGATGCTGGTCGCGGCTGGCGCGCAGACCTGGGGCGTGGCGGCGGCCGAGTGCTACGCGTCCGGTGCAGCCGTGCATCATCGGCCGACGGGGCGATCGACGACATACGGGCAGCTTGCGGCCACGGCCGCGACGCTCACGCCACCTGACATGGACTCGGTGCCCCTGAAAGCGGCGTCCGACTTCACCATCATCGGCCAGCCCAAGCCAGGCGTCGACAACGTCGCCATCGTGACAGGACAGCCGACGTTCGGCATCGATTTCGCGCTGCCCGGCATGCTGTCGGCGGTGTACGAGAAATGCCCGGTGTACGGTGGCACCGTCGTCAGCGCCAACCTGGACGAGGTTCGGGCCTTGCCTGGCGTGCGTCACGCGTTCGTCGTGGCCGGCACGACCGATACCCGCGGGCTGATGCCGGGTGTGGCGATCGTCGCCGATACGTGGTGGCAGGCGCAGCGAGCGCGGCGAAGCCTGCGCGTGACGTGGAACGAAGGGGCCACGGCTCAGCAGAGTACCGAGGGCTTCGCGCAGCAGGCGCAGGCGCTGTCAGCGGGGACGCCAGGGTTCCCCCTGCGCGTGGTCGGCGACGTCGAGCAGGCGTTCGATGGGGCCGCGAGCGTCGTCGAGGCGTCGTACTCGTACCCGTTCATTTCCCACGCGCCGCTCGAGCCACAGAACTGCACGGCGCACTACCACGATGGTCAGATGGAGATCTGGGCGCCGACGCAAACGCCACAAAACGGCCTGCGGCTCGTCTCAGAAGCGCTGGACATCGCGCCCGAGAACATCACGATTCATCTGTTGCGCGCGGGCGGCGGTTTCGGTCGCCGGCTGACCAACGACTACATGGGCGAGGCGGCGGCCATCGCCAAAGAGATCGGCGTGCCCGTCAAGGTGTTGTGGACCCGCGAAGACGACATGGCGCACGACCACTATCGGCCCGGTGGGTTCCATTTCCTCAAGGCCGGTGTCGACGGGGCTGGCAAGCTCATCGCCTGGCGCAATCACTTCGTGAGCTTCGGCGACCCCGCGAGCGGTGCGGAGGGTTTCTCGAATTCCGCCAACATCAACGGGATCGAGTTCCCGGCGCGGTTCGTGCCGAACTTCGATTTCCAGGCGTCACTGATCCCGCTCGGCGTGCCGACGGGTGCCTTACGGGCTCCCCGGAGCAATGCCTTCGCCTGGGCGTTCCAGTCCTTCATTGACGAGCTCGCACTGGCGGCCGGCAAGGATCCGATCCAGTTCCGGCTGGATCTGCTCGCCGGTCCGGAGCAGCCGCACCCGGAGGAGGGCGCCGACGGTTTCGATGCGTCCCGCATGCGAGCGGTGCTCGAGCTGATTCGCGATCGATCCGGATGGGGCACGCGTACGCTGCCGGCACGCACCGCGATGGGCGTGGCGTTCCAGTACAGCCATCGCGGGTACTTCGCCAACGTGGCCGAAGTGGCCGTTGACGGGAACAACGCCATCAGGGTGAACAAGGTGTGGGTCGCCGGGGACATCGGCAGCCAGGTCGTCAACCCCAGCTCGGCGATCAATCAGGCGCAGGGGGCCGTGATCGAAGGCATGAGCCACCTGATGAACTGGGAGATCTCCTATACGGCCGGCAAGGCCGTGGAGACCAATTTCCACCAGTATCAGCCGACGCGCATGGCGCAGGCGCCCGAGATCGAGGTGCACTTCCTGCCGACCGACAATCCGACCACTGGGTTGGGTGAACCCGCGCTACCGCCAACCGTCGGCGCGCTCAGCAACGCCATCTTCGCCGCCACCGGGCAGCGGATTCGCACGTTGCCGATCGCGAAGAGCGGCTTCCGGTGGGCGTGAGCAGGGCAGCACCAAGTTTTCAGAGACGCACCGTTCTTCTGCTCGAGAGCCGCCGCAGCCGTGAAATGGCGGCTCTCGTGTCCAACCACGGCGGGCTTCCGGTCCTGGCGCCCGCGCTCCGCGAGGTTCCGCTCGAAGCCAATCCCGAGGCCACCGCATGTGTCGACGCCCTGGTGCAGGGCGACGTCGACTGCGTCGTGTTTCTGACAGGCGTCGGTACGCGGGCGCTGCTCGATATCGTCGACCGCGCAGGGTCCCGCGAGGCTTTCGTCGCCGCGCTGGGGAAGACCAGGGTGGTGGCGCGCGGCCCCAAGCCGCTGGCGGTGCTTCGCGAACTGAAAGTCCCGGTGTGGGTGACGGCACCGGAGCCGAACACGTGGCGAGACCTGCTGGCGGCGCTTGATGCCACCGGTGTCCCGCTCAGCGGACTGCGGGTGGCGGTCCAGGAGTACGGCGTATCGAATCCGGAACTCCTGCAGGGACTCGAGGCTCGCGGGGCTGTCGTGACTCGCGTGCCTGTGTATCGCTGGGCGCTGCCGGAGGATGTCGCGCCGCTCCGGTCGGCCGTGTCATCACTGGCTGCCGGGGAGATCGCTGTCGTCATCGTGACCACGGCCACGCAGGTCGCGCATCTGTTTCAGATCGCCGACACGATGGGACAGGCGGACGCCGTCCGCGAGAGTCTTCGCCGCGTTGTCGTGGCATCGATCGGCCCG
>JAQBVV010000012.1 GCA_027622905.1 Acidobacteriota bacterium
TCCCGAGCTATCTTATAGACCGCATAGGGGATACTGTCTAACGACGCGGGGAACTTCAGGCTAGAGCGCTTTTCGTTTCGGCCCAGGGCTTCTCGCAGCGGCCGGACCCGTCGACAAGCGTCGAAAAGCGTCGAAAAGCGCTCGAAAAGCGCTGTCCCGCGTGTTTCGGTCTCCACCGAATCGAAAAACGCTCCAGGAGGCGCGATCAGCCGTAGAAGGCGATCAGCCGGCCGCTGATCGTCACAGACATCCAGAGCACAAGCGACACGGCGCCGACTGTTCTTGGCACCCAGGCCGGGAGGCGCCCTTCGTCGGCGTCCGCCACATGCCGGCGCAGCGTTGCCGTGAAGACCAGCGCCGCTGCCAGCAGGCACATCTTGAACACAAAGACCGGCGACCTGGAGTAGCTCAGCGCATTCGCCGTGAACTGGGGGATGCCGGTCGCCAGTACGGCCAGGCCTGCCCAGAGCAGGATCCGCTGCGCGCTCTGCGCGGTCCGCCTCGACGGCTGGCGGAAAAGACCCAGGCCGAGCAGGCGCAGATCAACGATCAGGATCGCGCCGACGAACGTCGTGATGGCGATCAGGTGCAGCGACTGCGTCGCCGTGAACAGCCAGACTGATTCCCGATACGCCTGGCTCATCGCCAGGCCGTCACACCACTCGAAGAACGGCAACAGAGACAAAGCGTCCTTCAGAAGAACCAGCCAAAGGCGATCAGCCGCCCGGAGACGATGATCGCGGACCAGAGTAGCAGCGATACGGCGCCCGCCCGCCACGCGCCAGCGGCCACCTGCGGATGCGCCTCCCACGGCCCGTCGGTCCGGTAGGTCATCAAGTGAAAGGCGAGTGCGTTGATCCCGGCCAGCGCGAGCAGTACGAGCTTGACTCGAAAGAATACGTTTCCGTAGTAGCGCATCGGGTCCACGGCGCACAGCAGCACTCCCGTCGCCGCGCTCGGGACGAGCGTCGCCATCTGCCAGGGAAACAGGCGCCGCTGGACCTGCATCAGCGGCGCGTGTGTGAACGCCAGGCCGACCAGGCGCAGATCCATCATGATCACGAGACCCGCGAAGGCGACGATGCTGGCGACGTGCGCCGTCTCGAGGATCGGGTACCCCCAGGCGGACTCGCGGATCGCAGTCGTCCAGGCGAGCCCTTCGAGCCACTCGAGGGTCGGGACGATGGAGAGCATCGCGGCGAATGCCTCAGCGATCGGCGCCGTCGTTCGGTCCGCCGACTGTGCCGATGTAGAAGCTCCGCCCGTCTGACAGTACCAGCGTCCGGCCGTTGGCCGCCGCCGGATCCCTCCTGTGCTGGTACCCTCTGATCTCGAGTGACATGCCGTCGACCGTGTCGGTCTTTCTCAACCCGCGGCGGTTCATCTGGCCCGGACCCGCGGCCTCCACCGTCCACTGCTTGACGGTGCCGTCCGGCTGTTCGACATCCACATAGATCCAGGAGTGCGGGTTCACCCATTCCATTCGGTCCAGGGTTCCGGTCAGCGTCACCGGCTTGTCGGCATCGTATTCCGCCGCGAACGGATGATGCGCGAGTGCCAGCTGGCTGGCCCACAGGACTCCAGCGGCGAACACAGCGAAAACAATCCTCGTCTTCATCACATACCTCCGGTCACGATCACACGACGTGCGTCAGGGAGCCGATGCAAAGGCGTTCGGGAACCAGAACACCTGATGACAGCTCTCGCACGCGACATCGATTTGCTCCCCGGCGACAAGCATCGCCTCCGGATCCCTGGCGTCGATCGCTGCCAGCGCTGGATCCAACGCATTCTGAAGCTGCTGGACAAACACGTTCCAGGCGTTTCGATTCTCGTCGATCAGCGCGCGAACCTCCTCGGGCGCCAGTTCGACGTCCGGCGCCCGGGCCGGGGCCCCCGGCGGCGCGACCGGGCGACCGGGCATCATCAGGAGATTGGCCGCCTCGCTGACGATCATGGCGTGACGGCGCACCTCGGCCCACTCCTCGTCGGTGGTAGGCGCGAGGTCGGTCATGCGTCCGTCGTCGATGACGGTCTTCACCGAGTCCCACACGATGTCTATCGAGGGATCGATGACGCTGTTCATGACTTCCCGGATGGACGCGACCGGACGGTACGGCGCCTCCGCCGACTGCGCCTCCGCGGCTGCCGGCTGTTCGGGCGCCGGCGCGGCGCAGCCGGCGAGCAGAGCCGTGGCGATCACCAGCGGCGCAGCCGCCGTATGGAGATGAGAAACGTACTTCATGTAAGGAACAGTAGCCGTGAACCATCGTCCAGTCAATCCAGCGCGACGACGGCGCGGCCCCGAACGCCTTCGTCCCGCTGGGCCTGCCGCGTGGGCCAGCGGGCTCCCGGTCAGGCTCTGACTCGCCATGTGTGAGACCACCGCCGTCGCCATGGGGTAGCCACGCCGGTCACGGCACGCGCGCCGAGACGATCCGCGAGCTGAGGGTTCCGGTGTGGCCGGTTGCGTCTGCCGGCAGGTCTGTTTCGTTCCACGCGAGGATGAACCCTGTGTTCCACGGGCGGATCGCGGGAATCAGGGAAGCGCTTGGCGTGTGCGTGAGCTGCCGCTCGTCGCCGAGGCGTTCTCCACGCGCATTGAATGCCTGAAAGAAAACCTCGTGCTGCCCGCTACTGTCGTCGCTCCATGCAAGACCGAGGCGGCCCGCGTTCCAGTCCAGATACGCGCCGATAGAGTCCCCAGGCGTGTCGGTGACGCGGTGGGCCGCCAAGTCGATGCCCGCGCCGAACTCGTCGGCGGGCGAGACTGCCAGATAGATCTCCTGGTTGCCGTCGCGCTCGTCGAACCAGGTTACTGCGGCGCGCCCGTCGACAAGCGCGAGGTCAGGGTACTTCGACGCGAAGCCGTCATCGGGCGTCAATTGCCGCACGACCGGTGTTCCGTCGAGGCCCGTATGAACCAGGAACAGTTCCTCCGCCTGCGTCCCGGCAGCCGCATCGAACACGACCCAGGCGTTTCCCTCGCCGTCCAGCGCAGCGTTGAGATTCCATGTGGTTCGCCCGGCAAGCGCTACCCGCGTGGGTGCACCCAGGGAGACACCGGCTGTGCTCCACCAGCTTGTCCAGATAGAGGATTCGGCTTCCGTGTCGTCATGAATCCACGCGGCGAAGATCCGGTCCTCGTGGAGACCCACGACGGTGTTGCGTCCAGACTGGGCGAGGGCGATCGCCCACTGCGCTTCTCCATCGCGGTTCCAGACCCCCAGCTTCGGGGTGAGTTCGCCCGTGTCCGCCTCTTCATACCAGCCGACGATCAATCGCTCTCCATCAGACACCAGGTCAGCTTCGTAGGCGTCGTCGGTGCCTACCGTCAGACGGCGCGCAGGTCCGGATGGCTGGCCCGACGCATCGAGCGTGCGTGCGTAGATTTCGGGGTGCCCGTCGCGCGTGTCGTACCACGCCACAGCGTACCCGTCTGTCAGGACGCTCAGGCTGGCTTCGTGCGCGCCGAATGCGGCAGGGGTGTCACTGACATCGACGAACGCTGGGGCGGGGGAGCCGCAGGCGGCGAGAGCCGTGATGGCCGCGAGGGCGGCGGTGTATGCGACGGACGCGCGCTTATCGCGCGCCGCCACGGTGACGCCTTCGCCAGAGGAGGAGCAACAGGATCACGGGCGCGCCGGTCAGCAACACGATGAACTCGGCACGAGTCGTGGAGCCTCCGGGGACAGTCGAGGACTGCGGGCTGTCCTCCTGCTGGTCCATGACGTAGCCTTCGAGTTGACGGGCCATCCGGCTCATGGCTGGAACAGTGTCGAGATTGCGCGCCATCTCCGCGTCGTTCTCCTCCGCGAAGTTCTGAGCATCCTCCGCGCCAGACTCGATATCGACACCGGTCGCTTCCTCCATCGATCGTCTGAATCCGTCGAGCGCAGGCACCGGAATACCCGCCTTGAGTCCCTCCTCCAGCACGTACTGCTGAAGCCGTGGATTGCCGCACGTGAACTCCGCGCATCCCACGCCGTGTCGGTTCACGCTCGCCACGTACTCCTGGAGCAGCTTCGTCGCGGTCGCGCTGTCTGCCTCCCAGTAGCCCTTTCGGATCGTCTCCACCATCCGGGCGGTCATGTCCTGGTAGGCGAAGGGTGAGTTCGTTTCGAAGAACTGCTGCATGCCGAGGTTGTGCTTGTCCTCCACGTAGACGTCGAACGTTTCCTTCCACTTCGCGTCGTCGATGACCTCGGGCGCGGTGGCGTCCCAGCCCCACAGATATTCGGTAAAGGCGCGCATCTCACCGGCGCCGGCGTAGCCTTCCTCCTTCATGCCTTCGATCCATGTCGGGTTCACGTAGCGCGAGCGGAACTCGGTCCCAATAAACTTCTCGATCGAGGTCATCTCCGGGCGACCGGGATCGCGGGTATTGGTCACGACCATCTCCGGCGTGGTGCCGTCCATGTTTCGAACCGCCGTGGCCAGCCCGCCCATGTACATGTAGAAGTCGTCGTTGTCGAGCGCGCCGTACAGCATGGTCGAACTGCTGTGGACGACTTTCTCGGTGCCCGACAGCGCCAGCCGGAACACGTCCTCCATCGGGTCGCCCCAGAAGCCGTTGCCGTACGCATGTCCGAGCTTGCGGAGATAGTCGTCGGCCATGCCCGCGTCGGTGTCCCAGCTGCCACTGGCGGCCGCGATCGTCGAGGTATTGAGATTGATCTGTCCGGGTGCTTCGTCGAAGATCCAGACGCCCGCGCGTCGGTCGGCATCCTCCTCGGAGTAACCGCGCTCCATCAGCGTCGCCTTCGTGCTCAGGTAGTGCCGACGCACGTAGTTGTCGGCCTCGTCCAGCGCCTTGACGCGCTGCACAGCCTCATCCATCAGACGCGTGACGTTGCTGAACATGCCCTCGGCGGCGCTGGCGATCACGATGTCCACGCGTGGTCGGTTCAGCTGTGCCCGGGGAATCACATCGACGCCCACGACCTTGCCGCGCACATCCCAGACCGGACGGGTGCCCAGCAGATAGAAGATCTGCGACTCGAGGACGCCCTCGTGGCGCCTCGTCACCCCAGATGACGAACGACACTTTCTCCGGGTACTTCCCGTTCTGTTCCACGTGGTCGGCCAGCATCTGCTGCGCCAGCGTCACGCCGAGGTCCCATGACGCCGGTTTCGGCACCTTGTCGGGATCGATGCCGAAGAAGTTGCGTCCGGTCGGATACGCGTCGGGATTGCGAAGCGGTTCGCCGCCACCGCCGGTACCGACGAACCCTCCACGCAGCGCGCGCACCAGGCTGTCGAGCTCACGTGGGCCCGACTCGACGATGCGTGCCTCCATGTCGTCTGCCAGGATCTGCGCCGTGTTGGGCAGGAGACTCCGGTCTATGCTGACGATCGCGTCGATCGTCGAGTCGCGCATCTCCTTGTCCGGTGTCACCCCGAACGTATGCAGACCGTAGGGGATGTTCTGGCCCCGAAGCAGCAACAGGTGCTCCTCAACCTCGTGGACGGTTTCTTCCGTCAGGCTGTTGGGTTCATCGATCTCCAGGCTCAGGTCCTGCGCGATACCGAGTTCGATGAGCTGCGTGCGAATGCGCTCCGCGTAGGCCAGCGCGAGTTCCGGATTGTCAGCCTGTCGTTCGCCGTAGTCGCTGATCGTTTCGCTGAGGAGCGACAGCTCCGGATAGAGACCACCCTTCTTGAACGGCGGGACCATGTGATCCACGAGCGTGGCCATTCCGCGCCGGCGTGCCACGAGGCCCTCGCCGACAACATCCACGTTGTAGATGTAGATGTCTGGCAGGTCGGCGATCAGTGCGTCCGAGGCGTCGTCGGCCGAGAGGCCGATGTCCTTGCCGTCGAGCCATTCGAGCGTTCCGTGCGTACCGACATGGATCACGGCGTCAGCCCGGAAGCCGTCCCGCAGCCAGGCGTAGGTCGCCATGTACTGGTGCGGTGGCGCCAGATCGTTGGCGTGGTAGAGCTGTTCGAGATCCTCGCCAGCGCCCCTGGCAGGCTGCGGCAGCAGGGCGATGTTGCCGTACTCCAGTGCTGGAATGACGAAGTTCGGGCCGGCATCACCCTGCACCATCATCAATTGCGACGACTCCGGTGGGCCCCAGTCATCGAGCACCTTCTGACGGAGCGTCGGTGAGAACGCGTCGAGCCAGCGGTTGTAGTCGGACATGCCGATTTGCACCGTGGACCCTCGTGACACCAGCGCCTGGAGTTCGCCAGGGGCGTAGCTTCCCACGTTGGTTGATTTCGCGAGGAGTTCGTCGAGTAGCTCGTCCCCATCCATCGGGCTGTCGCCGACGTCGTAGCCTTCTTCGGCCAGTCGTCGCAGGATTACGGCCAGCGATTCGGCCACGTTGAGATAGCTCGCGCCGATGTTCGCCTTACCGGCGGGGTAGTTGTAGAACACGATCGCCACGCGCTTGTCGCGGTTGGCCTTGGACCCGAGCGCCGCGTACCGGAGCCCACGCTGTACCGCCATCCGCACCCGATCCGGGATCGGGGTGCGGACCACGACCGACAGCCCGGTGTCTGGATCGGTGACCCTCTCCTGGCTACCTACGACCGTCGGAGCCACCAGACCCGCCACCTCGGGCACGGCCACCTGGAAGGTGCCCTCGAACATCGAGAGCCCGGTGGCCGACGCGCGCCACTCCTGTTCGGTGCGCCCGTACAAGCTGATCAAGTTGATGACGGGGACATCCACACCCTCAAGAATCGGTGAGGCTTCCGGCCCGGCAAACCGGAACAGCAGCGACAGCACCACGTCGGCGCGCGACTGTCCGTCCTCGTCCAGAAGCATCCGCTCGGCCGCCACGGCGTCCGGGTAGCCGAAGAAGGGCACCGCTTCGGCCCCCTGTCGCTCGACCTCGGCGATCACCGCGTCGATGAGCGCCGTCTCGCCCGTGTAGTAGGACGACTTGTAGAAGCCGACCGCGACGCGCGGCGCGCCGGGGCGCGCCTTGCCCAGTTGTTGGCGCCGGGCCGTAAACGCGTCCCAGGTACCGAAGACCTGGCCGTTCTCATCGTCTGGATAGTAGTAGCCGAAGCTGAGGCTGGGTTCCGGATCCGGAATCGTCAGGCCGGCAACGCCAGCCTGCGCCAGGACGAACTTCAGCAGGCCCACCTGATTGTTGAACCCGGACTCTGCCCAGAAGGCGCGAGGGGTCTCGTCATAGAGGGCGCCCTGGCTGACGTACTGCTCGCGCGGAAGCAACCCTTCACCGACCGCGTACACCTGCCCCCGCTGGCGAACGGTGTCGACCAGATCGATATCGTGTTCTACGTTGAAGCGCTCCAGCATCTGCTGGTTCATCGTGTCCAGCACGACGACGTCCGATGCCGCGATCTCCTCGGCATCCACATTGTCGAACATCGACTCGGTCAGAAATGTGAGGGTGACCTGCTCCGCAAGCTCCGGTCGCTCCTCCAGGATGGCCTTGTAGGCCGCCAGCGTTCCTGGAAGGTTGCCATCGGAATAGACGAAGCCGATGCGCACCTGCGGATCGGCCGGCTCCTGCGCGAGGAGCCCAACTGCGGCCGCAGCGAGCACGAGCACGAGGCTAGCGAAGCGGGTCATCGTCGTCCTCCGGCACGTAGATGATCTGCCCGTCGGCCAGCCGGTACGCCGTGCCGAGCCGCTCACCATCCCCTTCGGCCGTCTCTCCACTGACGCGGTACGCCTCGATCGTCGTGCCTTCCTTGATGATGATCTCTCGCTCGCCCTGCGCATTGGTCCGCACCATCGTCACGCTGCTCGTGGGGTCGAGCAGGTCGCCCATCCGGTAGACGCTGAAGAGCGTGACCATGAGTCCGACGATGAACACGATAGAGACGTCGAAAAGGTTGGCGATCCCCGCGAGTGGATCCTCTTCCATGGGTTCTTCCGGCGACGGCAGATGGAGGAAACGCGCCATGTCAGCCTTTCCCCGGCCGTGGATCGGAGCCGCCCGATGGCGCATCCAGTTCGGTCGCGATCCGCTCGACAAGGAAGCGTTGCTCTCTGACGGCCTCCGTAGCCCAGGCCTGGCGCGCCGACGCGACCACGTAGGCAAGCGTGCCAGTGGTCAACCCCACGATCGTGCTCGTGAACGCAACGACCATCTGCCCGGCCATGACCTCCAGGTTCCCGGTGGCCAGCGATGCCAGCGACGCTCCCATCGGAATGAGCGTGCCAATAAGTCCGATACTCGGACCGACTTTGACAAGCGCTCTCGGCGCCAGCAGCGTGTGACGAACCTGTTCCTCGCGTTCAAGCAGCAGGTGTTCGAGGCCGCCGTGTTCCAGGGCCCCGGCTTGCCGACTGGCCCAGACGTCGGCTGCCAGCCGCCGCAGCAGCGCCGGTAGTTCCGCCAGCCTGGTCTCGGTGGCGTCCAGGACCGGCCCTCCCTGCAGCCAGCGCTTGATATCGAAGCCCCGACGCTCGCGCTGCCGCGCCACAAGCTCTACAACAGCGTGTCCGGCCATGAAGAGGGCCGCGGCCACGCACACCCATAGCAAGACCATGATGGGGAAGCGCAGCACCTGCCCGAGCGCGAAGAGCCCGTTCTCGAGGAGTTGCAGCACACTCATCGTCGACTCCAGACGGCGTAGCTCGCGCCCAGGCCGAGCGAGGAGCCGGTCATCGCCAGCGCCCATGTCGGGATCATTTGCCGTTGCAGGTCACCCGGCTGCGCCGTGAGGCTCTGCGCGGCACCCCAGCCGTCCAGAAATCCAGGCAACATCGCGACGCCAAGAGCCAGCGCGCAGACAAGGACCAGCGCTTCGTCGCGTAACTGCGGCGGCGCGAACTCCGGATAGTGCCGCGCACGCATCGACACCGCCAGCACCGTGCAGGCCAGCGGAACCGCAACCCACCTGGGCAGGCCCTGCGTGGCCAGGATGCCACTCCACACGCCGGCGAGGACACCGCCGATTCCAGCAGCCGTGGCGGCCCAGGCAGGACGCAGTAGAAACGCCGCCGCGCCAGCGGCCGCCAGACAGCCGACGACCTGCACCGGAGGGACCCCGCTCCACGCTGTCCATCCCGCGCCGAGGAATAACAGCGCTGCGGCCGCGGTGTGGCTTCGACGCGAGGGCTCCGGTGCGGCAACAAGGACCACTGCGGCCAGGGCGCACAGCAGACTCAATGCGTAGAAGGGCAATGTCATCATGGGTTTACGGTGAACGCCTCACCTCACGTTGCACGATACCAAGCCGTAGGGCTCCCGCGCCTGAAGACTTCATGAATTATTTGTCAGATTTATCCGGAACTCAGCGCGGACGCACGACAAACAGCAGGTCGCCTTCCGTCACGAGCTGTCCATCGTGCGCGTGCACCCTGACGATCTCGTACTCCAGTTCGGTGGGGTAGACGACCTCGTCGCGGTTGAACGCCTCGAGCGACAACTCCTCGTACAGCTTCATCGCCTCGGTGAGACAGAGCGTCGTGTCCGTGCGAATACGTGAACCGACCGTGACGAACTCAGGCCGATCGGCCGCCGGAGCCGCGTAGAAGATGCAGGAGCCCGGAGCCACGACCTTGAGCTCCCGGCTGCCTTCGATCTGGATCGCTGCGCGACCCAGCGCCCGCCGGCTGCCGCGCAGCGCATCGACCTCGGCGACCAGCGCTCCCACGTCCAGGCGCGCGACGAGTTGGGCCACGTAGCCGGTGTCATGCTGCCCCCGGACAAACTCCTCGTCCATCAGGATGCGCTTCAACAGTGGAAGGTTGGACCCGACGCCCTCGATACGCGCGCTCTCGAGCCACGTCACGAGTGTGGCGATCGTTGCTGCTCGATCCGGTCCCTGCGCGATGACCTGCGCCATCAGGTTGTCGTAGAAGGGCGAAATCCGGTCGCCCGCCTCGACCGCCGATATGACGCGCACGCCCGGCGTCTGCGGGAGGGTGCACACCGACACGACGCCTGGATCAGGGACGATCTTGAGGGTCTGTTCCGGGTCCGGGGCAAACCGCTCGGCGTTGATGCGAAGCTCGATGGCATACCCCTGCTCGGCGACGGCGAGATCCTCGATCGAGTCGCCTGAGGCGATCCGGAACTGTTCTCGCACGATGTCGATGCCGGTCGTCGCTTCGGTGACCGGATGCTCGACCTGGAGCCTGGCGTTCATCTCCATGAAATAGATCTGCGCGGCGTCGAGATCGAAGATGAACTCCACGGTGCCGGCGCCGACGTACCCGACATCGTCAGCCAGCGCGCGCGCATGGGCGAAGGCCGCGTCACGGAGCGCCTCCGGCAGGAGCGTCGAGCCTGATTCCTCGATCACCTTCTGCTGCTTGCGCTGGACGCTGCAGTCGCGCAGTCCGAGCACATGCGTAGTCCCATGGCGATCCCGCAGGATCTGGACCTCCACGTGGCGGAAACGCACGACCAGCTTCTCGATATAGAGGTCCCGGTTCCCGAAGGCCGACTGCGCTTCGGCGCCCATCCGGAGAAACGTGTCGTGCAGGTCCTCGGGTGACCGCACGATGGCGATCCCGCGTCCGCCCCCACCGTGGACCGCCTTGAGCACGATCGGATAGCCGATCCCTTCGGCAATGGCGACAGCCGCCTCCGGGTCCGTGACGACCCCGTGGCTTCCCGGCACGACAGGAATGTTCAGCCGGCGTGCCGTTCGAACCGCGTTCGACTTGTTCCCGGTCTGTTCCA
The DNA here is from genome assembly GCA_027622905.1 of Acidobacteriota bacterium. Lineage (GTDB taxonomy): Bacteria > Acidobacteriota > Vicinamibacteria > Vicinamibacterales > UBA2999 > JAQBVV01. Next base: position 10,626 of record JAQBVV010000012.1, read on the forward strand.
TGCTCTGCACGCCAGGGCCGATGAAGTTCAATCCGTGCCGGGAGCACAGATCGGCGAAGCCGGAACTCTCGGACAGGAATCCGATGCCTGGATGCAGGGCGTCGCACTGCTCGGTCTCGGCGAGACAAATGACCGAATGCGCGTTGAGATAGCTCTCGTCCGGCGTCGAGCCACCGAGGCAGACAAGGGCATCAGACGGTGAGAGGGATCTGGCGGCTGCCGAGTCCATGTCGGGGTCAGACTGCACGAGCACCACGCGCAGGCCATGCTCCTGCGCCGCGGTCACGAGCTTGACGGCCGTGCAGCCCCTGGCGTGAACGAGCACCTTCTTCACGGGTCGGAAGATCTTCCGAGCGGGAGGTAGCGGCGCAGGCGACGGCTCCGTCAGGCGAGGGGATTTGCCCTCGACGACACTCGCGATCACGTCCGCCACCCGCAGGCGCGGAAGCGGTATGTCTGGATCCACCGCACGCAACTGCCCGTCGAGGTCGTCGGCGAACGGATGCATGACGAGGGCCTGCATCGCGCCGTCGATCCGGGACAGATAATTCGAGAGGGTCGATGTCGTCGGCAGGTGAGACGGCACCACGATCCGCCCCGCAAACGGCATCGACGTGCCGGAGAAGTAGCACGTCTCGACCAGCGGATGCGTCACGAGGCTGGCCTGCGCGCCGCCGGTGCAGTCTCCGAAGCCGAAGACGAGGATCGGCAGACCCGTGTCGCGCGCAAACCGTGTGATCCGGTCGTTGACGATCGCCATCGAGAACAATGCGCCGGCGCCCTCCTTGGTTTGCATCCCTCCCGACGACAGGAAGCAGATGACCGGCACGCGCTGCTCGGCGCAGCGGACGAGCAGGCGACAGAACTTCACGCCGCTCGCCATGTCGAACGAGCCGGCCTGGAACGTCAGATTCGACACGAGCACGCCGACGCGCTGCGTTCCGCTTTCTCCGATTCGGACGCGGGCCAGCGCACTCACCGTACCGCAGGGCACGACGCCGTTCTCCAGCGCCCGTTCGACCGCCGCGCGAAAGCCGGGAAACATCACGGGATCGACCGTCATCAGGTCGCGGTCAAGCTCCTCGACATCGGTGAAGAACATGTCGAGCAGACGCGAAGGCGTGATCGTCTCGCGCCGCTTCGTCGTCGTCAGGATGTCCTCGATCAAGAGATCCTTGTACGCGCGGTCAAGGCGATTCCAGAAATCCTTGATGCCGATATTGCGAGGCCGAATCCGCCCGTCATAGCGGCCCCCGTGCTCGGACTCGTAGTAGCTCGGCAGCAGCCGATCGAAGAAGAACGTCACGAGGCCGAACAGCGGCTCGGACACCGACGGCGACGCGGCCTTCTTCCACTCCGACACGAGCTTCATCAGCACGTCGCGCCTTCGATACCGGACCAGGCGCTGCAGCCAGATGGAGAAGCCATCGGCCAGCGCGCGAGCATCGGCGCTGGATGGTCCGGGGTTCGACGCGCCGTGCGCCACGACGTGTGCCAGCGACGCGGTCACCAGCGTCCGCACTGACTCCTGGGAAATCCGGTTGGTGTCCATGGCCTCGAACGCCACGGACTTGAGCTGGGCGAGCAGGCGATCGTAGACCGCGTCAAAGAGGATCAGGAGGCGGCATTCGTCGACGAACGCCGCTCGAAGATCTGGATCCAGTATGAGATCGAGAATCGTTGGATCGTCCCGTGTGCCGGCCGGGACGTCGCGCGTGCGTTCGAGGTGGTCGGTGAGCAGGCGCAGATGCGCCGGAGCGCGCCCCTTCCACGTGTTGTAGAGGTGGAACACAAGCTCCAGGAGCAGGGTTTCGCGTGCGGTCGCGAAATTGGCCTCACGTGTGCCCAGGAAGAACGAGGCCATCGCGCCCCGATCCCGTGCGAGCGCGGCGCGTTGCTCCTGAAACTTTGTCCACGCCTGGTTGATGGCGTCGTCGTACTTGAGCTTGAGCGGGTTCTTGAGCCAGCGCTGAAAGGCCCGACGGTGCTCGCGCTCGATGCGCTTCTGAAGGTCGCCCGCCGGCCTCTCGTTTCGCGACACACGACCGTAGGTCTTGACGGTCGTGTACCGGATTCGCTTGCGGAGACCGAGATAGCGGAGGTAGCGGTACGCAATGCCGTAGACGTTCGGTTGCTGCGTGGGATTGTCGATCGTCGAGAGCGCCTTGCTCGCGCTCAGCGCCCGCATACGACCGGTTGGCGCGACGAACCGGCGAACGGAGCGCTTGTAGTGTGCGAACAGCGCGTCGTTGGTCTGGGCGCAGTGGCTTCCGAGGTCTTCTATGGTCTCGATGCTGGAGGTGATCGCGCGCTCCAGGTTCTCGACGCCACGCTTCCCGGCGAGTGGCGTGTAGTCGATCACGCCATCGAGGTATCCCTGCGCGTACAGTTCGTATGCCGATACGCCGACGGCCTGGGCACACTCCTGCCACGATAGATTGTGGTGGCGGGCGATATGGGCCAGCGCCCTCGGTTGGATCGTGTTGAATACACCGTCGACGACGGAGAGCAGGATATTGGTCGTCGCCAGTGGAATCGCGCCACCCGAGTAGCCGTTGCCGTAGATGATGCCGACCGTCGGCACGTGCAACTGCGCCATCTCGGCGATCAACCTGGAGATCGCATGCGCCTGGTTCGACCGGTTCGCCTCCGCGTCGGCCATCGCGCCAGGGGTATCGATGAACGTGACGACCGGCGTCAACTGGGTCGCGAACTCTCGCGCGATCCGGACGGCGAGCACATGCTGTTCCGGCATCCATGCGCCGTTGTTGTGCGTCCGGTCCTGCGCCAGAATGCCGACCTTCCGCTCTTCGTCGGCAATCGTCAGCAGTACCTCGACGGCGTACAGCGGTCCGCGCGCCAGTTCCCTGGAGATCGGCCATCCCAGCGCATCAACGGCGGTCCTCACGCCAGCGCGTGACGGATTCTCGGCCGGCGCAACGGTCGCCCGCACGTACTCATCGACATCGAGCTTCCGCAGCTTCTGTAACTGCTGCTGAACCCGGCGGTTGGACACGATCCCCTGGATGTTCTGGGGTACCGAGGGGGTCGACGAACGTGGGAACAGCGAAAAGTCGGACGCCGCCCGCTCCGTGTCGAGAAACAGTGGGTCGACCGGTCGGGTACGAGACGCCGCTCTGTCTTGAGGGGGGGATGTATCTGACACGGATTCTGGGAACGATCTTGGCTCGGCGTGCCCGGACGGTCAAGCGAGGACCACCTGACACAGCCACATACCGGGGGCACGAGGCCGAGTTCAGGCGGTGAGCTTCGACACAAGCCTCAGGCGCCGCAGCGCAATCGCGAAACTGCGCCCGTGAGGTTCTCCGTGCCGATCGACAGATAGAGCTCGCGATCGGTGATCGACAGGCTGAACGACACGCGCCGGTCGAGGTGGGCGACAAGCCCGTCGACCAGGCTCCGATTGAGGGCGTACAGTTCGAGCGCCGCAGCCTGATGGATCCGCTCGCCCGCCAGCAGCTTCAGGTAGCGAACCGGGTCCTTGTGCGTGTAGACGGCGACCCGCCCGGCCGCTTTCGCGGCCTTGTGCAGGCGCGCGGCATCGGGCGTGCCAACCTCGATCCAGGCTGTGATCCCACCGGTCAGGTCCCGGACGCTGATGGTGGGCTCGTCCGGTTCCGACACGCCGCGCGAGAACGTGATGCCCTCGGTGAACTCCAGCGCATACGCGAGCACGCGAGCCACAAGATAGGCCTCCGACTCCGACGGGTGGCGCGCGACGCGCAACGACAGCGACTCGTAAACCTGCCGGTCGGCGTCAGCAAGCTCGATGTCGAAATTGTGGATCGTCGCTCCGAGTGCCATTGTGGACGTGCAGTCCGTGGTGAGCGTTACTCGCGCGACCGGCCGGGCAGGTGCTGCTGGTATTCGACGCGGAGTTCGACCAGGTGGGGATGGTCGATGCCGAGTTCCTTTGCGATCCGGTGGAGCTCACCCTCTTCCGTGAGGGAGATCACGTCATCGATCGCCGACACGGCGAAAAGACACCGCATCAGTGCGATCTTCTGCTCGTGGATCGCCATGGCCGAAAACTGCCTCGCCACCAGGTAGTTGGCCGTGCCGCCAAAGAGCAGATTGCTGGTCTTGGCCAGTTGCACGACAACCATGGCCTGGTCCTCGGTGAGATGCACCTGCTCTTGCACGAGCCGTTCCATCGCGCCCGTCTCTTCCGGAGACACATGCTGGTCGGCATGGGCGATACGACCGAGCAGATACGCAAAGGCAGCCAGATAGCGCGCCTGCGCCGGTTCCAGGTGATCGAGGGCCTCGAGCGTTTCCCGCAGTGGCGCGAAATCCTTCTGACCCGAGGGGGTCGGCGCACCCTCGCCCTCCACGCCCAGCCAGGCGCGCAATGCCTTCAGCGGCATGGCGCTAGAGCGTTTTTCGATTCGTTGGAGACCGAAAAACGCGGGAAAGCGCTTTTCGAAAAGGCCTGGACCCTGCGAGAAGCCCTAGACCGAAACGAAAAGCGCTCTAAGGCTCCCGCCAGCCACACGGAACCAGGTGCGTGAGACGTCGGCATGTCTACCACGGCAGCAACGGGCGGGCGTTGGCCATCCCGGGCCATGGCGACGCCAGCACGATCACGATGAGCGCCAACGTGAAGAAGATGGTCGCAGCCTTGTGACGGCTGATGTCGGTGGCCGCCTTTCGTATGCGTACCCTGCCGACATGCGCCAGGACGAGGGCCACCACCATGCCGAACGGGTGCTCGACGAACCAGAATCGCAGGGCAGAGTTCTGCATCGCGGCGGCCGGATCGCTCATCGCGATCTGGGTCAGCGGACTCAGTATTACGTGCAGGACCAGGCCCACGAGCAGTTGCAGATCCAGCGCAGCGACAAACCAGATACCAGCCCGATTGTCATCGGCACCCCATATCCGCCCGCCAATCCACCCCGAGCACGCTCGTGCGACCGCCAGCAGGCCCGCGATCAAGATGACCCATCGCAGGATCGAATGGAGCGTCAGCATGATTGAGTAGGTCGTAAGCATCGCCGGCATTTTACCTCCTGAATGTCCTGTGAGGAGGAGGGGGCTCCAGCACCAGCGGTGCTAACATCCAGTACAGGCCGTGCAAGACCGCAGGAGAGCGCCATGTTTCACCACATCCTGATTCCAGCCGATCTCAGCGACCGGACCATCGAGGCCGTCGATATGGCGCGTCAGATCGGTGCGTCTGCGGGGGGGGCGGCTGACCCTGTTTCACGCCATCGAAACGATCACCGGTGCCTCCTACGACGAGTTTCGATCCTTCTATCGCGAACTTGAGGGACGGGCGGCGAGGCACCTCGAAGGTCTCGCCGTACGCTGTGAGGGGGCAGGCCTTCACGTTCAGTGCACTGTCGTACTTGGCAGGCCCGCCGAGGAGATCGTGCGGTTTGCGTCCGAGGAGCAGGTCGACCTCATCGTGCTGGCATCGCATCGAGTTGACGGTGCATCCTCGGGTCGCGACTGGGGAACGCTGAGCTATAAGGTTGGTGTCCTTGCGCCCTGTCCTGTACTGCTAGTGAAGTGAGAAGGAGATGAACGTCGATGCCAAGTGATACCCCGTCGCCAGAGAAGCGAGTCCGCGATCTGATGAGTGCTCAGGTCAAGACCCTCACACGCAACGACGAGGTGCTGAGCGCCGACACGCTCATGCGCAGCGAGCGCATTCGCCACGTGCCGATCCTCAACGAGTCCGGTGAACTCACCGGCATCCTGAGTCAGCGGGATCTGTTTCTGAGCGGGCTGCTCCGGGCACTTGGACATGGCACGGCCGCACGCGATCGGACCCTGGGCGCCATGCTGGTGAAAGAGGTCATGACATCGGATGTCGTCACGACAACGCCCGAGACACCGATCAGGGAGGCGGCGCAGGTCATGGTCGACCGGAAGATCGGCTGCCTTCCGGTGCTGGACGGCGGGAGGCTGGTCGGGCTCCTGAGCGAATCAGATATCGTCTCCGCAGTGGCACGCGGCGCTCTCTGACGCCCAGGCGCGCGGGAGCGCAGATCGGAGGCCCGGGACGCCGCGTCCGATCACGAGTGATCGGATGTCGCCTCGGAGGGCGCTCCGGCTGTGTCGGCGATCGGACCACCGAGCAGGAGCGCCAGCCATGGCACATCGGAGTGCTCGAGCACGATCTTCACCACCATCGTGAGCGGAACGGCGAGCAGCAGGCCGACAGAACCCCACACCCAGCCCCAGAAGAGCAGTGAGAGCAACACCGCCAGGGGGGACAGACCGAGCCGGCGGCCCATGATGCGTGGTTCGAGGATACTGCCCAGGATGACATTCACGACGGCGAACCCGATGATGACGGCCAGCATGTCCGTCGGTCCGGAGCGAGCCAACGCCAGCAGCGCCGGTGGTACCGCTGCCAGCAGGGAGCCGAAATTCGGAATGAAATTCAGGATGAAGGCGAGCAGGCCCCAGAGCACCGGAAAGTCCACGCCGACCCAGAGCAGCCACAGCCACACCACCAGGCCCGTGGCAAGACTGACGAGAGCCTTGATGAGCAGGTAGTGGTGCACGGCCGCCAGGGCCTGCTCCGCTCCGGAGACCTGCGCTGGACTGAGGCGGAGCGCGGCGGCAATACGCTGCCGGAAGTTGTTCGCCTCGAGCAATATGAAGGCCGTCGTCAGCATCACGATGAACGTGTTGCCAAGCAGCGACGCCGCTCCGGATGACAGCGTCCGGACCAGATCAAAGGCTGCGCCCGGATCGACCAGTGACAACCAGCCTTCTCGGTTGGCCTCCGAGAGACCGAGTCGTTCCAGCCAGGGCAGAAGGCCACGCTCGATGTCGGCCCGGTACGTGGGAGCCGACGCGACGAACGTCTGGGCCGCTTGCTGGACGATGAACCCTGGTCCGCTGAACGCGGACAGCACAAGCAGCGTCGTCAGCAGAACCGCGATGCCGGAGGGCACGCGCCTCGCCACCAGCCACGCGACGCTGGGGTAGAGCACCGTCGCCAGAAATGCCGACAGGATCAGCGGGATCAGCAGCGTGACACCCGACCGCAGCCCCGCGATGACGACCACGACGCTCGCCCCGATGACAAGCGCCCACGGCAGTCGCGAGGTCACGGTGGGCACCGGCTACGCGCGCGCGGCCTGCAGCGCCTGGAGCACGGCGGCGTCTCTCAGCGGCACCCGGCGGATACGCACACCCGTCGCATCGAAAACGGCGTTGGCGACGGCCGCCATCAGCGGCTTGCAGGCGGTTTCACCGGCTCCGTAGTGAGGGAGATCGGGCCGTTCGGGATTCGGGTCGCCGTTGACGATGATGACGTCGATCTGCGCCGGCGTATCGCGGTGCGTCAGCGTTGGATGCGTCACCCAGTCCACGCTGGTGACCTTCTCGGTGTCGAACGCGACTTCTTCGTGCAGCGCCCGGCTGAGGGAATGCATCATCGCGCCTTCGACGGTCCGTCGCAGCCCTTCGGGGTTGATGACGAGCCCGCAATCGTGGGCGCACACCAGACGTTTCACCCAGACGTGACCGGTGGTGCGATTGACCTCCACCTCCGCGATCTGCGCGACGACGGTCTGGCTGCGGTAGGTGTAGGCGACACCGCGGCCGGTGAGGATGTTTCCGGTGCCCGCCGTCTTGGGCGATGGACGGCTGTCCCAGCCGAACGCCTCGGCGGCGGCTCTCACGACGGCGATGGAGCGGGCGCGCTTGAGTCCGCTGTCGTCCTCGGTGCTGGCCGTCAGCAGGCGCAGTCGAAACTCGACAGGGTCGGCGTTGGCGGCTGCCGCCAGCTCGTCGATAAACGACTCGGACGCAAACGTGACCTGGGGACCATCCGGGTCTCGCAGGTTGCCCGTGCGCAGCGGCGTTTCGTGCGCCAGCGGCATGCTGACGACATCTCCCGTCATACGCTGATGTTCGATGGCGTACATGCTGGACGGCAGGGAGGCACGACCACTGGACGCCGGTGTCCGTCTGATGCCGAACAGCTGCGCGATCAGGACGGTGTCGGGCTCGTTGTAGCCGAGATGGTAGTAGTCGGCTGCCCGGGCGTTGTACTCCAGCGCGACAAGCTGTCCCTGGTCGTCGAGCCCTCCGCGCATCGAAATGGCGTACGCCGGTCCCTTGGTATCCCAGGCCGTCTCCTCATCGCGCATCCACTGCACCCGGACGGGTCGTCCCAGTTCCTTCGCCAGAAAGGCGGCCTCGAATCCGGCGTCGTCGGCCGCGGTGCGACCGTAGCCCTGGGGCCCCTCCATCCAGACCACCCGGACCTGCTCACGCGGCATCTGCAGGAACTCGGCGACGCCGTTCCGCATGCCGTAGGACTTCATGTCGTTGGAATAGATCGTCATCTGTCCGTCCGACGGATCGGCGGTCGCGTGTGCGGGGCTGATGGCCGTGTGGCCCTGGAACGGAATGTCGTACTCAGCTTCCACGATGCGAGCGGCGCCCGCGAGCGCGGCGTCCGGGTTGCCCAGCACCTCCGGCGGGCGAGTGGACGTCGGCGTCGCGCTGCGCATGTAGCGGTGCAGGTCGTTCGACGACGGGAATGGTGCCGTGGCCGGCTTGCGCCAGTCGACAGCCAGCCGTCTGGCGGCGGTCATTGCCTGCTCTTCGCGCTCGCAGACAACCGCGACGTAGTTGCCTCGGCTCACGACCCTGACAAATCCTGGAAGATCGCGAACCGACGACTCGTCGATACTGACCAGCGTCGCACCCGCAAACGGCGGCTTCACGTTACGGGCGTGGACCATGCCTGGCAACGTGACGTCGACAGCCCACCGCAGTGAGCCGTCGACTTTCGCCGGGATGTCGTATCGCGGCAGCGACTGCCCGACGATGTTGAGATCCTGCACCGCCTTGACGGCCGCGACACCCGCCGTGGCATTGATCGTGTCGCCGGTCAGCGTGATGTTGAATCGCCGCCCACCGACGAGATCGCCGAAGGTCGCCGTCCGGGATGGATCGGCGGTCACGCTGATGACACCCTCGCGGATGCTCAGTTGCGCCACCGGCACACCGAAGCGCTCCGACGCCAGTTCCAGCAGCACGCGCCGGGCCTCGGCGGCGACACGCCGCATCGGCCAACCATCGACCTGGATCGCATCCGACCCGCCGGAGCCTCCCTGATCGACCGTGACGTCGGTGCTGCCCATGACCAGACTCGTCTGGTCGTAGGCGATATCCAGCTCGTCGCACATCATCTGGCGGAAGGCTGTGCCTGTGCCCTGGCCGCAGTCGGTCTTGCCGACGTAGAAGGTGGCCGTGCTGTCCTCGTGAATGGCAATCCAGGCGTCAAGCTGCCTGAAGTCCGGGTCCGGATAGAGAGCACCGGCCTGGGCCTGCACCGCGGTGGCAGATCTGAAACCGAGTGGCCCGACGACAGCCGCCGCGCTGAAGCCAACGAGCAGCAGCCCCGAGCCTTTGAGGAAGCCGCGCCGAGAGAGGGCGTCATCCGGTGTCGTCCGCTGATCGGTCGTCTCCGGCGTTCGGGTTGGCGCGCTCATGCCACACCTCCCGTGCGAGCGGTCGAACTGGCGGTTATCGAGGTCGCGGCCCGTTTGATGGCAGCCTGAATCCGGTAGTACGTCATGCATCGGCACAGCGTGTTGGCCATGCCCTGCCGGATCTCGGCGTCGGTCGGATTCGGATTGCGGCTCAGGAGTACCTTGGCTGTCATGATCTGCCCGTTCTGACAGAAGCCGCACTGTGGCACCTGCTCGTCGATCCAGGCCTGTTGCACCGGGTCGAGGTTGCCGTCCCTGGCCAGACCCTCAAGCGTGGTGATCTCACCGGTCACAGCCGACGTGGGCGTGATACACGAGCGCACGGCCGCCCCGTCCACGATCACGGTGCAGGCTCCGCACTGGCCGAGCCCGCATCCGAACCGCGGACCCTGAAGGCCGAGATCGTTGCGCAAAATGTAGAGAAGGGGAGTCGAGGGTTCGATGTCCACGGTGTGCGTGCTACCGTTCACCCTCAGTGTGACGTTGCTCATCTCTGGTCTCCTAGGGGGTTCCAGGTGAACCTCCTGCGAAATCAAGGCGGTCGACGAAACATCGGACCATGGCAACTGTAGTCGGTCGCAGCCCCTGGGATCAACGTTGCGGCTGGCGTGATGGTCCTCGGTATTGATCGTGCACGCTGAGGCCTACACGGTATCGTCGGCAGGAAGGGAGAGCATCTGATGACATCCGGTACACACACCGTGGTTGTCCGCGGGAGCGCGGTGGGCTTTACGCAGGAGATCCAGGCCGGGGCGCATAGGTTGACGGCCGATGAACCCTCCGATGCGGGTGGAGCCGACACCGGACCTTCACCGTACGACCTCCTGCTGGCCGCCCTGGGCGCGTGCACGTCCATGACGCTCAGGATGTATGCCGAGAGAAAGCAATGGCCTCTCGACGGTGTCACGGTGTCGCTCAGCCACGAGAAAATTCACGCCGACGACTGCGCGGAGTGCGAGACGCGCGTCGGGCGCATCGACCGCATCGAGAGACGGATCGAGCTGTCTGGCCCCCTCGACGACGCGCAGCGCCAGCGACTCCTCGAGATCGCGAACATGTGCCCGGTGCACCGCACGCTGACGGGCGAGATCACGATCGCCACGACGCTGGTCTAGCCCGCCGGCGCGTGCGTGCCACCGGTGTCCGCGCGCACCTGAGCGGCGTAGAGAGCCACGAGGCGCTCGGAGACCGGCCCCGGCACGAGGTACGCCTTCGCATCGACGGATCGCACCGGGCACAGCCCGATCACGCTGTTGGTCACGAAGACTTCGTCTGCGTCGAGTAACGCGTCGATGCCGAACAGCGACTCTTCGATGTGGAGTCCGGCGTGCCTCGCCAGCTCCAGCACCAACGCTCGGGTCACGCCGCTGAGGATCCCGGCGCTCGGCGGCGGCGTCCAGACGCCTGCCTGTCGAACACAGAAGATGTTCGCCGTGGCGCACTCGGTGACGTGCTGATCGGCATTCAACAGGACCGCGTCGTCAGCACCCGCGCGCGAGACCTCCTCGACCGCGAGAATCGAATTCAGGTAGTTCGTGTGCTTCGCGCTGGCGGGCAGCGCATCGCCTGGCACTCGCCGGATTCTGGCCACGCCGAGGCGAACGCCGTGGGTGTACCTCGCTGGCAAGTCGACCGGCAGCGGCTCGGCAACCATTACATAGGTCGGGGTGTCGGCTCCCGCGATGCCCGGCCCGCGTCGTCCGCGGCCACGGGAGACGGTGATGCGCACGACCGCGTCGTCAAGATCGTTCCGGTCGAGGACGCGCTGGACATCGTCCCCGATTTGCGACGCCGTGCGGGGCAGACGCATCGACAGCGCTGTGGCGGATGCTGCCAGTCGCTCCAGGTGTGCGTCGAGCCGAAACACGCGCCGACGGTAGGCGCGCATCGTCTCGAACACCCCATCGCCGTACAGAAATCCACGGTCCAGGACCGAGACCACCGCCTGTGCCTCTGGTACGAGCTGGTCGTTGAGCTGGATCCACATGCGGCGGCTAACGTGCTGCCGCGACCATGTTCGGACGCGGGGCGTGGTTGCGCTGGTACTCCCGGATCGCCCGCATGAGCGCCGCGCCCTTCAGCATGGCTTCGTCGAACTCGTCCTGGGGGTCCGATGTGGCGACGACCCCGCCGCCCACGCCGATCGAGATCGACCCGTTGGCCACGACAGCCGTCCGGATGACGATACTGAGGTCAACGGCGCCGCCGATGGAGAGATAGCCCAGCGCACCGGAATAGACGCCCCGCGCGCTCGTTTCCAGCCTGTCGAGAATCTCCATCGTACGGAGCTTCGGGGCGCCGGTCATCGAGCCTCCTGGAAAAGCGGCCCGGATGCAGTCGATCGCGTCGTACTGCTCGGCCAGCGACGCCCGTACGGTGCTGACGATATGGTGCACCGTCGGGTGTGTCTCGATCGCCATCAACTCCGGCACGCGGACGGACCCGAATCTGGCGACGCGACCCAGGTCGTTGCGGAGCACGTCGACGATCATCATGTGCTCGGCGCGGTTCTTGTCGCTTCTGGAGAGTTCGTCGGCGAGCCTGAGATCCTCGACCGGGTCAGCCGACCGCCGGGTCGTGCCCTTTATCGGGCGGGCCTCGACGGCGCCCGCGGTATCGATGCTCAGAAAGCGCTCCGGAGACGTCTGCAGAATCGAGAAGTCGGCCGTCCGCACGAACGCGGAAAACGGAGCGGGGTTGTGCTGGCGCAACAGACTGTAGAGTGCGTGCGCGTCACCGGTGAAGGGAGCCCTGATGCGATTGGTCAGGCAGACCTGATAGCTTTCGCCAGCCCGGATCTCCTCGATGGCCTGAGCCACGCGGTCCACATAGGCGTCCGGCGTGTGGTCCAGCGTGAATCGCACGTCGTCGGCCTGCGGGGGCGGCGCGATGTCTCGGCGCTGCGCGGCACGCACCGCGACCGCGGCGTCGTCCAACCATTGCTCCTCGTCGCCGGTGTCACCGACGGCGACGGCGAAGCACGTGGCCGTCTGATGGTCGAAGGCGAGGAATCGATGCACGTGCAGGAAAAACGCGTCCGGTAGTTCGGGCGCGTGTACGTACTGTCCGTCGCACTCACCCTTGAGCTCGTAGCCCAGGTAGCCGACGAACCCTCCACGGAACGGGAACGGCAGGTCCACGTCGGCCACGCGCTCCCGGACAAGCGCGGCCTTGAGAAAGTCAAACACGCTCTGCCGAACCGTCGAGCGGCCCCTGCGGCCGACCATGTCCACCTCGCGGGTCTGCGAACGGTATCGAACGGCGTAGCTGAGCGGGTCGGCGACATCCGCCATGAACGAGAACCGGGACAGCGGGTCGCCCTCGGCGTTGCTGTCCAGCCACACGACGGGATCCCTGTCCGCGTAGATGGCCGCGAACACGACGTCGGCAGCGGGTGGATCCGCGATCGTGCGGAAGCGAACCGGGAGTGTGACGCTCTCAGGTGGGTTCACGGCTGGGTGCATCCGGCGTGAGGGCGATGGTCTGTCGCGCATGTGCGTGGCGAACACGGCCGTGTCTCGCCGTGCGCCGGCAGGCTGGCCCGGCGCGGCCCTCGTTTCGGTCAGAGCAGTTCGCGAATGGCGGCGTCGAGGTCGTCCTCGCTCAGGTTGCCGGGACGATAGAGCCGGACGATGCCCTCGCGGTCCACCAGGACCAGCGTTGGCGTTGTCGACACGCCGTAGCGTTTGAGGTTCGCGTCGCCGACCGGAACGCTTTCGTTGCGGAGGAACGCGTAGTGCTCGTTCTGGACCTGCTCGATGTGTCGCAGTTCCTCGTCGGGCGGAGCGTCCTGCCCGGACACGATGTATCCGAAGCGCTGCGTCGGGGCCACAACACGTAACCCCTCCGACCGGTACTTCTCAAGCAGGCGCGCGATCGCGGGTACCTGCGCCTTGCAGTCCGGACACCAGTGCGCCCAGAAGAACAGGAGGACGACGTTCCCCCGTAGCTGGTCGAGCGTCTGCACCGAGGATCCAAGATATTCGGGGGCCACGATGGCGGGCGCCGGCTGACCCTCGAGGCTCAGTAGATGCAGGTTCTTCTGCAATCGCTTGTGAATCTTCGTGTCTCGATACGTTTCGATTTCACGCTCCAGGAAATACACCGCCGAGGATCGATCGCCGCGCGCGGCTCGCACCAGCGCGTCGGTCTCAATGGCGGCGCCAAGCGCGATCTCCAGATCGTAGTCGTCCTCAAGGCTCCCCGTGTCGAGCGCGGAGACTGCCAGGGCGTGCGTGTCGACGGAATACTGCCTTGCCATATCGAGCTGGCCGGCCGCATACGTCCCTCGCGCGAGCCACGAGAGCGCCGCGATCATCTCGGAGGTCACCCCATGGACCGCACGGTACTGGTCGATCAGGGCCTCTCCGGCCGCGAAGTTCTGGTCCGCGATAGTGGCGCGGACCTCCCGGATGATGTTCGTCGGCGCGGTCTGGGCGCCGACAGGCGAGGTCACCGCCAGGACGGTGAGCAGGGCCAGTGCGGCGGATATATGGCGCATCGTAGGCATCCTATCTGGAACCGGCGGTCGGCTCGACCGTGGCCCGTTCCATGTCCAGCGGCCGCAATTGCACGGTGTAGGAGACAGGCACGGACTGCGGATTGAAGCAGACCCGGTCGTCGCACGCCTGATACTCGAGCGTCCCCGTGATCGTGATGCTCGTGCGGTCGGCCAGCGCCGCTCGGTCCTCGCGCGCCGCACTGACGTGCATGACCTGCGTGAGCCGGAAGGGCGACTCGAACACCGGCACGCGTTCGTTGAGCGGCTCAAAGAAATAGATCTCCGACTCCGGGTACTCCACGGGTCGCGCGACGAGGAGCGGATCCGGATCGAGGTTGAGGTTGATGACCTTGTACCCGTCGGCACCCGGCGCGTAGACGTGTATCCGCTCACGGGGTGTGATGTCGAACACGACGGAGAAGAGCGACCCGGGCGCCACCACGCCGTCGCTGACGTATGTCGTCGCCTGGAGATGGTCGGTCGTGATGCGGCTGGCTGCCACGGGCGGGCCGCTCGTGCCTAGCGCCAGCATCATGCTCGAGACCGTCGTGCGTTCCTGATACGCCTCCTCGAAGAAACGTTCGGTCACGACGCCATCGGTGTCGAGCACGAAGGTGCCCGGAAAGGGGATCCCGAAGTTGGATGACGTCGCATCCACCGTGGTGTTCAGCAAGCCGTAGGCCTTGATGGTGGCTGAGCCCGGATCGGACAGCAGGGGAAACGTGATTCCCTGCCGACCCGCGAAGTCTGCCATCACGGCCGTCGAATCGTAGGTGATCACGGCCAGGCCGAGTCCGGCTGCTTCCAGCTCTGGCATGCGGCTCTGCAGGTCGAGCATCTGCGTCTTGCAGTACGGACACCAGTCCACCGAGCGCGAGAGTACCAGCAGGGCGCCATTCGGCCCCAGAATCGAGTCGCGCGTCCACGTTCGGCCGCTCTGGTCCTCCAGCCGGAAATCGGCAATCCGATCCCCGATCTGCGGACCCAGGCGTCCCACATCGATCACGTCGGGCGTCTGGGCCGACACCGGCAGAGAAAGGGTGACGAAAAGACCTGTGATCAGGAGAGCGCTGGCTGTGCGTTGCATACGCCTAGGATGCCTCCCTGCACCAGCAGATGCAAGTCGGCCGCTCGTCGATCGCCTGTCGCGCAGGAATCGCCCGACCGGCGTTGCGTGGAAATCAAGGAACTTGGGAAGAGAGGGGACCGCCCCACGCCGGCGGTGCGCGCCGGGCGGTCTCCATGTGGCACTCAGACCCGGTGGTGGTCAGTCTGCCAATCCTTGATAGCCTGCTTGATGCTCGTCTGCGTGGTCAGGGTACCGTCGAGGGTTTGGCGCACGAGGTCGGCGAGTTCGCCGTCGCCGGCGAAGCGCAGCCCGATCAGCTGGTCTGCTGTGACGTCGTTGATCCGGCCGTGCATGTCAGCCGGGAGCACGTGACGCATGCGCAGCCGCATCTCGAGGCGTATCACCCGGTCCTGTGCTTTCAGGGCCTGGGTCCGTGCCAGGATCGCGACCATGAACAGCGCGAGGGCCACCAGTACGCCGAAGCCGGTGCCGAACGAGGGATCGCCCCAGGCGAGTATCACGCTATAGACGACGTTGACCAGGAAGACCGGCAGCACGAAGAAGTGAAAGGGTGGAAGCCAGCGGGCGTGGTGCTTGAAGCTCTGTGCAGTCTCAGCCATGGTGGGGGGGGCTCCTTTGGGCGGAGTCTACACGGAAAGGGCCTCGGGGGTGAAGCAGGGCGGCCGGGGAGCCTGGAGGCTGTTTGACACCCTGTGCCACCCCTCCTACGATTACATTCCACGATGGTCTCCACCCGGTTCTCCTGATGATGTCCCTGACTCGACGCGCGGCTTCGTTCGTGCGTTCACTGCTGCGGCTGCCGCGCGTCCGGCTGATGGCCTCCGCGAAGCTGCCCACGCAGTACGGTGAATTCGATATCCACGTATTCAAGAGTGCCTTTTCACGGGACACGCACGTCGCGCTGGTTCGCGGGGAGATCGGAAACGGGGAGGACGTCCTCACACGCGTGCACTCGTCGTGCCTGACTGGCGACCTGTTTCACTCGTCCCGCTGCGATTGCGGCGAGCAGCTGCATACCGCCATGGAGCGGATCGTGGCCGAGGGCAGGGGCATCGTGCTCTACCTCGACCAGGAGGGCCGCGGTATCGGCCTGGTCAACAAGATCCGCGCCTACGGACTCCAGGACGGCGGCGCGGACACGGTCGAGGCCAATGAGCGCCTCGGGTTTCCCGCCGACCTTCGCGACTATCGGGCGGGCCTGGAGATGCTTCGTCACCTCGGTGTCAAGACCACGCGCCTGCTGAGCAATAACCCGAAGAAGCTGGCCGGCGTAACGGGTAAGGGGCTGACGGTCAGCGAACGGTTGCCGATCGAAATTGCCCCCACGGCTCTGACCGAGCAGTATCTCCGGACCAAAAAGGAAAAGCTGGGCCACCTGCTTTCGTCGGTGTAGCGTGGCCCGGTTGCTGCTGTCCGGCTGGCGCGCCTGGCCGGCCCTCGCTGCGTCGCTCTTTCTCCTCAACGCGTCAATGACGTTCGAGAACGTCTGGCCCACGCTGAAGGCGCGGTGGGGCAGCACCCTCTCGCCGGAACTCGCGCTGGGCGTGTTGCTGATCGCCGTGGCTCACCGGTGGGCCGGGCGGCTGTCGCGTCGGGTCCTGCCTGGTCTGTGGGTGGTGCTCGTCGCCGGACACTATCTGGATGTGACCGCCCCCGGACTCTACGGGCGGGAGTTCAACCTGTACTGGGATTCGCAGCACCTCGGCAACGTGGCCGCGATGCTTGCGCGGGACGTGCCCTGGTGGCTGATCGCGCTTGCTGTGGGCGCCGTCGTGCTCGTCGTCTTCGTGGCCTTCACGCTTGCGCGTCTGGCCATGCAGCAGATCGCGGGCAGCGTCGAGCTCGCGCCTGCGCGGCGCGTGCTGGGGTCGGTCGCGGCACTGGTCGTGGCGTTCTGGATCGCGCAGCAGCCCTGGACCGGATTGCCAGCGGTGATCCCGTTCGCCGATCCGGTGACGCCCGCCTACGCCCGGCAAGCCCGCTACGTCCTGGCGACCTTCGGTCCCCAGGCCACGGCGCCACCGCTCGGACCTGGCCCCGCGCTGAACGCCACGCTGGAGGGACTGAGGGGCGCCGACGTGTTCGTCATCTTTGTCGAGTCCTACGGAGCGGTCGCCTACGACACGCCTGAGATTGCCGAGGTGGTCGGTGTCGGGCTGGCGGACTTCGAGAACGCGATCGACGAGACCGATCGACGGGTGGTGTCGGCGTACGTGGAGGCGCCGACGTTCGGTGGCTCGTCGTGGCTCGCGCACCTGAGCCTGATGTCGGGTATCGAGGTGCGCGATCAGTACACGTACGCGTCGTTGATGGCGTCCGATCGCGAGACGATGATCACGACGTTCGCGCGGCGCGGGTATCGAACCGTGGCGCTGATGCCCGGCATGCGACAGGCGTGGCCGGAAGGGGCCTTTTACGGGTTCGACACGATCTACGGCCGAGATCTGCTCGAGTACGAAGGTCCTCAGTTCGGATGGTGGAGCATCCCAGACCAGTACGCGCTGGCCAAACTCGAAGAGCTCGAAGGGAGCCGCCCGGCACGCGCACCGATCTTTGTCGTGTTTCCCACCAGCACGACGCACGCGCCCTTCGGTCCGGTAGCGCCCTACCAGCCGGACTGGTCGCGCGTCCTGACGGCGGACGCCTATGCACCGGCGGAGGTGGAGGCCGCCATGGCCGCCCGCCCTGATTTGACCAACCTCGGGCCAAGCTACGCCAAGGCAATGGCGTACGAGTTCGTGTCACTGGCGGGGTATCTGCGCGAGCAGCGTGACGACCGCCTTCTGGTTGTGATCGGCGACCATCAACCACCGGCCGCGGTCAGTGGACCGGACGCACCGTGGCGAGTCCCGGTGCACGTGATCGCCCGACGCGCCGGATCATCGTCGGAGGATGGCGCGGACGCACGCGCCGGCGCTGACGGCGGCAGCAACCCCGGTGCCGAGCGCGGTCCCCGGGACGCGGTACTGCGACGACTCGTCGTCCACGGGTTTCAGGAGGGTCTACGGCCGCATGTGCCGTCGATCGGGGCGATGCACGAACTGGTGCCGATGCTGCTCGACGCGTTCGACGCCAGGGAATAGCCCTCGTCGCGAACAGCTGCCGTCCTGGGCTGAGCGGGGGACCAGCGCTCTGGTTGCGAATCAGATCGCGCGGTGTGGATCGACCCGCCCAGGAAAAAAAAGCGCCACGCGAGGTGCTCAATGTTCTGTGCTAACGTCTCAGAGGGGATCAGATGGAAGCAGGTGGTCGCGACGTCGTGTTGCACAACTCATCCTTACTGGTCTGAAACCTTGGTCAGGCGATCCCCATCCCCAAAAGGAGTAATGATGGCGCGACTACCTCGCTGGGTGGTGAGTGTTGCAGCCCTCGTGGCCCTATGTACGCCGACAGGCGCGTCAGCTCAGCGGGTCGCCGCCAGGCTCCCGGCGGGCTTCGTGGAGCAGGTTCTGGTAGAGGGCCTTACCAGGCCGACGACCATGGCGTGGGCGCCGGACAATCGCCTGTGGATCGGGGGCAAAGAGGGCTACGTGTGGTCGCTTGACCTCAGGGATCTCCAGGCCCCGGCATTGGACGCCTTTGGGCAGATTCCGGTCAACACGGAGGGGGATCACGGCCTCGTCGGCATCGCCGTTGATCCGGACTATTCAACGAATCATCACATATGGGTGTACTACACGACAGATCAGCCGATTCGAAACCGGCTGTCACGTTTTCGTCACGTAGGCCAGCAACTCGTGGACGAAACCATCATGCTGGAAACGTCGGATTTGCAGAGTCCGATTCACACCGGCGGATGTATACGGTTCGCCCAGGACAAGACGCTCTTTGTGTCGACCGGGGATGATCAAGTGGGTAACGCTTCCCAAAACACTTTCGATCTGCGCGGCAAGATTCTTCACATCAACCGGGACGGCTCGCCCGCCGCGGGCAATCCCTATTTCGACGGGGAGAGAGGCGATCCCAGGGTCTGGGCCTATGGCTTTCGCAATCCCTGGAGATTCAGCCTGCAGCCGGAGAGCGGCAATCTCTTTATCGGGGATGTGGGCGAAGCCACGCACGAGGAACTCGACCTGGGATTTCCTGGTGGAAACTTCGGTTGGCCGCTGGCGGAAGGACCAACTCCTCCCGCGGTGCCTGGCCTGAGATACCCCATCTACTCCTACCTGCATACGTCGTTGCTTGGCAATTCCATTACTGGTGGAGAGCACGCAAGCGCGAACAATTTCCCATAAGAGTACGCAGGTAGTTACTTCTTCGGTGACTTCTCGACCAATGAGATCTTCCGCATGGTACTGGACGAGACCAACACGCCGGTCATGACCGAGGTCTTTGCGTCAGGGGCGCTCACGCCGGCGGATATCCAGTTCGGGCCCGACGGAGCCCTGTACTACGTGTCGTTCTCCGAGGACCCGTACTCGGGTGCCGGTGCAGGTGCGATCGTCCGAACCTCGTACGTCGGTGGTTCCAACCGGCAGCCGGCCGCGGTGGCGAGGGTCATTCCCGACAATGGCGCCGCGCCCTTATCGGTGACCTTCGACGCATCGGGCTCCGAGGATGTCGATGGTGACGCCCTCACCTTTAACTGGAACCTGGGCGACGGCGAGCAGAGCGCTGCCCCGACCCTCCAGAAGACGTACCCTCCAGGCGTCTATACGGTCGACCTCACGGTGACGGATAGCGGCGGCTTGTCGAACTCCATCCGCGCGAGTCGCGTCGTGTCAGGAAACACACGGCCTTCGGCAATCGTGCGCGAGCCCGCTCCTGGAGCGTTGTACGACGAGGGTGAGGTCATCACGTTTCATGGCGTCGGCATCGATACCGAAGAAGGTTTGATTCCGTGCGCGCGACTGACCTGGACGGTGTTTCGACGTCACCTGAGACACACACACCCGTTCTTCGGTCCAGTCTACGGCGCGTGCGACGGGAGCTTTACGATCAGATCGGAGGGTGAGTCCCAATCGTCCTTCGAGATTCTCCTGAGCGTCGATGATACCGGCGCCCCACTGGGTACGGTCGGGGTTCTGACCGCTGAGGCCGCCGTTCGGATCTATCCGCGGCTGGGCTTGGGATCAGGCCGATGAACGGATGTGTCTCCGTGTTCGGAGTGTCGAAGAGCTTGCGCCGCTGGCCTCGGTCGGGCGGATCTTCTCGTTGATGTCCGTCGCGCGAGGCCAGTGCTTTAGCTGGTGGCGCTAAATGGCAGTCGCGTGCCGGAGAGCGCGAGCGCCAGCAGGCCACCCAGCACCGGTAACCCGTAGCCGTTGGTGAGATAGCTGTAGTGAAAGATCACGTCGCTGGCGACGTGAAAGTTGAGCACCATCAGGAGCGTCAATCCCGCCGCGAGCCTGACGCGAACCCCGAGGATCAACGCGGCTCCGGCCGCCAGTTCGGCGAACAGGACCACGCGCGCGAAGACGGGTGCGCCGGGTATGGCCACCGTGTCGAGGTACCAGAGCACCCATGGTCGTGCATCCCCGCGCCACCCCTGCAGCGTGCGGACCAGGGGGGCACTGTCGGTCAGCCAGCCGAGCTTGGTGAGGCCCATGCCGATCAGAAACACACCGAAGATCAGCGACAGGAGTCGCAGCGCTCCGACAGGGGTCCCCAGCTTTCCGAATATGGCCATGCATGATCCTAGCTCCCTGGAAGAGTGGTTCGCTGGTGGTCTCCCTGGGACTGACGCCAGAGCCAGCGGATGTCGAGCGCGAACGACCACGTGAGCGCGGCCAGTGCACATGCGGCCACGAGCGCACTCAGTCGTCCGGGCAGCATCGGCGCGAGGGCCATCGAGAGGCCCAGCGTCTGGCCGACCGCCACGGCTTTACCCCGCCACGTCGAGCGCAGCGGCCGCGCGAGCCCTGGCCAGAACCATCCGGCCGCGACAAACCCGTACCGCATCAGGCCGCAGGCGAGGACCCAGGCGCCGGCCTTGTCGTGCTGCCAGACAAGGACGGCGAGCACGAGAATCAACAGGGCGTCGGTTTCCATGTCGAACCGGGCCCCGAACACGCTCGTCATCCGCGTCCGGCGCGCGAGCCAGCCATCGACGCCGTCGAGGGCGCTGGCCAGGATGGCGAGTAACAGCAGCGTCCAGAGGTCTCCCGGCGTCGCCGGATACCCGACGGCGCCGGCTATGACCGCCACCAGCGCCGCGCGCGCAGCGGTCACGTAGTTGGCCGGGCCGACGCGGGTGTGCGGGTGGTCGTCGGCCGCGACGTGCAGCACGCCGGCGAACAGGACGGCAAAGACAGTCAGGGCCTGAAAGGCGGGGCCGAAGCGCTCATCGAGCATACCGGCCGCCACGAGGCCAAGAGCACCGGCGCCGCCTGCCGCGACTGCCGCGGCCACTCCAACGTTGTAACGGCGTCGGGTCCGCATCAGAATGTCCACGCATGCAGGAACAGGCGAGAGCGTTCTGGGTGGTCGCACCGGGGCGCGGTGAGATCCGCGACGAGGCGCTGTCGCCTCCGTCTCACGGCGATGTCGTGGTGCAGACGCTCTACAGCGGCATCAGTCGGGGCACCGAGGCGCTCGTGTTCGGCGGCCACGTTCCGGAGAGCGAATGGGACCGCATGCGCGCGCCGTTCCAGGCGGGCGACTTCCCAGCGCCGGTGAAATACGGGTATGCCAGCGTCGGTCGCGTCATCGATGGTCCGGACGACCTGGCGAACCGGATCGTCTTCGTCCTGTATCCCCATCAGACGCAGTTCGTCGTGCCAAGCGCGGCCGTACACATCGTGCCCGACGACGTGCCGCCGGGCCGCGCGGTCCTGGCGGCGAATCTGGAGACGGCACTCAACGGAGTCTGGGACGCACGACCGCACGTGGGGGATCGTATCTCGGTCGTGGGTGCGGGCACGGTCGGCTGCCTCGCCGCGTGGCTGGCGTCGGGCATTCCCGGCAGCGACGTGGAGCTGGTCGACGTCAATCCACGTCGGGCGCGCGCGGCGGAGGCGCTGGGGATCCGGTTCTGCGAACCGGGGACGGCAGCCGGCAAGGCGGACGTCGTCATCCACGCGAGCGGCTCGCCTGCCGGACTGGAGCTGGCGTTACGCCTCGCGGCCTTCGAGGCGAGGGTTGTCGAGTTGAGCTGGTTCGGCGATCAGGTCGTCCCGTTGCCGCTCGGCGGCGCATTTCACAGCCGGCGACTCACCATTCGCTCGTCGCAGGTGGGAGAGCTGGCTCCGGCCCAGCGATCGCGATGGGACGCGCGACGGCGGATGGGGCTCGCGTTGCGTCTCCTGCGCGACCCGGTACTCGACGCGCTCATCACGGGGGAGAGCGCCTTCGAGACGTTGCCGGGCGTGATGGCGGACCTCACGCGATCGCCAGGCGATACGATCACACACCGGGTCCGGTATACGCAGTAGCGCCACGACACGGTACCGAGCGACGCACTGAGCGGCTATCGACGGCGGTGCGTCACGACGGGACGGCGCCGGTGTCAGAAGGGATATTCGAATGTACAGCGTGACCGTGCGCGACCACGTCATGATTGCTCACAGCTTCACGGGCGAGGTGTTCGGGCCGGCCCAGCGCCTGCACGGTGCCACCTACGTTGTCGACCTGGAGCTGAGCCGACCGGATCTCGATGCCGATGGCCTGGTCGTCGACATCGGGCGCGCGACGTCGGCGTTGCATGCCGTGCTGGCGGATCTGAACTATCGCAACCTCGACGACGTCCCGGAGTTCGCCGGACAGAACACCTCCACGGAGTTTCTCGCGCGCGTGGTCTTCGACCGGCTCGTGGGCGCGATCGGAAGGGGGGAACTGGGTTCGCAGGCCTCCGGTCTTGAGCGCATTCGCGTGACGCTCCACGAATCGCATGTCGCATCGGCCGCGTTCGAGGGCCGCGTGAGCGCATCCGGATAAGGATGGCGCCGGTCGTCTTGGTGGTCCCCGGGCGGATCGAGGCGCGCACAGGGGGAACGATCTACGACCGGCGTATCGTGCACGGCCTGCGGGATCGCGGGTGGCACGTGGACGTTCTGGAGCTGGATGCCAGCTTCCCGTATCCGACACCTGTCGCCCGAGCCCACGCGGACGAGGCACTTGCCGGGATCGCGCCCGGCACCATCGTGATCGTGGACAGCCTTGCGTTAGGCGCGCTACCGGACCTGATCACGCGCGAGGCCGGGCGCGTGCGTATCGTGGCTCTGGTGCATCAACCCCTGGCTGCGGCCACAGGTCTTGACGCGGATGTGGCAGCGCGTTTCGCGCAGGCAGAGCGCCAGGCTCTCGCGGTCGCGACGCTGGTGGTGATCACCGGCCACGCCGCGCGCGCACTGCTCGCCCCCTACGCGGTGCCTCCCGAACGGATCGTCGTCGTCGAGCCGGGGACCGATACTCCTCCGGACGCAATCGGCTCTCGCGGAGACCGGCGAGCTGACACGGCTGGCCGCGGGTCCGCCCGCGGGTTAGGTGCTGTCGCGCTACTCTCCGTCGGGACCGTGCATCCCGGAAAGGGACACGACCTGCTGCTCGATGCACTCGCCGCCGTGGAAAGCCGGTCGTGGCACCTGACCTGCGCCGGCAGCCTGACTCGCGACCCGTCGACTACGAGCCGGTTGCGCGAGCTGGCGCGGCGACTGGGCCTGGCGGACCACGTCTCGTTCGTCGGCGATCTCGATCGCCCGGAGCTGGCAGCGCGCTACGACGCAGCCGATGTCTTCGTGCTGGCAACGCGTCAGGAGACGTACGGCATGGCCGTCGCCGAAGCCCTGGCGCACGGGTTGCCTGTGGTCGCGACGATGACCGGCGCGATCCCGAAGCTCGTGGGGGATGAGGCCGGCATACTTGTGCCGGTGGACGACAAGGCGGCGCTGGTCGCCGCGCTCGCGCGCGTCCTCGACGACGCGTCTCTTCGCGCGCGTCTCGGAGACGGCGCGCGCCGGGCGCGGCAGCGGCTGCCAACATGGGCCGCAGCGGCGGAACGCATGTCTGGGGCGCTCAGCGCGTTGACTGTCCATGGATGAATCGCTGTCGGAATGGCTTCGACGACGCGAGTCGGCCGACGCGGTCGCGCGCTCGTCCGCGGTGACCCGGGCGGCCGTCGACGCGCTGCCGGGCGGGGAGGCCCTGCGCATCCTGGACCTGGCAACCGGACGCGGCTCGAACATCCGGTTTCTGGCCGGGCGCCTTCCCGGACCGCAGCAGTGGTTGGCGGTCGATCGAAGCCCGGCGTTGCTGGACAGCCTGCGCGAGGTCATGACCGCGTGGGGGGAGGCGCGCGGATGCAGGGTACGGAACGAGGCTTCGCGGTACGGCATTCGCGGGGTGGACATGGCGTGCGACATCGAGACCCGTGAAGTGGATCTCGGCAGGCTGGATCGAGACGAGATCTTCGTCGGGCGGCATCTGGTGACCGCCTCCGCGCTGCTCGACCTGGTCTCGGAATCCTGGCTGCAGGCGCTTGCCGCACGCTGTCGGGACGTGGGCGCCGTGGGGCTCTTCACCATCACGTACAACGGTCGCTGCGCGTGCGTCCCGGCCGAGCCCGAGGATGACATGGTGCGGGACCTGATGAATCTGCACCAGAAGGGGGACAAAGGCCTTGGCGGACCGGCCGCCGGGCCGGACGCCTCCGCGTGTGCCGAGCGCTCCTTTCTGGACGTCGGCTACCGCGTCCGTCGCGAGCCAAGCGACTGGGTCCTGACATCGGAGGACGCGGACGTCCAGCGAACGCTGATCGAGGGTTGGGCCGAGGCGGCGACCGAGATGGGACCGGACCGGGGGTCGGTCATCAGCGATTGGCGTGCGCGCCGGCTCGCGCACGTCGATGCCGGCCGGTCGCGATTGACGGTTGGCCACGACGACCTTGCCGCATGGCCGACCCGTGGATAAGCTGTCCACGCACGGCACGCGCTTCGATATCGCGTCGATTCGTGGCTACTACGATCGACACACGCCAGCCTTCGTCGCCTACGGACAGGGTGGCGGCGTCGGCGCGATCCATCGAGCTGTGTGGGGCCCGGGTGTCACGACGCGCGAGGGAGCCTTTCGTTACGTCGATGACCGGATCGCCGACCTGATGCGGTCCCTGCTCGAGCAGCCCGGGGCCTCGCGTGCCGCGGAGACACCGGAGCCTCCCCGAACGGACGTGCGCGCCCACGTCGTCGACCTGGGATGCGGCGTCGGGGCCAGCCTGTGCTACCTGGCGGAGCAGTTTCCGGTCCGGGGCACGGGAGTCACGCTGAGTCCGATCCAGGCGCGCCTCGGCACCGAGCGTGTCGCAGCACGTGGGCTATCGGACCGTGTGCGATGCATGACCGGGGACTACGGTGACCTCCCACGCGACGTCGCGTGTGCGGATCTCGCGTATGCGATCGAGTCGTTCGTGCACAGCCCGGCACCGGATCGCTTCTTCGCAGAGTGCGGGCGCATTGTCAGGCCGGGCGGCCTGCTGGTGATCTGCGACGACGTGAGGCGCGCCACGTCCGACGGCGCGGCCGCGCATGCCATCGATCGGTTCCGTCGGGGCTGGCACGTCAATGCGCTGCTGCACCCGGACGAACTGCGAACGCTCGCGCGCGCCGCTGGCTTCGAGCACGAATCAACCGTGGATCTGACGTCCGCGCTCGAGCTCGGTCGCGTCCGGGATCGGGCCATCGGCCTGATGGGCACGGTGTGCGACCGGCTCTCGATCGGCGGGCCGAGGCTTGACTACCTGCTCGGTGGCGCGGCCCTGCAGCGCTGCCTGTCGCGTGGATGGATCGGCTATGAGCTCAGCGTGTTCCGACGACTGGCGTGACGGTGTCGCCCGGTACTCCGCGGAGAAACGTCGCGACGACCGGGAAATGGTCCGACACGCCGCCGAGGCCCGGCAGCGTCGCAGGGTCGACGATCTCGACCGACTGCAGCGTCAGTGGGACGTCCGGCGAGTAGAGCACGTAGTCGATGCGCGAGACGCGGCGGCCCGGCCGCGTCGATCCCGAGAGGACGCCGCGAGCAACGCCACGCGCGTCGGCTTCCGCCCACGCGTCGCGGTACCGCGCCAGCACCGGCGCGAGTTCATCGGCGTCCGGTCTGGCGTTGAGGTCGCCCAGCAGGACGCCCGGGCGCTGCTGGGCGGCCCACGGCAGAAGCCGCCCGAGTTCCTGGGCCCGGCCAGCCTGGTCCTGACGCGAGGCCGCCAGGTGCGTGACGATCACCGGCACGTCCGGCATCGACGCGACGCGCGCGGCCAGTCCGACGCGACCCTCCGACAGGCGCACCCAGCGCGACTCGAGAATACGGTCCCGCGCAAAGAACGCGACGCCTTCGGTTTCCACGTCGTCACCCTGTCCGCGGCCAAGACAGCGGCGATCCTCGGTCACCCAGGACTGCGCGTACACGGACGTCCACGGCTGCCCCGTGCGCTGTCGGAGTCCTTCGGCAATCAAGGCCGGCTGATCGTCGCATCCGAATCCGGCGTGATTCCGCAGTGCTTCCTGTACGCCGACAAGGTCGGCGTCGAGGTGTGCAATCAGATCGATGGTCTGCTCGAGGTCGTAACGACCGGGTCGGTCCGCCCCCTTGTGAATGTTGAAGGTGGCGACGCGAAACGTCGGCGCGGGATACGACGCGACGGCGGCACGCTGTCCGGACGCGCCCATGAGCGCGACGGGAACAACGACAGTCAGCAGGGCGCCCAGTCGTCGCATGATCTAGATAATTCGGCGCACGACGCCGGCCGATTCCCCGTCGACCCCGCCGGCCTGCTCCCGCAAGTTGCAGTCAAACAGCACATCACCCCCCATGCGAAACACACGATAGCTTGGCCGGCGACAGTCACTCAGCTGCGTATGCGGTGCCAACCGGATGGCAGGATGGCCGTCGCCGATCATCACCGGAGCGATCGCGATGTGCAGCCGATCGAGCAGGTCGGCTTCCACGAACGCCGACACCGTGACGCCACCTCCCTCGACAAAGACGCGGGCGCAGCCTCGGGATCGCAGCAGTTGCAGGACCTGCGCAGCCGCTTCAGCAGGCCGCTCGCCGTCGATACCCGCGATCGTCGCCTTGCCGATGTGGCTCTCCCCGGGCGCGATCCGCGACCGCGCGCAGATGCAGAGCGTCGGCGCGGCTCCGTCGGTGAAGACGTGGAACGTGGGCGACAACCGCCGACCAGGATCGAACACGACACGCAGCGGGCTGGGGCCAGAGACGTGTCGGGTGGTCAGCAGCGGATCGTCGGCCGCCACGGTGCCCGCCCCCACGACAACCGCGTCGCAGAGCGCCCGCACGCGGTGCAGGTGCACGATGTTGTCGTTCCCGGTCACGAACTGCGAATCGCCGGACGGCGTCGCGATGAATCCATCGAGGCTCTGGCCGAGGTGCCCAACGGTGATCGGTCGTGCCGCCGTCGCGCTGCAGATCGGCAAATACAGGTCCAGCAAATCCGAGAGCGGGTCGGTCGCCGGCAGCCGGCATTCCCAGCCTGCGCCTGGATGCCACGCGAGCGCGCTGTCGGGACCGTCTGTCGGGAGGCGCCGCAAGCCCTCGCGATCGTCCGGTCCGAACACCTCCGCGCGGCCCGCTCGATCGAGTGCTTCGGCCATGGCGCTGGCGGCACGCAGGATGCCCCACGCCGCATCGGCCACCGCTCCACGCTGCTGAACGGGCGTGGCCACCGCCTGAGAAGGCATATGAGCGGCCACTATGCCACCGTGGCCGGTGAATGCCAAGTGTCGAAACGATGTGTGGCGGCGGGATCGGGGGGGGCGTCAGCGCGCGGCATAATGACCGCGTGACCACGGACGAGTTCGTCGTGACCTGCCCGTACTGCGGCGAGGACTGTGAGGTCTACGTCGAGCCGGACGTCGCGGGCACCTTCGTGCAGGACTGCGAGGTGTGCTGCAACCCGTGGCGTCTGCGGGTGTCTGGACGAGGCGATGACCGCTCGATCGATGTGGCGCGCGCCGACGGGTCAGAGTGAGCGATGGCGCGGTCGTCTGGGGCGGCGCGGCGAGCAGGGAAGAGAAGGCATTCCCTCGATAGGGAAGACGCTTGCGCTGCCAGGCGTGACGATCTCCGGAGGCAGCCAGGTCATTTCGGCGCTTGACCTGTGCTCTGTGTTCGCGCGTCGCTCGGCCCCACGCCCGGCAGGCAACGAGAGCAGGAGGCAATATCAGCAGCCGCGCCCGAGCGGCTCATCCCGCCGCCGCAGCCACACCGCGTCGCTGATCGTCCGGTCACGCACGAAACGGGCATCGGCATCGAGAAAGCGTTCGGCAAGACCACCGGTCTCGACGTGCTCGGCACGGTCGACGACGAGGAAGCAGCCGGGCGCGACCAGATCCGCGTGGCGGCCCAGCACATCTTCGAGGTCGCCGCGGACGGCGGCCGCGTCCACGACCACGAGGCCACCGCCAGCGGGAACTGCGCCTGCGGGCGCTGTTTCCGGTACATGGATCCGAACGCGTGGGTGGGGTGCCGCGTGACCGCCTTCGGGTTCGCGCAGACCCAGGACGTGGACGTTGGCCTCCGCGTTCCCCTTCCAGACGTCGAAGAGGCGAGCGAGGAAGTCAAGGAAGGCATCGTCGGGCTCACCGACCACCAGGGCAAACGACGGCACGATACGGTGGAACGCTCCTTCGTACCCGTCGAGGTCGAAGGCGCACGAGGCCAGCGGGCCGGCCGGCGGCCCGCCGTCAGCCCACGCGGTCAGCAGCTCCAGGTCGGTGCCCTGCCAGGCCGCGCTCTTGACGAAAAGCACTTCGAAGGGATGTGGCGTGGTGCCGAAATAGTCCCCCGGCCTCACGGTGTCGAAGCCCCCGGCGTTGGCGGCCAGGTGGTAGCCGCGCGTCGTCCGCCAGTCGGTCTGGGCGTACGCTGCCATCATCGAGCGAATTCTGAAGCCTCGCCGCAGTACTGCCGCGGAGAAAGCGATCTCCCGCTCCAGGCCAATGGTGAGCTTGTCGAGGATCAGGTCCCCGCCGAAGATTCCGACGTCGTAGGCCACCTGCAGCCCCTCGCGGTCCGTGCAGAGGAGCATCGACTGAAGGTGCGGGTGGCCGTAGTGGTAGTTGACGGTGGTGCCGACGAGCCTGGTCTCCTCGTCGAGCAGCTCCGTGAAGAGCCGCGTCCAGGACATGCTCTTTGCCCACACCGGCAGGAACGGCCCGCGGACGGTGCAGTTCAGGAAGACGAACGCGTCGTAGGCTTCGCGATCGACGCCGTCGAGCCCCTCTTGCCACGCACCGAAGTCCATGCCGAGGTTGGCGCGACGCAGGACCGTGAGGTTGGGCCGCTCCGGTATTGGTTCTGTGCAGCGGCTGCCGTTAATCACGAGGATCAGCTCGTCCCGGTCGTCGAGACCGTGACGCAGGAAGAAGCCAAGATTTCGGCGGTACTCCGGGGTCTCGTAATAGGCGTAGAGGACCAGGGTTCGCGGATGCGGCCTCGTCATGCCCGCATCGTACTACCGGTCGCGGGCGCCCTGGCGATCGCGGGGGACGTGACGATCCGGCCGCTCGGCGCGATCATGTGCTGGCATAGCCTGACTTCCATGAACTTGCCCATGTCCCGCGCCCCGACCTCCGCCTGTGTCCGCTGTCGCGACGACGAGACGACAATCCGGCGTTGGTTCGACCTCTTCGCGCCGCGCGTCGAAGAGGTGATTGTCTGCGATTTAGGGTGCGAGCAGGCCGTGAAGGACTACCGGGCGGAACGCGGAACAACCGATGAACTGCGCCGTATCGACTGGATGGGGGTGCTCTGGGGGCGCGGCCGCGAATGGCGGCCACCCCTGCTCGTGGGCTGGGAGAGCTACGGTGTCGACGGATAGATCTAGCCAGGCCATTCCTCCCGACCCTTTCTGCGCGCTGCGCTCGCCAATCAGGGGGGCGAGGGGTAAGGCGGCGGCGTCGGCGGAGACGTGGGCGGTGGCGTGGGCGACGGCCCGCGAGGCGGCGGCGTGGGCGACGGCCGGCGAGGCGGCGGGCCAGCCTGTGCCATGGCGCTGGTCGGGGCAAGGACTGTCGTCATCATCGGCAGCACCAGGGCCGCGGCGCCAGCCAGGCCGAATCGGGACATGATCTGCCGCCGCGACACTACCTCGATCGGCGTCGAGGTCGGCTCAAGGAGGCCGGCTCTTGCCAGCCGGCCGAGCCCGTCCTGGACGATCGCCTCGTCGGCCGGAAGCGACGACCCGGTTCCTACGATCCGCGCCAGATCGGCAACCGAGTTGACGCCGTCGCAGTTTCGCCAGATGAGCCCTGCGGTGGCGTTGAGCTCGTGGGCCTCGCCGGTTCGCTCGTTGTAGACGACCATGTCGCCGTCAAGGTTCTTGACGATCAGGTCCGTGCTTCTGGCTTTTGGCGTCATGCGGTCACTTTCAGAATAGGTTCGAAAACGATTGGTCAGTGTACGCAGTGGCAGGACCATTTGTAAAGAAGAGGAGCGGTCCGCGCCAAGTTCGGAGCGCTGCGTCAAGCCCGCCCTAGTGGCTGCCGATGAAGCCACCGGGCGGCAGCCCGCTGGGCACGTGCGCGGGAATCGTGCGGTCGAAGTTCGTATCGCTCAACGATTCGAGGAACGCCACGATATCCTGCATCTCCCGTTCGCTCATGTCGTCGACGCGCCTGAAGCTCCTCGACACACGTGCGGCGCCATCGCCGTTCCGTCCGGGGTCGTTCGACACGTTCGGGTTCTCGGAGCGGCCGTTGTCGTAAAACCGAAGCACGTCTTCCAGCGTGGCCAGCGTGCCGTTGTGCATGTAGGGGGCGGTCAGCGCGACGTTGCGCAGCGACGGCGTGCGGAAGCGGAACCGTCCATCGCCCGCATCGGGAACTGAGAGCAGCGGGTGCTCGGCGACCCCCTCCGCTTCCAGATCAAAATCAGAAAACATCGTCCCGCGGTGACAGCGATCACAGCCGACGTCGTCGAACGTGTCGAACCCACGCCGCTGCTGGGGTGCCAGCGCGTCGGTGTCCCCCGCACGAGAACGATCGAACGGACTGTCCATCGCGACAAGCGATCGCTCGAAGGCGGCAAGCGCCTGGCTCAGTTGCGCGGCGTTGATCGGCGTCCCGGCGCCGAACGCGTGCTCGAACCGGGTCACGTACTCGGGGAGTGCACGGAGGCGCTCAACAACGACGTCCACCGCCTTGTCTTCCGGGTACGACGTGCCCCGCATCTCCTCCAGCGCTTTGATCGGCTCCAGCGCCTGGGTCTCCAGGCTTCTGACCCGACTGTCCCAGAACATCGGCGCAGACGCGGGGGCGGTCGACGCGCGGTCACCGCCGCCCCGTCGCCGCCGGCGCCCGTCGATCCCGTTGTAGCCGGTGTTGAGGATCGTTTGTGAATTGCGCTTGACGACCGGGATACGGCCGCCCGACTTGTCGACGCGAGCCGGCCCGAGCCCGACGGCGCCAACGCCGAGCGAGATATCCCGCCCGTCGGCGTAGGCAAAATCGGGATGGTGGCACGTCGCGCAGGCGACATCGCGTGCGCCGGACAGCACCGGGTCCCAGAAGAGCAGCCGTCCGAGTTCCTCCAGATCCGCCGAGGACGCCGCCTCGACGGTCGCGCGCGTCTGGCGCGTCTGCGCCATGGTCGCGCCAGTGAACCATGCCGCTCCGGCCGCGACGGTCAGTGTGCCAAGAGCCAGGAGCGCTACGCGGTTCCGCATTCTGCGGTTTACGTCGTCCACGTCATGAGCGTTTAGCGTGCACCTTCAGGGAGCGCCGTCAGGGAGCGCTGCGCTTCAACTACTATCTCCCAGATGCACGACGCGATACGCGCGGCGCCCGGGGCCCAGGCGCCCGCCCAGCGGTTTGCCGCACTCCACGTGCCGGCC
>JAQBVV010000152.1 GCA_027622905.1 Acidobacteriota bacterium
TGCCCGGGTCCTTAGTCAAACACCCGCTTTCGATCCGGCACCGATCGCCGCCAATTCGACCGCCGACGCGTCCTCGATGTCCTTGTGCAGACTGTTTCCGTGCGCGTCCATCGTCACGATCGCTGGAAAGTCGGTGACCTGCAGGTGCCACATCGCCTCCGGTGTCCCAAAGTCCAGCAACGAGACCCCCTCGACGCGATCGATGCACCGAGCGTAGAACTGCGCAGCTCCGCCGATCGCATTGAGGTACACCGCGCCGCATTCCTTCATCGCCGCAAGCGTTTTGGCGCCCATGCCGCCCTTGCCGATCACGGCCTTCACGCCGAAACGGCGGATGACGTCCGCCTGGTATGGCTCCTCGCGGATACTCGTCGTCGGACCCGCCGCGGTCACGCGCCACCCCTCGCCGTCCTTCACGACAACGGGACCGCAGTGATACAGCACAGAGCCCTGAAGATCCGTCGGCGGGTCGTTCTTCATCAGATGCGCATGTACAGCATCCCGTCCGGTGTTGACCGCGCCGGAGATCAGCACGACGTCGCCGACCTTCAGCGCGCGCACCTGCTCTTCCGTCACTGGCGCGCGCAGCGCCACTTCCCGACCGGTGCGCTGAACGCCAGCCTGGTCCGCCATCGCGGCGACCGGCGTCGCCGGGTCTCGATAGAGCCACTGCGTGATCTCATCGCGTGCCGCGTCGATCACCACGCCGAGGCGGCGGAACGCCCAGCAGTCGTATGCCACCGACACGAAAAAACTGGCGGGAAGCCGATTGAGCACGCCGATCTTGCACCCGATCAACGACGTGCGGCCGCCGAACCCCATCGTGCCGATGCCCAGCTTGTTGACCTCGCCCATGATCGACGCTTCCAGCTGTGCGAGCCGTGCATCGGGGTTCACGTCGTCCAACGTCCGAAACAGCTGCTCTTTCGCGTGTACGTATCCGGATGTGCGGTCGCCCCCGACACACACGCCAACCGCGCCCGGGGCGCAACCCTTGCCCTGCGCATGCCATGCCGCGTGAAGGATGCACTTGCGGACGCCCTCGAGTGTCCGGTCGGCCCTGCCCAGACCGGGCAATTCAACCGGTACCGAGTACTGCATGTTCATGTTCTCGCAGCCGCCGCCCTTCAAGATCAGCTTGACCTCGATGTCGTCGCGTTCCCACTGCTCGAAGTGAATGATGGGGGTGCCGGGTCCGAGATTGTCACCGGAGTTCTCACCGGTAATCGAGTCCACTGAATTGGGTCGAAGTTTGCCGCGGCGCGTCGCCTCGGCAATCGCCTCCCGGATCTGCTGTTTCATCACGATCTGGTTCGCGCCGACCGGAGTCTTGACTTCAAACGTCGGCATCCCGGTGTCTTGACAGATCGCACCCTCGCCGTCAGCGGCCTGGTCGATGTTCAGCGCGATGATCGACAGCGCCTGCGCCGACTGGGTCCCGGCGGTCTCCTCTCCGATCGCGGCTTTCATCGCCACCCGCACATCCGGCGGCAGGTCGGTCGACGTCTTGACGATCAGCGCCAGGACGCTCTCGAAAATGGAAGTGCTCATCCAAGCAGTATAATTTGACTGGTCGACCCCCATGCAATGCAGCATCGGCAGCCCTTTTCCCGCCGAGTCAACGGCTTCGCCGCAGCCACCTTCACAGTCGCACTTCGCGGCGGCACCGAGGTGACGCGATGAGACTCGTGACGCTCGCCCTCGCCGCCGGGCTCGCCGGCTCCCACCTTGCCACGCCCGAGACCTGGACAGATGGCACCTGGGCCCCGACGCGCGCTGGATTGCAGGTGTCAGGCGCCGCACAGCACGGCCGACTGTTTCCTCCGCAGGATCTCGGACTGCTCGAGGGGCCTGACAGGGATGCCTGGCAGAAGCCGGATCAGATCATGGATGCCCTTGGTATCGCCGACGGCTCCACCGTCGCTGACATTGGCGCGGGGGCCGGCTGGTTCACCATTCGTCTGGCCCGGCGAGTCGGCCCCAACGGCATCGTCTATGCGCAGGACGTGCAGCGGCAGATGCTGGAAGCGATCCGGCGGCGCGTGGCCCGCGAAGGCCTGGAGAACGTCGAGACCCGACTCGGTATGGGCAGCATGCCGAACCTTCCCGAAGGCTCCGTCGATGCCATGCTGGTCGTCGATGTCTACCCCGAAGTCGAGGATCGCGTGACGTTCCTCAGGAATCTCGCCGCGGCGCTGCGACCCGGCGGCCGCGTGGGGATCGTCAACTACAAGCCAGGACGGGGCGGTCCCGGGCCGGCGCCGGGGGAAGGCGTGCGGGTCGCTAGCACCGATGTTGAAGCGGATGCGCTCGCGGCAGGCCTGCGGGTGCTGTCCCGCCAGTTACTCCCCTACCAGTACCTGCTCGTGCTCGGGCTATGACGTTCAGAGGCAATCGCCTGGGTCACGGCGCACCATGCGAACAGCCCTGACCATCGCGGGGAGTGATTCCAGCGGTGGGGCCGGCATACAGGCGGACCTCAAGACGTTTGCCGCGCACGGCGTCTACGGCCTGAGCGCGATCACGGCAGTCACCGCACAGAACACCGTGGGCATTCACGCATGCGATGCGGTGTCGTCACGTCTCGTCACCGCCCAGATAGAAGCCGTCGTCTCGGACATCGGTGTGCACGCCGCCAAGACCGGCATGCTGGCCAACGCGGACATCGTCGCGGCGGTCGCCGCCGCCGTTGACGCGCTGAGGATTCCGCTGCTGGTGGTGGACCCCGTCATGGTGTCCACCAGCGGCGCGACACTCGCGAACGACGGCGCAGTCGATGCCATCCGATCGAAGCTCGTGCGACGTGCGTTCGTCGTCACGCCCAATATTGCCGAGGCCGAGGTGCTCTCGGGGATATCGATCACGAACGAGGACACGCGGCGCGAAGCGGCGCGGCGCATTGTCGCGGCGGGTCCGACGATCGTCATTATCAAAGGCGGCCACTTCCCGTCGTCGAATATCGTCGACTTGATGTACGACGGTCAGTGCTTCGTGGAGTTTCCGACTGAGCGGGTGGCCGGGCCGAGCAGGCATGGCACCGGCTGTACGTTCGCCGCTGCGATCACGGCGCAACTGGCACTCGGGAGTCCCCTGAGTGACGCCATCCGGCACGCGCAACGGTACGTGGCCGGCGCAATTGGCGCTTCCCCAGCCCTGGGTTGTGGACGAGGGCCGATGGATCACGGCTGGAACACGTTCGCTGACCGAACCGGGAGCTCGGATGACCGACCTGCCCGCCTTCCTGGAGCGCTTTTCAGATAGCCCGTGAACGCCACGCGGCCGTGAAAAACGCTCGACCAGACGCCCGGGGCGTCTGGCCGCCGGGTTGACCATATACTGACAGCATGCCTCTGGCGGCCGTAACGCGTGAACCGCTGGACCTCCAGGCGCTGACTCGGGACCTCGTGCAGGGTACGCCCGGTGACGGCGCAGTCGCGGCGTTTACCGGTCTGGTCCGCCACCGTAATCAGGGTCGCACGGTACATTTCCTGGAGTACGAGGCGTACGAACCACTGGCCGCGAAAGCGCTGGAACGGATCATCAACGAAGCGCGCGAGACGTGGCCGGCGATCCGCATGGGCATGCACCACCGAATCGGTCGGCTGGAGATTGGCGACGCAAGCATCATCATCGTCGCTGCATCTCCGCATCGTGCCGACGCGTTCGCCGCGTGCCGCTACGCGATCGAACGCGTCAAACAGATCGTGCCGATCTGGAAACGTGAACACTTCGAGGGCGGTGAGATCTGGCTGGAGGGCGCGCCCGCAGACCCGGATGACGAACAGGCCAAGCTCATCGCGCACAAGATCGCATGCGTGTAACAGTCAGGCTCTTCGCGCGACTACGGGACCTCGCCGGATCCGGGGAGCTCATGCGAGAGGTCGAAGCCCCGGCCACGGTCCGGACCGTGTGGCAATCGTTGGCCGCAGAGATACCCGCCCTGGTGGAGTACGAAGGCACGATGTCGGTAGCGGTCAATGCGGAATACGCGCGCATGGCGGCGGCCGTGCACGACGGCGACGAGGTGGCGTTCCTGCCGCCGGTGTCTGGAGGGTAACCAGTTCGCATGCTCGACAAACTCAGTGCGGTTGAAGCGCAGTACGACGAGCTCGCGGCACGGCTTGGCACGGCCGATGTCCAGTCTGATCCGACCGAGTACCGAAGGGCGGCCAAAGCACTCTCGGAGCTCGAGCCTCTGGTGCAGGCCTACGGCGAATACAAGGCCGTCCTGAAAGACATCGAGGGCTCAGAGGAACTCGGGCGTGGCGCCGATGTCGAGATGCGTGAACTAGCGCAGGAGGAGCTCAAGGATCTGCATGTCAGGCGGGACGCGATCCTTGGCACGCTGCGGCTGCTCCTGATGCCCAAGGATCCGAATGATCAGAAGAACGTGATCCTTGAGATCCGCGCAGGCACGGGCGGTGACGAAGCGTCGCTGTTCGCCGCCGATCTCTTCCGGATGTACAGCCGGTTCGCAGAGCGCCAGCGCTGGAAGCTCGAGGTGATGTCCAGCAGCGAGAGTGGCACGGGAGGCTTCAAGGAGGTCATCGCATCCATCGAGGGCCGAGAGGTCTACAGCCGCCTGAAGTACGAAAGTGGCGTGCATCGGGTGCAACGCGTCCCGGCAACGGAAGCCAGCGGGCGCATTCACACATCGACCGCGACGGTGGCCGTGCTGCCCGAAGCCGAGGAGGTCGATGTGCAGATCAACGAGAAGGACCTGCGCATCGACACGTTCTGCTCGAGCGGCCCGGGCGGCCAGAGCGTGAACACGACCTACTCCGCGGTGCGTCTGACGCACATACCAAGCGGACTCGTGGTATCCCAGCAGGACGAAAAATCTCAGATCAAGAACCGTGCGAAGGCGATGAAGGTACTCCGCGCGCGGCTCTACGAAATGGAGATGCGGAAACAGCACGATGCCATCGCCGAGGAACGCCGCGGGCAAGTCGGGACTGGCGAGCGGTCGGAGAAGATCCGTACCTACAACTTCCCACAAAGCCGCATCACCGACCACCGCATCAACTTCACGACTCATCGCCTGCACGAGGTGCTCGAAGGCGATCCGGCCGAACTCCTGGACCAGGTGACGAACTTTTTCAACGCTGAGAAACTCAAGGAAGTGACGGCGCACAGTTGACACTCCACGACGCGCTGGCCGAGGCGCGCGCCCGCCTCGTCGCGGCCGATTTCTCCCACGTCGAAGCCTCCATCGATGTCGATCTGTACGCCCGCACGATTCTTGGCTGGGATCGGGCCAGGCTGCTGACCGATTTGCAGGATGCCCCTCCGGGGCGACTCGAGCCGACGCTGTCGGAATGGATCACCAGGCGCACGCGGCACGAGCCGACGGCGTACATCGTTGGCACGCGGGAATTCTGGGGTCTCGACTTCGCCATCACGCCGGCCGTCCTGGTCCCTCGCCCGGAGACGGAGTTTATCGTCGAGGAAACGCTCCTGCTCCTGCGAACGCCAGGCACGAACGGCCTGGAACGATCTGCGGCGCTCGGCACGGCGCCCGGCGACGTGTCGCATGCGACCGTCCGCATCGCCGACATCGGTACCGGCAGCGGCTGCGTGGCGATCGCCGTGGCCGTCAACACACCCACGAGCCGGATCGTCGCATCCGACGTCTCCGAAGCGGCACTCGTGGTTGCTCGTGCGAATGCCGCGCGGCACGGCGTCGCCGACCGTCTCGACTTCGTCGCGACGTCGTACCTCGATGGCGTTGATGGCCTGTTTCAGATCATCACCGCCAATCCGCCCTACGTGAAGGATGGCGATAAGCCGGCGATCTCGCGGGTGACACGGCATGAGCCAGAGGTCGCGCTGTACGGCGGTGCCGAGGGCCTTCGTGACATCACCGGCGTGCTTGATACCGCCGCCGCGAAACTGGAGCCCGGCGGCTGGCTCGTGATGGAATTCGGATATGGGCAGGAAGAAGGCGTCGAAACCCTTCTTGCAGCGCGGCCCGCGCTTCGAATGGATCATGTACGGTCTGATCTACAGGGCATCCCCCGAACAGCCGTGATTCAGCGCCGATGACACCAACACACACCGACTGTCTCTTCTGTAAGATCATCGCGGGCGAGGTCCCGGGCACGATCGTCTTCCAGGATGAATCGATCGTGGCCTTCCGGGATGTCAGCCCACAGGCACCGCTCCACGTGCTGATCGTGCCTCGAAAACACATCCCGTCCCTGAACGACCTCGTACCGGACGACGACGGGCTCGTGGGATCAATGGTCCGCCTGGCAGCCAGCCTGGCGAAGGAGCACGGCTATCACGAGCGCGGGTACCGAACCGTGTTCAATACCAACGGCGAGGCCGGGCAAACCGTGTTTCACATCCATCTGCACCTGCTCGCCGGGCGCCGGCTGATCTGGCCACCAGGATAGTCAGGATCGTCAGCGGAGCTCGGCGCGATCCACCGAGCATCAGAGCAACGCGGGTAATTCCGCGAGATCCCGAATGACGGACACATCGGGCAGCCCTACGGACGCGGGACCTGCAAAGCGCTGCACAAGAACGCCGCGCATGCCAACGCCCAGGGCACCTTCGATGTCGTGCTCCATGCTGTCGCCAACCATCACGGATTCCCTCGCGGTCACGCCCAGCAGCGTCAATGCCGATTCAAAGATGCTCCGGTGCGGCTTCAGGAAGCCATGTTCGGAAGACGACAATGCGCCGGCGATGAGGCCCTGCAGTTCGAAATGCCGCTCAAACGTTGCCAGGCAGCGGTGGGAGTTGGAAATGAGCCCCACCTTCAAGCCTCTGTCGGCGAGTTCGCGCAGCGCAGGCATCACATCGTCGTACAAGGAAAAGTGGTGGCACGCCGCCCATTCCCGATAGATCTCGTTCGCGCAGGCATCAAGTCTGGCCCCACGACCTCCCATCCCCTCGATAATCCGCTTCGTGTAGCCGACAAAGATCTCGGGGTCGTAGATGTGGCCCTGCGCCTCCGACAGACTCGCAGAAGCAGACAGCACGGCGTCAGCAAAACGTGAGGGATCGATGTCGATGCCGTATCGGGAACAAAAACGTTGATAGCCGATGCCCTGGAAGGTCGGACCGGGATAGATCAGGGTGAAATCAACGTCGAAAAACACCGCCGTGGTCGAGGTGGTGCTCATGGCGCCTTCCCAGCTCCGGGAACCGCGACCACCACCGCGGTGCGACGTCGAACCGCCCGCCGACTGGCCACACGGGGGGTGGCGTCCCGCGCGAGGCCACCGAATCGCCCGTCGGTCACAGGTTTCAGCCTTTCTGCATGCACGCCCGATCCAGTGAAGAACGGCACCGGAGAGGCCATCCGGGCATTATAGAATCTAGTGACACGCATGCCTGAGTGGAAGAACACGGTCAACCTGCCGCGTACCGCGTTTCCGATGAAAGCGAACTTACAGACCGCTGAGCCGGAATGGCTGGCGCGATGGCAGGAAATGGATCTGTACGGACAGATCCGGCGCCGCAGCGCCGGACGGCCGAAATTCGTGCTGCACGACGGACCGCCGTACGCGAACGGCCGCATTCACATCGGGCACGCGCTCAACAAGATCCTCAAGGACTTCGTCGTCCGCTCGCGCACGATGGCAGGGTACGACGCC
>JAQBVV010000153.1 GCA_027622905.1 Acidobacteriota bacterium
AAGCCGCATCAAATGGTTCGGTTACATGGGAAATGCGGGTTGGTATAGTAAAGGAGCCGTAAAACCCGGCTGTTTCGTGGTCCCGGAAGAGTGTCTCCGGGAGGGTGACAGCCCAACAGGGTGAGAGTACGGCTTGGCGTTTCGACCGCGTTTTCAAATGGGTGACTGACCGCTGCCGATATGGCCCTGGACGGCGATCTTTTCCAAACTGGCGCCGCCGATCTGATCGGTGCGATGGCGCTTGACCGGGCGCTGAGGGGCGACGCCCGCGATGCGGCAACGTTGGTCGAAAACGGCGTGCCGGGCATCGATTTCGGCTCGCTCGACGGCCCGTTGGCGCAACCGGTCGAAGTCGGCCTGACGATCGATCAACCCTCCACGCTTTTCGCGCCTTCGACCAACTGGGTGCCGCAAGACAACCTTTTCGGCAGCCAGTGGCATTTGCTGAATACCGGGCAGTCCGGCGGCCTGGCCGGCATCGATATCAACGTCACCTCCGTCTGGGAGGACTATACCGGCGCCGGGGTGCTGGTCGGTGTGGTCGATGACGGCGTCGAATACACACATTCGGAGTTCCAGGGCGCCTATCGCACGGATATCGACTACGACTACGGCGGCAACGACTCCGACGCCGCGCCGGGCTCGGGCGACAGCCATGGCACGGCGGTCGCGGGCCTGATCGGCGCGCGCAACGACGGCGTGGGGACGGTTGGCGTCGCATTCGATTCGGACTTGACCAGCTACCGAATTTTCGGCGGCACGGTCACAAGCAGCGAGTATGGCGAGGTCTACCGGCACCACACCGACGGCGTCGATATCTTCTCGAATAGCTGGGGCTATAACGGCTTTTTCTACGACGATTTCGACAGCAACGGTTTCGCGGCCGCCGGGTCGGGCGTCAACGAAGCCGTGGCCCAGGGGCGGGACGGGCTCGGTTCCGTCATCCTGTTCGCCGCCGGCAACGATCGGCAGGACGGCCAGAACGTCAACTATCACAGCTTCCAGAACGCGCGGGAAACCATCGCGGTCGCGGCCATCGACGATAGCGGCGGGATTTCCTACTACAGCACCCCTGGTGCGGCGATCCTGATCGGCGCGCCCAGCAACGGCGGCACCGCCGGCATCGTCACGACCGACCGGGCGGGCGGCAACGGCTACGCCAGCGGGGACTACACCTACAGCTTCGGCGGGACCTCGGCAGCCACGCCGATCGCCGCCGGCGTCGTTGCCCTGATGCTCGAGGCCAATGCCGATCTCGGCTATCGCGACGTGCAGGAAATCCTGGCCTACAGCGCGCGCCAGGTCGATGTGAGCGATTCCGGGTGGGTCTGGAATGGGGGCTCGAACTGGAACGGCGGCGGGCTGCATGTCAGTCACGATTTCGGTTTCGGCCTGATCGATGCTCATGCCGCGGTGCGCCTGGCGGAAACCTGGGAGGCCCAGAGCAAGCGGGCCAACGAAACCGTTGTCAGCGGCTATTCCGCGCCCAACCGATCGATCATCGACAACGGCACGATCAGCGACACCATCACCATCGCCAGTGGCCTCGACATCGACCATGTCGAAGTTCGGCTGAACATCGATCATTCCTGGATTGGCGATCTCGTCGTCACCCTGACCTCGCCGGACGGGACGGTCAGCACCCTGGTGGATCGGCCCGGCCTGTACAGCGGTCAGCCCTGGGGCACCAACCAGGACGATATCCGCTTTACCCTCGACAGCACCCATCACTGGGGCGAGACAGGCGAGGGGGTCTGGACCCTGCGCGTCGCCGACCATTATGCGGCCGATGGCGGTACGCTTGAGAATTGGGGTCTGTATCTTTACGGCGACACAGCCGATGGGGATGACACATACGTGTACACCGACGAGTTCGGTGCGGTGCTGGGACGCAGCGGCCAGGGTGGGCGCGCCGTCCTCAGCGACACGGGTGGCACGGACACGATCAATGCGGCCGCGGTTACCCTGGATGCCACCCTCGACCTGCGTGCGGGCGCGTCGAGCAGTCTGGCCGGCGGCGCGCTGACCATCGCCGAGGGAACGGCGATCGAGAATGCCTATCTGGGCGACGGCGCGGACAGGCTGACGGGCAACGACAGCGCCAATCGCCTTGATGGCGGACGTGGTAACGATACGATCGACGGCGGGT
This sequence comes from Acidobacteriota bacterium, assembly GCA_027622905.1. Taxonomy (GTDB): domain Bacteria; phylum Acidobacteriota; class Vicinamibacteria; order Vicinamibacterales; family UBA2999; genus JAQBVV01. The sequence goes on from JAQBVV010000153.1 coordinate 2,150, forward strand.
CGGGCGACGATCTGCTGATCGGCGGCGCGGGCGACGACACCCTGCTCGGCGGCGAGGGCATCGATACCGCCTGGTATGATGGCGAGTTCCTGGGCTATTCGCTGACCTACGGCGTGGAGTGGATCACCGTTTCGGGTGGCGAGGGGACGGACTGGCTGAGCGGGATAGAATGGCTGCGGTTCGCCGATCAGATGATCGCGACGGAGTTCATTGCAGCAGTGGATGACAGTGCTGCGACAGCCGAAGATCAAATTTTGACGATCCAGGCCCAAACCCTTCTTGCGAACGACACGGCGCCGTCCTATGGCACGATAAATATCGTCGCGGTAGCAGGGGCGTCTTCGGGATCTGTGCTGCTGAACGCGAATGGCGACGTGGTCTACACGCCGGATCGGGATTTCTCCGGCACCGATTCGTTTACTTATTCGATCAGTAGCGGCACAGGGGCAACGTCGACTGCGACAGTCTCGGTTACGGTCGACGCGGTCGCTGATCTGCCGAGTCTAAATGCCACCGCAAGTGCGCCGAAAACGGTTACCGCACAGGACGGCTCGCTCGAGGCAGTCGCGGCCCTCGACATCTCAGCTGTCTCGACCGATAGCGACGGCTCGGAAGTGCTTACGGTGACAGTGGCCGGATTGCCGGATCAGGCGCGGTTATCTCAAGGCGAGGCGATCGGGGGAGGAGTCTGGCGCCTTACCGAAAGTCAGCTTCCAGGGCTGACGATGAGGTTGCCGGCAGGCACGGTCGGACCCGTCGTGCTCTCGGTGACGGCACGCGCTACCGAAGCGGCAAACGGGGATTCTTCGGCGGTTACGGCTTCGATCGGAATCGACCTTTCCAGTGTCGCGCCGGAGGCCATGTCGGCGAGCATAACCGTGGTTGAGGATGGAACGGCGACTGATAGAGTTGTTGGCGCCGATTTCGATGGTGGGGCACTCATCTTCGCAGCGAACGGTCAGCCGGCGCATGGGCTTCTCCAGTTGTCGAGCGACGGCACCTACACCTACACCCCGGATCAAGACTACTTTGGGACGGATGCGTTCTCCTACGTGGTGAGTGATGGCGCGGGCAGCTCGGACCCGGCGACCGTCAGCATCACGGTATCGGGTGTGAATGATCGGCCGGTCGCCACCGCGGACGAAAGCCTTGTGGCCGTCGGGCCCGATCATGTCTTCCTGGCGAGCGCACTTCTGGCCAACGACACGGATGTCGATGGAGACATCCTGACGATTGGATCCGTCGGCAATGCGACTGGCGGCACCGTGTCGCTTACGGTCGACGGGTCCGTGCGATTCCAAGCCACCGAGAATTTCGAGGGGGCGGGGTCCTTCGACTACACCGTCGAGGACGGGCAGGGTGGAACCGCGGCAGCGAGTGTCGAACTCTATGTTGTCAATCCTGATGGACTCGTGCCCGGCACGTCCTCTTCAGAGCGGTTGGTGGGGACGTCTGGCGAGGATGTTTTTTACGGTTTTGGCGGCTCGGACCGGCTTGAAGGCGGTGCGGGGGACGACCGTTACGTGTTCGGTCGGGGCGATGGTTACGACGTCATCCGGGACGATGCGACCGAGACGACGACAAGCCAAGTGTGGGTACGCTCGGGTTATACGCGCTCGACGCCGAACTACGACACCTGGATCGATACGAGCCACTGGGAGACGCGGACGACGGTGGTCGAGGCGGATGGTGGCGATGACACTTTGGCATTTGGGCTTGGGATCGGCCTTGGCGATGTGGCGCTGCGGTTCTCGGGTTCGGATCTTCTGATCGGGCTTGTCGATCCGTCATCGCCGGACACGGCCTTCGGTAGCCTGAGCGATCTGGTTCGGGTGGAGTCCTGGTCGGATGGGTACGATCGGGTGGAGAGCCTGCGGTTCTCCGACGGACGTGAGGTCGATATCTCGGATCTATCCGGGGCGCAGGAGGCGCTGGGATCGGCTGGGGTGACGCTGGTGGGCGGTGCGGGCGAGGATTGGCTGGCCGGTGGCTCTGGTGACGACGTGCTGGTGGGCGCTGGTGGCGACGATGTGCTTGTGGGGGGTGGGGGCGAGGACACGGCGCGATACGGCGGCGTCTTCGCCGACTACACGGTGACCCTTGGCGGCTCTGTGGTGACCGTGAGCGGTGCGGAGGGGACGGACCTTCTGGCCGATGTGGAGCTTCTGTCGTTCTCGGACTTCACGGTGTTCGCGGACGGGCGGAACAACGCGCCGGTGGCATTGGGCGAGACGGTCTCGACCTCGGAGGACACGGCGCTCACGCTCGATCTGGCGACACTGCTCTCGAACGACGCGGATGTGGACGGGGACGCACTGACGGTTGCGTCGGTGGGAAGCGCGGTCCACGGCACGGTTGCGTTATCAGGCGGGTCGGCGGTGTTCACGCCGGATGCGGACTATGTGGGGACGGCAGCGTTCACCTACACGGTCGACGACGGCCAGGGCGGGCAGGCTACCGCCGCCGTCTCCATCACGGTCAACCCAGTCAACGATGCGCCGCTGCCGGCACCTGACTCGGCGATGACGGATGAGGACACCTCTATCGTTATCTCGGCGAGCAGCCTCCTGGTGAACGACGCCGACGTGGAAGGCGATTCTCTGAGCCTCGTGTCCGTGGCGGCATCGAGCGGCGGAAACGCGACTCTCGATGGTGCTGGCGATGTCGTCTTCACACCCGATGCCGATTTCAATGGCTCCGCCGTATTCACCTATGTCGTGAGCGATGGAGCGGCGACCACGTCGTCGACTGTCACGATCGCCGTGGCGCCGATCAACGACGCGCCCGTCGGGACGAACGATCAGGTCACCGCGACCGAGGACACGGCTCTGACCATCTCGGCATCGTCCCTCCTCGCAAACGATTCCGATGTCGATGGCGATTCCCTCCAACTCGTCGCGGTTACCTCCGGGCAAGGGGGTGTCGCGGCGATGGACGGCCAGGGCAACATCGTCTTCACGCCGGATGTGGATTTTTCCGGTCTCGGTTCGTTCGACTATACGGTCGAGGACGGTAACGGCGGCCAGACGACAGCCTCCGTTTCGGTGACAGTTCTGCCGGTCAACGACGCGCCGGTGATCGCGGGCCCGCTAGCGCTCGCGATCGACGAGGACGCGACCCTGAGCTTCGACCAGCAGACTCTGACGCAGGGTGCGTTCGACGTCGATGGCGATGCTTTGGGCGCTGTCGGTTTGGTGCTCGAAAGCGGCCCAGGAAGTCTGAGCGATCTCGGTGACGGCTCGTGGACCTACGCCCCAACAGCCAATTTCAACGGTGCGGTCGAGTTCTCCTATTCGGTTTCCGATGGTTTGGGAGGCCTGGCGCAGGGCTCGGCCTTCCTCACGGTCCGGCCGGGGAACGATGCGCCCGAGGTGGGCGCCGATGTGGTTGGAACGACAGAGGATGTCGGGCTGACGATCTCGCTCTCGTCGCTGCTCGCGAACGATTGGGATGTGGAAGGCGATCCCTTGAGTGTCACGGCGGTCGCTGGCGTAACGGGCGGGTCCGTCGCGCTGGACCAAACCGGTGGGATCCTGTTCACGCCGGAGGCCAATTTCAGCGGCTCGGCGCAGTTCATCTATACGGTGAGCGACGGGCAGGCGAGCACGGACGGGACCGTGACGGTTTCCGTCGCCGATCTAGAGGATCCGCCGGAGGCGACCGACGATCAGGTTTCTGTCCAAGAGGACCAAGCCTCGACAATTCTGGCGCTCGACTTGCTGGCCAACGACCACGATCCGGACGGAGACACACTGTCCATCACGACCGTAGACGACGCGGTCAATGGCACGGTCGCGCTCGATCAAGCTGGCAATCCGGTCTTCACTCCGGATGCCGAATTCAGCGGCACTGCATCCTTCAGCTATACAGTCTCTGACGGTCGGGGCGGCTCCTCTTCGGCGACCGTCGCTATCCAGGTCGCGGCCGTCAACGATGCGCCGATCGCAGCTGCCGACGGCGTCGCGGCAATCGAGGACACGCCGATCACGATCGCCTCCTCGGCATTGCTCCAGAATGACGTCGACATCGATTCGAGCGATTTGTCTATTTCCGCGGTCCAGGCTTCGGTCGGCGCCCAGGTCGAACTGGACCCGGACGGGAACGTGCTTTTTACGCCAGAGGCCGACTTTACGGGCGACGCCGCGTTCACCTACACCGTCTCAGACGGTGACGGGGGCACCGCAACCGGGACCGTTACGGTCGTGGTCTCGCCCGTCAACGACGCTCTTGCTGCCCAGGACGACGTCGTCCTGGCGGTCGAAGACACCGCACTCACGATCTCAGCCGCGTCCCTGCTGGCGAACGATTACGATGTCGAGGGCGACGCGATCTCAGTTGTCACCGTCGGGAGTGCGAGCGGTGGGACGGCAACGCTCGACGGCGACGGCAATGTGCTCTTCACGCCGATTCCGGACTTCGCCGGCAGCGGTGGTTTCACATATGTCGCCGCAGATTCCAACGGCGCCACCTCGACGGCCCAGGTCGTGGTTCAGGTCGCCGGGACGAACGACGCGCCCACGGCCGGCACTGATGCGTTATCCGCCGTGGAGGACACTGCACTGGCCGTCACCGCCGCCGAACTACTTGCGAATGACGGCGATATCGACAACGACACCCTCGCCATCTCTGCAGCCGCCGGAGCCGTGAACGGGAGCGTGGCGCTCGATGGCGCCGGCGGCGTGGTTTTCACACCGGACGCAGATTTCGTCGGTACGGCCAGCTTCGTCTACACGATCTCCGATGGCCATGGCGGCAGCGCGACGGCGGCCGCGACAATCGATGTAGCGGCCGTCAACGATGCGCCGTCTGCCACGGCTGACACGCTGGCGACTGCCGAGGACGTCGCCCTCTCGATCTCAGCGGCCTCGCTTCTCTCGAACGACACCGACGTCGAAGGGGACGCGCTGACGATCGCGTCGGTCGGCGGTGCTGTCGGCGGCATTGTGGCACTTGACGGCAGCGGAAGCGTCTTGTTCACGCCGAATGCCGACTATCACGGCACCGCGCATTTTTCCTACGTCGCCAGCGACGGGCAAGCAACTTCGAGCGCTGTCGTCTCCGTTACGGTCTTGGCGGTGAACGATGCGCCATTGGCCCAGGACGGCGGCTTCCTGACCGATGTCGGGATGGCCCTCACTTCGACCCTGTCGGCGACGGATGTCGACGGCGACGAACTGACCTACACGCTGTCTGCTCCGTCGGCGCACGGTACGACGACGGTCTCGGCGGATGGGACCTTTGTCTATACGCCCGGGACCGGCTATTTCGGCGATGACGGTTTCTCCTATGCGGTTGGCGATGGGACCGTCTCGACGACCGCGACCGTCACGATCACGGTCAACGCGGGAAATCTCATCTCTGGCACGTCCGGTTCGGAGACCTTGTCCGGGACGTCTGGCGAGGATGTTTTTTACGGTTTTGGCGGCTCGGACCGGCTTGAAGGCGGTGCGGGGGAC
>JAQBVV010000154.1 GCA_027622905.1 Acidobacteriota bacterium
CTCGACAAGCATCGAACGCTGGCGCTTTCCGCGCTCGGCACAAGTTGTCTCTGTATCTTCGGGTCTTCACCGATTTGAGTACAGCCCCTGGGGGCTGAGGAAGCGCGCGAGATCACGCGCCGATCGAATCGGGCGAGCGGTCGCCCACTTCAGTTTCAAAAGCAGGATCGCTTCATCACGCATCCCACGTGATCGACGGAGCACGGCTTTGATCGTGGTGTTGATGGATTCGACGACCCCGAACCGCACCGGGTGGTCACAGTAGGCGGCGATGCCATCGAGGTGGCGGAGCAGGGACTGCCCCAAGCGGTCCATTTCTGGCAGGCGCTGCCACCGCAGCGCGTCGATCCAGTTGAAGAGAAAGTTCAGGACGCCGGGGCGCGTCTTGTACGTCCACAGCCGGTCGAGTTGCTCGCGCAGGACATACGCTTTGAACAACCGTCGATTGGCCGTAAAGAGTCGCTGCAACTCGGCGCGCTTCGACCCACGCACCGTCTTCCACCGGCGGAGGAGCAACCAGCGTTTCCCGCGACCGTGCGCCCGCATCGCCGGCCCAGAACGAAAGAATTCCTGGCGCCGCATTTCGTCGAGTGCCGCTGACGCCAGTTGCAGGACATGGAACTTGTCGAACACTACCTCGGCGTGCCTGATCGTGTCGCCGACGGCATTGAGGTAGGGCCGGTGCATGTCGAGGCACACGGCGGTGACCGCAGCGCGCTGCCGCGCATCGAGACACGTGGTCAACAACGTGCGCAAGCTGTCCTCCGTGCGATCCTTGGCCAAGCCGATCACCTCGCCTCGGACCAGATCCGACAGCACCGTCCAGTACTGCTGGCCTTTGCCGCGCTGGACCTCATCGGCGCCGAGATGCCGGGGCCGATGCCGGGGTCGCGTGCGGTCCCAGTCGGCGAGAAACGCGGCTTCCGCCCGCCGCGCCTTGCTCCAACTCACCCCATGGCGCAGGGCGGCATGACTGGTCGGCATCGACTGACAATCGAGCCCGATCTCTTGGCGCAAGCGTCGCGTCACGCGCGCCTTCGGATCGGCGAACGCGACCCGCTCGGTCCGAATGCCGCACTGGCGACAGCAGGCCCGCCGCTGCGCATAGATCACCGTCACCGGATGCGCCGCCCACGGCAGATCGTCCCAGATCCGATCGTGCGACGACCGCACCCGGCCCACGCGTCGCCCGCAGCCACTGCATGGGTACCGTCGGATCCCCCGTCGCTCAATCCGGATGGTCAGCCGACTGGCACTCGACTCGCTGTCACTCGTCATCGTCACCACGCGAAAGCCCGCCAGCGCCAAGATCCTCGTACAATCGCATCGCGATCCCACCGGTCCTCCCTTGTTGTTTGCGCATCAAGAAAGGATGACACCGGATGGTCCGGTGCACGTGGGATCGCTCTGACGACCAGGCCGCCGGAGCAGACCGCTCACCCAGCAGCGGTCCGCGTAGGCGACCGGGTACTACCTCAAATCGCTGTACTCGAATCGACGAAGAGCCCATAAGAGGACAGAGCGGGGGGAAAAAAGAAGAGGAAGCAGGCAGCCTCCCTTCCTCCTTTTTCCCGTCATCTTGTTCTCAGCGACGCGTTGGTCGTCGCGTCGCGCTGTCTAAAAGTCCGCTGGGATAGGCGTGTCAGCCCTGCCGTCCCAATCCTTCACCGTCCCATCAGCGGCCTTCAGGAACCCGAGCAGACAGCCGTTGGAGCCATCTCTGAGCAGATGGCACCGCACCTTGACGTTGTCGCCAGGCTTGATGTACTCGCGGTCGATTCCAAGCCGTTCGAGTCCGGTGCGACCGGTGGCCTCGAGCGCCCAGATTTCCGGCTCACCGCCGTCGGGGTTCGCCACTTCCAGATAGACCCAGGAATGGGGCACCACGAAGTGGATTTCCGACACCACGCCCTCCATGTCGGAGAACTCGTCCACGTAGTTGCCGTGTGAGTGGTGCGCCGCCACAGGCAGCGCGAAGACCATCGCGCAAATTCCCGCCAAGCATAATCTGACCGTCATGTTCATCCTCCTGAGTCCAGTCGAGAGCATACCCAAAAACACGATTTGAGTGTTAGCGCGCCGGCGCCGGTTCAGCGACGGCGCCAGGGGCATCAATCCGGCCCTGGTCCTGTGCGGCACCGGGCCGCCTCGCGCGCACCGGCGTCGGGAATCCGTTCGAGTAGAACGTCTCGTACCGCAGTCCAAGCCCGTTCTCGTCGAGCCAGCCCAGCGATTGCTGAAACAGCCCGGGCTCGGGGTAGCCGCGCGGGACCGTGGCCTCCATGACATAGAGCTTGTTCTCATGCATGTATATCGACGCGAACGTCCGGGACTGGTCGGCGCTGTTGGTGAGCTGCAGGTTGTGGCCTTCGACGACGTCTACGTGGTTCAGATTGTAGTGAGTCACCACTGCGTCCCGTTGCATGAACGTCCAGCTAGCGTAGACCAGCGCGCCTCGAAGGTCGAGTTTCCAGTACCCCTCGCCGGTCGACCCGGCTCCGCCCTGACAGGTTTCGGCGCCAGGAGGGCAGGCCTTGGCGCGTTCCGTCAGGATCGGCTGCGCCTGGTTGTAGTCGACCACCGTCACCGAATACCGGCCTCGGCCAAGCTCGGCGCTGTAGAGTCGCGCGGGCAACTCGGCACCGTACTCCGAGATCCAGGTGGTCTCCGTCACGGTCGGCTCACCGGGGAAATTGCACGTGAATCGGTCCTCCCGGCTCGCGAACTCGGTCCAATCCTGGGCCTCGGCGGCTACAGGGATGGCCAGGATGAACGCCGCCAACAGAACGGATATGAGGCGCATGGGTGTCCTCCGCGAGTGGTGGTCGTCATGACGACGCTTAATTATTTCGCCTCGGCAGCTACAGAAAGATTTTATACTACGGGTCCGGCGGCGACGGCTTCGTCGCGCACACTATAACCGAAAACTTCGTGGCGGCGATCCGGGAGGGTGGCATGCACGCAAACTTGAGGGGGATGCGTTTCGGAGGTCTGCTCGGCGCGCTCGTGGGCGGCTTGGGCGTGATCGGCACGCTGGCCCAGGGGCCCGGCGACAGTCCCGCGGTCACCGTCCGCGGACAGACCTACACGCCGCGGTCGATCCTGACGCGCAACATGGGTACCGAAGAGGACCAGACAACGGCGTTTCCACCCCACAAGGTTGTCGGCAACATCTACTACGTGGGCACACGAACGCTGAGCTCGTACCTGATCACCACTCCCGAGGGGCATATCCTCATCGACAGTACGTACGAGCGGAATGTGCGCACGATCGAGCAGTCGGTGACCGATCTCGGGTTCGCCTTCTCCGACATCAGGATTCTGCTCGGGACCCACGCGCATCGCGATCATCAGGAAGGGGACGCGCTGGTCAAGGAACTGACCGGCGCCGAGGTCATGATGATGGCGGAGGACCTCCCGGCGCTGCAGGCGATGAGGCCTGGCGACGAGCCGTACCCAATCGATCGGGTGTTGCACGACGGAGACTCGGTGACGCTCGGCGGCACGACGCTCGTCGCGCATCTGACGGCGGGTCACACGCGCGGCTGCACGACGTGGACGACAACGGTGGAGGAGGACGGCACTGCCTACGACGTGGTCATCAACTGCAGCCTGCGCGCTCCCGGGGTCGTGACCGCTGCGCATGTCGCGGAGTTCGGCCGCACGTTCCCGCTCGTGCGGTCGCTACCGTGCGACGTAGCTCTCGGGGATCACCCCGCGTACCACAACATGCTGGCCAAGCACGCGAGACTCCAGCCGGGCGGGCCGAATCCATTCATCGACCCGGACAACTGCATGCTCGAGGTCGACATCCAGGAGGCGATGTACCAGGCCACGCTCGACGCCCAAGGCGGCGAACCGGCCGAGCCGTAGTCGGGGCGCTCGGAGCCGATGTCAAGGAGAGAGACATGTTGCAGAAGACATTGCAAGAGACACTGACTGGAGCCATGGTCACCGCTGTCGCGGCGCTATGGCTGCAGGCGCCGATCCTCGCGCAAGGCGGCGCGCCAGCGGTGGAAACCGAGACGCTGAGCCAGACGTTTCGTGGCAGCCGGAGAACGGACCTCGAGTACAACAAGATCTCGCCGTTCAAGGTCTTCGACAATCTGTATCACGTCGGCGTGGGCAGCGTGTCTGCCTGGCTGATCCCGACCACCGACGGACTGATCCTGATCGACACCGTGCAGGAGCCGTTCGTCGATCACGTACTGAACAACATCCGGAATACGGGTTTCGATCCGAAGGATATCAAGTACATCCTGCTCACGCAGGGCCACCTGGATCATTTTGGCGGAGCTGCGCGCATCCGGGAACTGTCGGGTGCCCGTGTCGCGTCGGCCGAGGGCGACTGGGTGCTGATGGACGAGTACGCGCAGCGGCCGCTGCCGGCCAGCCCACCCTTCCACCGGACTGTCGAGCGCGACATCGTCCTGGAGGAAGGCGACACGATCACGTTGGGCAGCACGTCGTTGAAGGTATACCTGATGCCGGGGCATACACCTGGGGGCGCCTCGTTCGAATTCACCGTCTTTGACAAAGGCACGCCGTACAAGGCCTTTCTGCTCGCGGGCCCCGAGCCGCGCGGCGGCGTGGCCGGGGCGCATGACTTTGTCGCCAGCATGAACCGCGTGGCCGAGATTCCGGACGTATCGGTCGGGCTGCTCATCCACAGTTGGCTGGCCATGTCCACCTACCCCAACGGCGGTACGTTCGAGCGCGCTGCCCAGCTCCAGCTTCGGCGAGGCGACGATCCGCATCCGTTTGTGGATCCAGCGTCCTGGCGCGGTTGGACCGAGCGCCTGAAGATGGTGGCGGCCACATACCTGGCAGAGGAAGAGGCGAAGGCGGCTGCGTCGGGAGGAGCGCCGTAGGACTCGAGATTCACGGAGCAGAAAATCGTGGCGGCCGTGCGGGCGGGGGCCGGCGCCGATACGAGACACCGATTGGGTTGGAGATAGGACTCGTTTTGGCACATAATTCGCGATCAGTCGAGGAGCAAGGGAACTGACATCGGAATTCGATTGATGGAGGCCGTATGAGATTTGGACGATCAGGATGGCTCGTCGTCGTCGGTGCGTTGTTCGCAATGCCACTGGCGGCGCATGCGCAGAATGCGACCGTCGTGGGCACGATCAGTGATAACACGGGCGGCGTCTTGCCCGGCGTGACGGTTACCGCCACTAACACGGCGGCAGGCACCGTGTTTCTGGGTGTCACCGACGGTGATGGCAACTACTCGGTGCTGGTCCGGCCCGGCAACTACTCGGTCGAGGCCGCGCTGCCCGGGTTCACGACCGTTGTGCGACCCGATGTCGATTTGGAGGTCGGGCGCACGGCGCAACTGAACCTCGAGTTGAGCATTTCCGCGCTCGAGGAGACGATCACCGTCACCGGTGAGGCGCCGCTGCTGGACGTGACGTCGTCGAGCATTGCGGGCAACATCGACCCGCGGCAGATGCAAGATCTGCCGATCAACGGTCGCAACTGGATGGACCTGGCGCTGTTGTCGCCCGGCGCCCGGAGCAACGCGTCGAGCGAGGTGCCGCAAAACCGGCAGGGCTACTTCCAGATCAACGTGGATGGCCAGTCGGTGACGCTGACGGTGTGCTGCGCGAACAACCAGCCGCGGTACAGCCGTGACTCGATCGCGGAGTTCGAGGTCACGACGAACCGCTTCGACGCGACGACGGGGCGCACGATGGGAATGTCGGTCAACGCGGTGACCAAGTCGGGCACCAATACGCTGTCGGGCACCGCCGCCGGCTACTTCCGCCACGACTCGATGATCGCGAAAGACTTCATTCAGGACCGCGTGCTGCCGTATCAGGATCAGCAGTACAGCGTCACGCTGGGCGGGCCGATCCTGCTGGACCGGGTCCACTTCTTCGCCAACTACGAGTACGAGCGGGAGCCGAGCACGGTGACGTTCAACAACCGTGTGTTCGATTTTGCCGACCTCCCCTCGACGCGAAACGAGAACAAGCTCGGCGCCAAGGTGGACGTCCAGTTCAATTCGAATAACCGGATGGCGGTGCGCTACAACCGGTACCGGAACCAGATCAGGAACCAGGGCACTGGCGGTGCGTCGAGCCATCCGTCACGGGCGCGGGACAACAACCGGTACGCCGACCAGATCTTCGGCGAGGCCTCGCAGGTACTGAGCACCAACACGGTGAACCAGATCAAGGTTGGTGTCGCCACCAACTACTTCACGCTGGAGCCGCGGGCTGGCTACTCGACGGGGGAGAATCGACGTCCTCCCACGAGCCCGCAGGTGTTTGAGGGCGTGACGTCGGGACGCGCGATCGAAGGCGGCGTGCCGCAGATCGGATACAGCGGTTTCACGATCGGGTCGGCCACCAACACGCCACAGCGCACGGGTGAGAAGAATTATTCATTCCGGGACGACGTCACAACGTCGTTCCAAGCAGGCGGACGTCACGACGTGAAGTTCGGCGCCGAATTCATTCGCTACACGATGCCGCAGAACTGGTGCAACATCTGCGACGGGCAGTTCACGTCGAACAATCGGGCGCCGGCCAATTTGCTGGGTTTCATGCCGGACGTGTGGGACGCCTCCACGTGGGATCTTGACGGCATGAACGCGGCTTCGGCGTTCCGCGACTACACGGTGTCGATCGGCAACTTTGCGTGGATTCTCAAGCGCGAAATCTACGCCGGGTGGTTCCAGGACGACTGGCAGGTCAGCGACAAGCTGACGCTGAACCTTGGTGTGCGCTACGACCTCGATCACGGCGCGCACGGCGAGTTCATCGCGTTCGATCCGTGGTTGTCTGGCAATCGGCCGTCCGACTCCAACAATCTCGCGCCGCGTCTCGGATTCGCGTTTGCGGTCGATGACCGGACGGTGGTGCGCGGCGGCTACGGGCTGTTCTTCACGCAGCTTGAAAACGACGCGCTGCACCAGACGAACCTGTTGCGCGAGCACGTGGGGATCACCATCGTCAACGACGGCCGGCCGGACTGGGCGTCGAACCCGTTCAACGGGCCGGTGCCGACCTACGATCAGGCGCTCGCCAACACGTGCAACGTGACCAACAACGCGCCAGGTTGCTATCAGCGCTCGATCACGATCGAGATTCCGTTTGGCGACCACGACACGTCGTTCAGCCACATGGGGTCGATCGGTGTGCAGCGGCAGGTCGGGTCGGACATGTCGTTCGAGACCAACGTCGTGTTTACGGGCGGCCGCGCCGAGGAGCGCCGGTCCAATGCGAACCTCTCGTACAACCCGGCGACGGGAGCCAACTACCGCTTTCAGGATGTGAGCCGACGGCCGTTCCCGACCTGGGGGATCGTGGGTGCCGAAATCATGGAAGGTCGGTCCAACTACATCGGGTGGGAAAACCAGTTCACCAAGCGGTTTGGTAACAACTGGCAGATCGACGCGTCGTAAACCTTCTCGAAG
>JAQBVV010000155.1 GCA_027622905.1 Acidobacteriota bacterium
GACTCGGGTAGCCGCAAGAAGGGGCTGGAGGCTGACCGCCTGGCGAGACTCTCGCAGCTGGCTGGGAAGATAAACGGGGGCTGTCCTGCATCGGCCGGAAGCGCCTTCTTGCCGCGCCGACGAGCGGGGTCGCGGATGCTCAACACACGTGAGTACCAGGCTAGTTCAGCGACGCGACTCTGCGGCGGAGCGTCTTGACGTGCTCCCAGATCTGCTGGTGCTCCGCGCGGTCCTCCTCGTCGATCTCTCCCATGCTCGCGATCTTGAGATACGTCTGCAGATCGCGAAGCGCGCTGGTGAAGTCGTTCAGGTGGTAGGCGAGTAGACCGCGATCGCGCAACTCGCTGATGGCCGACGGCGTGATGGCGACGAGCAGTTCCGTCACATCACGCGCCTGCGGAAACGACCGCATGTGTACGTAGAGGCGCTTCAGGTTGAGCAACATACGCACGATGATCTCCTGCCGGGTGGCAGGGGCGAGCAGTGATGCGTCGAAGGCGACTTCGGAGCCGACGTGCTTCTGCAGCAGCAGTCGACAATCGTGCTCCGACAGGAGCGTGCCTGTGTGGAACGGGTCGACGATCAGACGACCGTGACCTCGGTCGGTGTCGTCGGGAACGCTCACCAGAAAGTGTCCAGGAAAGTTGACGCCATGGATCGGCAGGCCGGCGCGCCAGGCAACCTCCAGATACACGATCGACAGCGTGATCGGAATGCCCGTGCGTCGGTCGATTACCTGGTTCAGGCAACTGTTGCGGGGATCCTCGTACCGATCGCCGTTGCCGACGAAGTGTTCGTCGTCGAACAGATACGCGTTGAGCCCCTTGATGCACGACAGCGTCGACGCGTCTCCCGTGTCGTTGGTGCGCCGCTCGATACGGCGACGCGCCACGTCGCCCATTCTGTCCAGCTGGGCCACGTACGGCGATAGCTTGAGGCGGGGATACTCGATCTGAGCGATGACGAGCGCTGCCTCGGCCAGGTCCGTTCCCGGCGCGTTGGATGCGGCGGTGAGCGCCTCAGCGAGCCCCTTACGCATGAGGCGCACCTGCGATCGGCTGAGGGTCGGTCGCGCACAGGTGATGCAGCGCTGGCAGCGTGAGCGCGTCAAGGCCTGTCGCCACAAGCTCGGCACCCGGCAAGCGACTGGAGTCGTAGCTGTTGGTCACCCCGACGCACCGGAGCCCGGCACCTCGGGCGGACTCGAGTCCCCACTGCGAGTCTTCGATCGCCACCGTGCGACGCGGGTCCATGTCGTTCCCCGTGTGGAGCTGCAGTTGTTCGAACGCCAGGAGATAGGGCGCCGGTGAAGGCTTGCTCTCCGGCGTGTCACCGGCGGCCACGATGACCGCAAAGAGGTTCCCGATACCGGCTGCGTTGGTGATTTCCACGATCTCCCGCCTCAGCGCGCCCGATGCAATCGCGATCGGCACCTCGGCGGCGGCGCTGCGGACGAAATCTGCGGCGCCCGGAAACAGCACGTGTCCACGCTCGAGCATCTCCTGCAGTCGCTGGCCTTTCGCAGCCAGAAGGGCAGACATCCGGGACGCATCCATCGGCAGTCCACGGTCCGTCGCCAGGGCCTGGAACAGACCGACGTCGTCGTAGCCAAGATAGCGGGCGTAATATTCGGCCGACCTCAGTTCGATGCCTTCCTGAGCAAGGGTGTGCTGGAAGGCCCGGAAGTGCAGCGGCTCGCTGTCGGCGATCACGCCGTCGAAGTCGAAAATGATCGACTGTAGCGCCCCGGTCATCCCCCGGGAGCCTGCTCTCCTGCGAGCACCGAGGCATTCAGCCTGTTGGGTGGCGGGGGAAAGGGGCATTCGTACGAATCGTTGTACGCGCAGTAGGGATTGTAGGCCTGATTGAAATCGATCGTGTAGTAGCCGGTGGTCGTCGTGTCGATATCCAGGTATCGGCCGGCGCTGTAGGTGCTCTCGCCCGTGGTCAGATCGGCAAACGGCACGAACAGGCGGGTGATCTGCTGCGTCCCTTCCGGCACGAATGCGCCGAGACTCCGCGATTCGCCGAGCAGCGAGAACTCGAGGACGCCGACGAGCTGCATCCGACGGATCGCCCCGGTCGAGGTGGGCATCTCGAACACCGGGCGTTCACTCGCCAGGCTGAGCGCGGCGGGCACCGCGTAGCTGGGGTCGATCGGGTAGTAGGGCAACGGCAGCAGAGCCTCGCGCCTGTCCTCGGGCACCGGGGAGTCCGGCGATTCGCCGAGGTAGATGTCCTTCTCAGTGCGGGCGGCCGCGAGTCCTTCTACGTACGCCGAATCGTCAGGCGCCGACGGTCCGGAGGAACAGGCGGCCAGCGGCGCGATCGCGCAGGCCACGACGGCAAGCTTCACTCGAAGAGTCACGAGTCAAGGATATACCGCCCGCGTGCAACTGACACCTCCGCGAGGCGACGCCGCAGGCTCACCGTGTTGACCGGGACGACCTTGAGGATCCGGCGGAGCGCGGCCAGAAGGACCCGGAGCGTGTCGCCGTCGGCCATCGCGGCCAGCGCACTCCGAGCGGCTCCATCGACGCGCTGCGCAGCATCGTTGACGAACACGCGGGCGGCAGCCTCGTGCAGGTCGGCGTGGGCATGCCCGCTGGCAGCCGCGGCGCGCGCGCGCAGGACCGCGCTTTCGGCTGCATACGTGTCGATGATGATATCGGCCGCGTAGCTGAGTACCTCCTGCTCGTCGTTGAGCGTCTGGCCGTAGGTCTGCATCGCCGTGCCGAGCACCATCAGCGCCACGTTCTTGAACGCGGCCGAGATGCGCAGCGATTCGTCGAGCGCACCGTCACCGCCGGACCTGCCCACCGATGCTGACGGCGACAGCACGTCGTCCTGCAGGCGCCTGGCTGCCGGAATCAGGGCAAGCTCACCCTTGAGTGCGCGACGGATCAGCATGCCGGGAATCAGCATCCGGTTGATCTCGCTGGTGCCCTCGAAAATGCGGTTGACGCGCGCGTCCCGGTAGTACCGCTCGGCGGGGTAGTCCTTCACGAAGCCGTTCGCGCCGTGAATCTGGATGTTCTCGTCGAGGGCGTAGTCGAGCGCCTCGGTTCCGCCGACTTTCACGATCGATGCCTCGACGGCGTATTCCTCGAACGCGCGCGCAACAGCCGCTCCGTCGTGGGCGCCTCCCGTCAACATGTCTTCGATCAGGCCGGCTGTTCTGTAGGTCAGGCTCTCCATCGCGTAGGTGCGCGCCGTCATCTCGCCGAGCTTGTGCTTGATGGCGCCGAAGTCCGCGATGGCGTGGCCGAACTGTTGACGCTGTCCGGCGTAGCGCGCGGCTTCGCCGATGACCGATCGACAACCACCGACACACATACCGCCGAGCTTGAACCTGCCGTAGTTCAACGTGTTGAGCGCGACCTTGTGACCCTTGCCGATCTCTCCAAGGAGGTTGTCCGACGGGACCTTGGCGTCCTGGAGCAGGATGGGCGTCGTCGACGAGCCGTGCAGGCCCATCTTTTCCTCTTCCTTGCCGGCGCTGACGCCGGGGAAGCTCCGTTCGACGATGAACGCCGTGAAGTGCTCGCCATCAACTTTGGCGAACACGATGATCAGATCGGCGAATCCGCCGTTGCTGGTCCACATCTTTTCGCCGTTGAGCGTCCAGGTGCCGTCCGGCCCCCGCGTGGCCCGTGTCCTGGCCGAGAGCGCGTCAGAGCCCGAACCCGACTCGCTGAGGGCATACGCGCCCACGAGCTCGCCGGCGACGAGCTTCGGCAGGTAGGTCTGCTTCTGGGTCTCGGTGCCGAACAGGACGATCGTCAGGATGCACAGATTGGCCTGGGCCCCGTAGGTCGTCGCGAACGACGCGGATCGTGCCATGCGCTCCGACACGATGAGCGAGGACACCTTGTCGAGGTCGAGCCCGCCGTACTGCTCCGGCACGTTGGTGCCGAGCAGCCCGAGTTCGCCGCACCGGCGGAGGAGCGCTCGCGATACGGACCAGTCGTGTGCCTCGAGCTTTTCGAGGTTCGGCAGCACTTCCGCGTTGACGAACTCGTCGGTGGTCTGCGCGATGAGGCGGTGTTCGTCCGACAGTATCTCCGGCGTGAAGATCGTCCGGGGTTCGCTGTCAAGTAACCACGAGCCCCCCCGTTGCGCCGTATGTGCTGCGTCCATGGTGCTCCTGGCGTGACTGGTGTCCATCCGCTCGCTACATCTTTTCGAAAATGCCGGCCGCGCCCATGCCACCGCCGACGCACATGGTCACCATGCCGTATCGGACGTCGCGCCGCTTCATCTCCGAGAGGAGCGTCGTCGTGAGTTTGGCGCCCGTGCATCCGAGGGGATGGCCCAGTGCGATGGCGCCGCCGTTGACGTTGAGGCGGTCTGGATCGATCGGAATCTCCCGCAGGCAGGCCAGCACCTGCGCGGCAAAGGCTTCGTTCAGCTCAACCAGACCGATGTCATCAAGTGACAGGCCGGCGAGCTTCAACACCTTCCGGATGGCGGGCACCGGACCGATCCCGAACCGCTCCGGCTCCACGCCAGCCGTGGCGAAGGCCACGAAGCGGGCAAGCGGTGTCAACCCACGCGCCTTGGCAAACTTGGCCGACGTGACGATCACCGCGGCCGCGCCGTCACTCATCTGCGACGAGTTGCCGGCCGTGACGCTACCCGCGACGTGGAATGCCGGTCGAAGCTTGGCGAGCGCCTCCGGCGATGAGTCGCGGCGAGGCCCCTCGTCCTGGGCAAACGTCACCTCTTCCGTGTCGCGTGCCCCGTGTCCGCTGGTCGGGGACGACACGCGGAATGTCAGCGGCGTGATGTCGTCGGCAAACCGGCCCGCGTCGATGGCGGCGACGGCCCGCTGGTGACTGCGCAGGGCGAACTCGTCCTGCGCCTCGCGGCTGATGTCGCTCTCGCGCGCGTGGTTCTCCGCCACCAGGCCCGTGCTCAGGTACACGTCGGGGTAACTGTCCACCAGCGCGGGATTGGGCGAGAGCTTGTTCCCGCCCATCGGGACCATGCTCATCGACTCGGTGCCGCCGGCCATGACGGCCTGGGTGAAGCCGCACATGATGCGCTCGGCGCCGAACGCAATCGACTGGAGACCGGACGAACAGAAGCGGTTCACGGTGACGGCCGACGCCGACACCGGTACGCCGGCCCGGAGACTGGCGATGCGCGCGACGTTGAGTCCTTGCTCCCCTTCGGGCATGGCGCAGCCCAGGATCACGTCGTCGATGTCCGAGGGATCGAGGCCTGGCGCGCGTCGGAGTGCCTCGGTGATCACCGAGGCTGCCATCTCGTCGGGACGGACGGTCCTGAGCGCGCCTTTGGGTGCCTTGCCGACGGCCGTTCGAACGGCCGACACGATTACTGCGTCCTGCATGTGAAGTCCTCGAGTAAATCCGCGAGCACGTCGCCAACTTCGCTCGCCTGGCCGTCGAATAGATGGTTTGCACGATCGATTTCGATGAGCTCCTTGGGCTCCTTGAGTCCAGCGTAAAAATGCCGTACGAGCCTGATGGAGATCAGTTCGTCGTCTTCACCGTGAAGGATGAAAATCGGCTTGGGCGACGACTGGACGGACGCAAAGTCGTACATGTGCACTGGTGGCGCGATCGCGATGAGCGCACAGATACGCGCGTCGTCGGCGCCGACCGTCAGCGCGACGTAGGAGCCGAACGAGAACCCCGCGGCCCACAGCTCCAGGTCGGGGTAGGTCTTCGCCATGTGGTCAACCGCCGCGCTGTAGTCATCGCGCTCTCCCCTGCCGTCGTCCCACGCGCCCGCGCTCAACCCGACACCGCGGAAGTTGAACCGAAGCACGACGCAGCCGACGCGCGCCAGGGCCTTGGCAACCTGGAACACCACTTTGGTGTGCATGGTGCCGCCCGCCGTCGGCAGGGGGTGCGCCAGGATCACGGCCGCCCGGGGAGGCCCGGCCGGCATATTCCAGACGGCCTCGAGCGGGCCGGCAGGTCCGGGGACTTCGCGAGGATGGCTACCCAACCTGTCTCCAGTCATCGTTCCGCTCGTCGACACGTTCGACGAATGGCACGACCAGATCCGCAAAGTCGACCGGACGCGTCATCGATCCCAGGTGTCCGGTTCGAGCAAGCGTCGTCACGCGCGCCCCGGGCCACAGCTGGAGATACTCGCGCGTCATGCTGACGGGCACGACGCGATCGAGCGCCGGTTCGCCGGTGATGATCAGCGCCGGCGTCGCGGGTGCCGCCACGGACGCGCGCGCCGTCGCGACATCGATCGCGTCAAGGAGCCGGATCCGCCGAGCCATGCGCGACGGTGAAAACATGTGTGTCACGCTGCGCCAACCAAGTTGCGCCGCGGTCGCCACGCCGGGGATGAATCCGTCGCTGGCGATCGCGATCTCCCGATACATCCGAAGCGACGCAAGCATGAAGAGTGGCGCCAGGACGCGCGGCGCCCGCAGATAGAACCGTACGCGGGCATCGGGCCGCCACGAAGGCGGTAGCGCCGACACCAGCACGAGTGACGACGTCCGGTCAGGATGGCGGGCGGCAAACGCAGCCGCGATGAGCCCACCGTAGGAGACACCACAGATCGTGGCCTGTCGCAGGCCGGCCGCGTCGAGCGCGTCTCGCACCTGGTCGACGTAGCTCTGCAGGCCCCGGTGCTCGTCGAAGCGTCCGCCCGACGACGGCTCATCCGCGAGCGAAAACGTGATGACCCGGCAGCGCCTCGCGAGTGCGTCGATCGCCGGCGTCATCCATTCCCACCGGCCCTGAATGCCCGGGATGACGACGATCGGTGTTCCGCTGCCTCGATCGATGATGTTCATGTCACGTGCGCCCTCTGCCCTTGGTCAGTTGCGCAACGGTTTCCCTGTCTTGAGCGTGTACTGGATGCGTTCGAGCGTCTTCTGTTCGCCTACGAGGCTGAGAAACGCTTCGCGCTCCAGGTTCAGGAGTTCCTGCTCGGAGACGGTCGACGGATGTGGCAATGCGCCGCCAGCCATGACCATGGCCAGCTTTCGACCGATCACCGCGTCGTGCTCGCTGATACGGCCGGCGCGCCGCGCCAGGTGGATGCCGAGCTTCAGCGGCGCCGACACCCCGTCGCCGCCGACGCGAATGGCGTGGCGAGGGGCAGGTGAGGAATACCCCTCGCTGACCCGACTCAGGGCGCGCGCCTTTGCGTCCGCGAGCAGTCGCTCCCGATTCATCGTCACCGCATCGATCGGCCTGAGATAGCCGAGCCGTTCGGCATCCGGAGCGCTGGCCGAGACCTTCGCAAAGGCGATCGTCTCGAACGCCCGCTGCACGGGCGGGAGGTAGTCGGACGCGTCATCGGGCATGCCTTCCGACGCGCGCGCGACCCACTCCTTGG
>JAQBVV010000156.1 GCA_027622905.1 Acidobacteriota bacterium
GGATAAACGCTCCTTTCTACGGGAGCGCCGCGACCGCTGTCTGCACCGTGAGGGCTCCGTTGTCCTCGCCGTCCACCGAGGCGCTTTCGCTCCACGCGAATACCAGTTTATTTCCACTCCGCGCGAGGCGAGGGAAGCCGCTCGCGCGACCGCCGCTGACCGCGGCCACGGGAATCGGCGCCGAGCGCTCGCCCGTCGGGGCCACGAGCCGGAGCCGGAAATCCGACAGTCCCTCCGCGTACTCCACCCAGGTGGCCAGGGCGGTGCCGTCGTTCAGCATCTCCACGTCGACGCGCCCGAGCGACCCACCGTCGTCGAGACGGATGGGGGTGTCCCAGGTCCGACCCGCGTCGTTGCTGAAGGCCGCATAGGACTGGCCCAGATCGTCCTTGACCGTGAACCACGCCGCCACGACGTTCCGGCCATTGGCGCTCAGCATCGGGCCATTGACGGGACAGGCATAGATCTCCCAGTTGTCCTCGCTGACGGTCGTCGTCGGCGTCCACGCGCCGTTGTCGAGGCGCGAGACCCCGATGTCACGGACCTGGGTTTCGTCGATGAGATCGCGGTAGCCCGCGAGGACGCCATCGTCGGTCATCACGGCCGTCGTCGGGCAGCACTCGCACACCCGGCGGTCGATCTCGACATCCTCGGCCTGGTTCCAGTTCGCGTCGTAGGAGGTAAACCGCAGCATCATCGTGCCGGTTTCCGGATCGTCGAAATCGAACGCGCTATTGCGTCCATCCAGCCAGATGAGGCCGAGGTCGCCGTTGGCCATCTCCACGAACGAAGCGAAGCCATGCATCGAGGTCGTGCCGTCATGGTGCGGCTTGAACGGCGGTGCCCATGTCGCGCCATCATCCTGGGAATATGACAGCAGCAGGTCGTAGGCCTCGTAGAACCGCTCGGTGATCACCAGCCACTGCGCGACAAGCGTACCGTTGGACATGCGCATGACCGACGGCACGTCGGCGTAGCTGAGGAACCAGTCTTCGCCTGACGCGGCGGTCATCGCGGGGGTCCACCCGGTTGCCGTCTGTTCGGAGAACTTCAGATACGTCGTCGTGCCGACGCGCTCGATCCAGCTGAGCAGGACACCACGATCGGATACCGACAACTGTGGCTCGCTGCTGTTCTCGCCGACCGGCGACGCGACGAGCTGTACGGTGGTTGTCCAATCGGCGGGTGCCGGGCTGCCGCAGCCGGTGGCCGCGACAATGCTGGCAGCGGTCAGCAGTGCGAAGAGGTGTTTTGATATAGGCATGGTGATGTCGGCAGAGCATACCATCGTGGACGGGAGTTGGAGGGCCGCCCCGTCAGCGGTGCGTGATCGCGCACCGCAGGTGGCATCGATGCGCCCACGCGGATACGATCAACGAGATGACCTGGTTTGCGATCGCCGTCGGCGGTGCCCTGGGCGCGGTGGCTCGACACGGCGCCAACCATCTTGTGCACGTGCGGTGGCTGACGACGCGACTGCCGATCGGCACCGCGGTCGTCAACTTGGTTGGATGTCTCGCGATCGGGCTGCTTGCAGGGTTGCTCGCGTCCGAGCGCCTCGCCCTTCGTGGACACTGGCGGGAGTTCGTGTTCGTCGGCCTGCTCGGTGGCTTTACGACATTCTCGACCTTCGGGCTCGACACGTTCCTGCTGACACGAACACACGCGGTGGGTCCGGCGGCCCTCAACGTGGCCATCCAGGTGATCGGCGGACTGGTCGCGGTCTGGCTTGGCTATCAACTGGGGACCAGGGCCTGAGCGGCGGGCTGTGGCAGTGCGGGAGTCAGGATGTGGATTGAAGGACTGATACTTGCCGCCGGTATCGCGGGCGGTGGCGTGGCGGCCGTGGCGGGCTTCGGGATCGGCAGCCTGCTGACACCGGCGTTCGCGCTGCAGATGGACGCGAGGCTGGCTGTGGCTGCGGTGTCGATTCCACACGCTGTCGGGACGGCGTTTCGATTCTGGCTACTCGGTGCGCGCGTCGATCGCCGGATCCTGTTGAGTTTCGGTTTGACGAGCGCGGCCGGTGGCCTGACCGGCGCGCTCCTCCAGTCGCGGGCCGGCGTCCCGGCGCTGATGGTGCTGTTCGGCGCGCTGTTGCTCTTCACGGCCGGCGCGGAACTCAGCGGTCTGGCGCGACGGATGCGGTTTGACGGTGCGGCGGCGTGGCTGGTCGGCGGCACATCGGGATTGCTCGGCGGGCTTGTCGGGAACCAGGGCGGTATCCGGTCCGCGGCACTGCTCGGTGTCGATCTCCAGAAGCACGTCTTTGTCGGGACCGCGACCGCTGTCGGGCTGATGGTGGACGCCGCGAGGATGCCGGTCTATCTGTGGCAGCTACACGAGCAGATACGCGGGGCGGCCGACTGGATCGGCATCGCGACAGTCGGCGTGGTGATCGGCACCCTGCTTGGCAACCGATTGCTGGTGCGCATCCCGGACCGCGTGTTCCGCCGCACGGTGGCCGTCGTGCTGACGGTACTGGGCGCCACGATGCTCGCGCGTGGACTGTCGCAGTGAGGGCGAGGGGACTAGCCGAGCGTGTCCAGCACCCGGCGGAGTCGCGTCTCAGCCTCCGTGACGGTTGGTTCGAGGTCATCCCGCTGCACGACGCTGAACATCACGCGTGGGCTGGCGATCGAGACCGACGTTCCCCCTGATACCTCCTGCACCACGACGTTACACGGCAGTAGCAGGCCAATGTGCGGGTCGCCCTGCAATGCCTGGTGCGCGAGGGTGGGGTTGCACGCCCCCAGGATCACATAGGGACGAAAATCAACGTCCAGCTTCTTCTTGAGCGTCGCTGACACGTCGATCTCCGTCAGGATGCCAAAGCCCTCGGCGGCGAGGGCGCTGGTCACCCGCTTCCTCGCTTCGGCCAGCGACACGCCGCTCAACTGCTTCTCGAAGCCGTACTCCACTGTGGTCATGTGTGCTCCCATGTTGCTCGATTGAGGCTTGCTCTTCCTGTGGGGCTCGCCGTGCAGTCCTTCCAGAGGCGCGTGGCAAGCTTCCGGTGTTTTCCAGGGCGGTGAACGCGATCCACCCGGGGTAGAAACATCTTCCCCTGCGGCATCGGGTTTGCTATGTTCATATCTAGACACATGCAGCGTACAGCCAGACTGTTCATCTTGTTCGCTCTTGTCGGGGCGCCTGCGAGTGCGCTCGCCTGTGATTTGTACTGCGCGAGTATGGAGATGGCCGAGCATCAGCACGCGGCCCATCAGCAGGCGGCGCATCAGCAGGCAGCATCGTGTCATGACGGGGTAGCTGACCACGACGGGCGTCAGGTCTCGTCGGTCGAGATCTGTCATGGGGATGTCGCGATCGGAACCTTTCTGACCCAGGTCAGACAGACAGCACCACACGCCTCCAGAGCATTGTCCGTCACGGGCGACATCCGCGCAGCGATCCTGTTCGCCGGTTCCGCCACCACCGCACGGTGGAAGGTCCCTCGGGCCCAGCCTCCTGGCGGACCCGCACTGCACGCCGTCCTCCGCATCTGATCCCTCCGCCAACGTAGCCCTCAGGCTACGCGCTATTCCCACACGTCCCCACGAGGAAATTCGTTCGCGCGCGCTTGCAACAGCGTTGCGCGTGTACACGCCACACGGGGGACACGTGGGCGGTGAGAGGTACTCGTCCCGATTCGTGTCGACGCGGGTGTCACATCAAGGAGTCTGTTATGCGTTGTCTCATGCTAGCGGCGTGCCTGGCGTCAGGGCTGGCGCAGCCTGCGTTCGGACAGGAGGCGGTAGAACCGCTGACGATGATCGATGCGCTTGGCGAGGCGCTGTCGGGCAATCCGGAGCTTGTCGCGCTTCGGCGTGAATACGATGCCGCCCGCACGGTGCCGGCGCAGGCACGCTTTCTTGACGCGCCGTCGTTTGACGCACAGGTCTGGGCCTGGCCGGTGACGACACTGAACCCGATCCGGGCTGACATGTACATGCTGATGGTCGGACAGGCGTTGCCAGGCCGCGGGAAACGGGCATCCCGTGAGCTCGTTGGCGAGCGCAGCGCCGAGGTGTCGCAGCGACAGGTCGGCATGCGCGCCAACGACATTCTGGATGAGGTCCGGCAGGCGTATGTGGGGCTCGCGCTTGCCAGGGAGACCGTCGTGCTCTACGACCGCCAGATCCCGGTGCTCCGTCGTCTGACGGAGGCCGTCACGCTGCGGGTGGCGTCGGGCCACGCGGCACAGCACGATGCCGTGCAGCCGTTCGTCGCCTTGTCCCGTTTGCAGGCCGAGGCGATCACATGGCAGGCGCGCGTCAGATCCGAGGAGGCCCGCCTGAATACGCTGCTCGGCCGCCCGGTGAGCCAGCGGATCGGGCCAACGGTTCCGGTGACGGCGGCCAGCATTCCGTCCGATCCGGTCGCGGTCGCGCTGGAGCGACATCCCGCCATGGCGCTCGTCGCCGCCGAGATCGCGCGCGAGGAGGCGGAGTTGGCGCGGCTGGAGGGCGAGCGTCGGCCGGACTTCATGGTGGGCGGCGGCTACATGTTGATGCCGGGAGAGGCAGGCGCATGGACCGCGCGCGCGGGCATCACCTGGCCCAACGCGCCCTGGTCTCGGGGTGGGCTGGATGCCCGGATCGCGACCCAGGCCCTTCGCGTCGAGGCGGTTGCCGCACGGCGGGAGGCGATTGCCAACGCCATCCGGGGGAGCGTCTACGATGCCCAGATCCGGATCGATGCCGCGCGCCAGCGGGCCAGCCTTGTGGCGACGACCACGCTGCCGCACATCCAGCATGCGTTCGACGTGGCGCGCACGGCGTATGCCGCGGGCCATGCGCCCTTTGCCGACGTGATCGATGGCCACCGCGCGATGCTGGCCGCCGACGTCGAGAACGCCATGGCACAGGCCGAGGTGGCCTTCGCCCTGGCCGACCTCCAGCGCGCCATCGGCGCGGTGCAGCCGGACGCCGCACCGGCACATCAGGAGCAGTTGCCATGACACGACGAATCGTCGCCATCGTCTTCGGCGTTGCGGTGGTTGCCGCACTGCTCGCATCCGCGAGCGTGCGGTCCTTCGTCGCCGCGCGTATTCCCGGGCTGGGAGGCGGGGCGCCCACCACCGCCGTCGCTGGCGGGTCCGGCGGATCCGGCGGCCGGCCGGAGATGGCACCCGCCCAGGAGCCCGCCGGCACACCGCGCGCGCCGGTGACGCTCGATACGCGACGGCAGCAGTTGATCGGTGTCAGGACCGCTCGAGTCCAGCGGGTCATGCTGGCGCCAGAGGTTCGGGCCGTCGGCACGGTGCGGTACGACGAGACGCGCCTGACCGACATCAACGTCCGGGTGGATGGGTGGATACGGGATCTGCAGGCCGACTTTACCGGAAAGGCCGTCCGCTCCGGGGAGCCGCTGTTCTCTCTCTACAGCCCCGAACTGATCGCGACGCAGGACGAGTATCTGCTCGCGGTGCATCAACAGACCATGAGCGGCGATGGCACGACGGCCGCGGACCGCGAGTTTGACGCGCGACTGGTAGCGGCGGCGCGCGAGCGGTTGAGGCGATTCGACATGTCGCCGGAGGACCTCGAGGCACTGACGCAGGGGGGAGTGGCGCTGGAGACGGTCGTGTTTCGATCGCCGGTCTCAGGCGTGGTCATCGAGAAGACTGCCGTGGAAGGCATGTACGTCACCGCCGGCCAGGCGCTGTTGCGCGTGGCCGACCTGTCGGTCGTCTGGATCGAGGCGGACATCTACGAGCAGGACCTGTCGGTGGTGCGCGTGGGTCAGCAGGCCGTCGTGACGATCGACGCGTACCCGGGCCGGCGGTTCACCGGACGCGCCACCTACATCTATCCCACGGTGGAGCCGCAGACCAGGACCGTCAGAGTGCGATTCCAGTTCGCCAATCCGCGAGACGAGTTGAAGCCGGGTATGTATGCCAACGTGCAACTGGCTGGCACGGCGAGGTCCGCCCTGGCGGTGCCCGCCGACGCCATCCTCGATTCGGGGACCGACCAGGTGGTGTTTCTCGCGATCGGCGACGGCTATTTCGAGCCGCGCTCTGTCACCGCGGGCCGGCGGATCGCGGACGCGATCGAGATCCTCGACGGCCTTCAGGAAGGGGATGAGGTGGCGGACGGCGCCACGTTCTTCCTGGATTCAGAGAGCCAGCTTCGTGCCGCGGTGCGGGGTTTCGAGGCGCCGCCATCTCCGCAGGCATCGACATCCGGCCCGCGGGAGCGCCTGGACATCACCTTCGGCTCGGACCCGGATCCGCTGCGCGCCGGCGACAACATCCTCGAGGTATCGGTCAAGGACCAGGGAGGTCAGCCCCTGACGGATGCCGAAGTGTCGGTGACGTTCTTCATGGCCGCGATGCCGTCGATGAGCATGCCGGCCATGAGAAATCAAGCGACGTTACCGCACGTGGACGGCGGCGTGTATCGCGGGTCAGGGCAGGTGTTGATGGCCGGCCGCTGGGACGTGACCGTCGCGGTGACCCGCGGCGGACAGCCGCTCGATAGCCAACAGCTCTCGATCGTGGCGAGATAGCGAGATAGATCTTGTCCGGTGTGAACGGATGGGCAGAGACGATGAACGGAAGCGATCGTCGACAAGAGGAGGGGACACCATGAAGCACATGAAGCACATGAAGCGCATGAAGCGATCGATCTGCGTGATCGGCTTCGTTGGACTCGGGGCGCTGGCCGCCGCGTGCGGCGGAGGAAACCAGCACAGCCAGCTTGATATCCGGCTGAGTGAGCCGGCCGAACTGAGTCTCGGGGACAACGCATTTGAAGCGATGGTGATGCAGGGATCGCAGCCCGTGACCGACGCCGAGGTGTCGCTGGAACTGTTCATGGCCGCGATGCCGTCGATGGACATGCCGGAAATGCGGAGCACGGTCGCGATGACGCACGAGGGTGGTGGCCGGTACCGTGGCACCGGCGACGTGGTCATGGGTGGCGCCTGGGACGCGACGGTCATGGTGATGCGTGGCGGCGAGCACCTCGGCGATCGGACGGTCACCATCATCGCCAGATGATCGAGTATCTCGTCGGCTGGTGCGCGCGCAATCGCTTCCTCGTCTTCGCGGGGACGCTCGCCCTGGCGGGGTGGGGGGGCTGGGCGATACGGGCGACGCCGGTGGACGCGGTGCCCGACATTTCCGACGTCCAGGTCATCGTCTCGACGGAGTGGGCCGGGCGTAGTCCGGACCTGATCGAGGATCAGGTCACCTATCCGCTCGTGTCCGCGCTCATCTCGACGCCGAACGTCAGGAGCGTCCGCGGGTTCACCGACTTCGGCATTTCGTACGTCTACGTCATCTTCGAGGATGGCACGGACATGTACTGGGCGCGGAGC
>JAQBVV010000013.1 GCA_027622905.1 Acidobacteriota bacterium
AGCAAGTTCGCCATTCGTGAGGGCGGCCGCACCGTCGGCGCCGGCACCATCACCGAGATCACCGAGTAGGTTGTTCGGGTGTGGGTTTGGCCGCGAGGCGAAGCCTGATTCCAGAGCCGACAGGATTAAGCAATGGCAATGTTCAGCGACAAGATTCGGATCCGCCTCAAGGCGTACGACTCGCGCATTCTCGACCAGTCGACCGGCGAGATCGTCGAGACGGCCAAGCGTACAGGTGCGCGACTGGCGGGGCCGATTCCGCTGCCGACATCGAAGAATAAGTGGACCGTGCTTCGTTCGCCGCATGTGGACAAGAAGTCGCGTGAACAGTTTGAGATCCGGACGCACAAGCGATTGATCGATATCTTCGAGCCGACGCCTCAGACCGTGGATGCGTTGATGAAGCTGGATCTTCCCGCTGGTGTCGATGTGGAGATCAAGGCGTTCGGAAAGGAACACGGGAAGTAAGTGTTTCGATCGACAGGAAACTGACATGGTGACAGGACTGATAGGCAAGAAGGTCGGCATGACGCAGTTGTTCGCCGCGGACGGGACCGTCCAGCCGGCGACAGTGCTGAAGGCTGGACCGTGTGTTGTCGTTCAGGCGAAGACGACTGAGACAGACGGGTACGAGGCCGTTCAACTGGGGTTGGTCGAGGCAAAGCCGACCAAGGAGAACAAGCCGTCACAGGGTCACTTCAAGAAGGCCGGCGTGCCGGCCACGCGTGTGCGGCGCGAGATGAAGCTTGTGGCTGGTGGCGATCCGCTGAAGGCTGGTGACCAGGTCAACGTCTCGATGTTTGCCGATGGCGATCGCGTCGATGTCATCGGGACGAGTCGAGGGAGGGGATTTCAGGGCGTCGTCAAGCGACACCACTTCAAAGGTGGGGGCGCCTCCCATGGCTCGATGCACCACAGGGCGCCAGGCTCGATCGGGCAATCGTCCTATCCGTCTCGCGTGCTGAAGGGGATGCGCATGGGCGGCCACATGGGTGATGCGCGGGTGACGGTGCGGAATCTGAAGGTGATCCGCGTCGACGCGGAGAACAACCTGCTGCTCGTCGAGGGTGCAGTGCCCGGCGGGCCCAATGGTGTCCTGATGATTCGCAAGGCCATTGCGGCCAAGCCGATCCGGATCCCCACTGTGGAACCGAAGAAGAAGGGCAAGAAATAGCCATGACGGTTGACGTCGTCAATCAGCAGAACGAAAAGGTCGGGTCCCTCGACTTGCGTGACGAGGTGTTCGGCGGCCGGATCAAGACGGACCTGATCCATGAGTCTGTCGTACGCGCCAACGCTGCCGAACGGCGAGGCACGCACGCGACGAAGACGCGAGCGATGGTCAGCGGCACCGGCAAGAAGCCCTGGCGGCAAAAAGGGACCGGCCGTGCACAGGTGGGTGAGGCGCGGAACCCGCTGTGGCGGAAGGGTGGTGTGGTTTTCGGTCCGCAGCCGCGCAGCTACGAGTACCAGCTCCCGAGAAAAGTGGAGAAGGGCGCGCTCCGTGCCGCGTTGTCTCAGAAGCTTCGGGATGGACAGGTCATCGTCGTCGACGCGCTGAGCGTGAGCGAGATCAGGACGAAGGCGGCGGCGGAACTGTTGCGGCAGCTAAAGGTCGAGGGCAGGGCGCTGCTGGTGGACCTCAAGCCGGAGGACAAGGTGTCGCTGTCGATGCGCAATATCGATGGAATCCGGGTCCTCCCAAGCAGTCGGGTGAGCGCGAGAGACGTGATGAATACGCGTCACGTCGTGCTGACGCGCGCTGCGCTCGAGCGGCTTCAGGACGTGTTGGGGTGATTATGAAACTGACTGAAGTCATCCGGCGGCCGATCATCACTGAGAAGACGACCGTGATCCGCGAGGATGACCGGACGCTCGTGTTCCAGGTGGCGAGAGAGGCCAACAAGATCGACGTGCGGCGTGCTGTTGAGACGCTCTTCGGCTCCAAGGTCGCGAGCGTGCGCACATCGCTGTCGCACGGCAAGGTGAAGCGCCAGGGCAAGCATGTGGGGCGGCGATCGGACTGGAAGAAGGCGTACGTGAAGCTGCGGGAAGGCGAAAAGCTTCCGGAATTCCTGCAGGGGGCGTAACGAGATGCCGATTCGTAAATTCAATCCGACCTCGCCAGGTACCCGGTTCCGAACCGCTCAGGTGTCCGGAGAGATCACGGCCAGCAAGCCGTATCGTCCGTTGACCGAAAAGTTGAACCGCTCGGGCGGGCGCAACAACCAGGGGCATCTGACATCGTGGTGGCGCGGAGGCGGGCACAAGCGGCGATATCGCGTGATCGATTTCAAGCGAGACAAGAAGGATGTTCCCGGAACGGTGTCGACGGTCGAGTACGATCCGAACCGTTCGGCGCGGATCGCGCTGGTCGCGTACGCTGACGGCGAAAAGCGATACATCCTGCAGCCGGCGGGCATCAAGGTCGGCGATACGGTCGTGGCCGGCGACGGCGTGGACATTCTGCCGGGAAATTGCCTGCCGCTGAAGAACATCCCGCTTGGCACGCAGATCCATAACGTCGAACTTCGGCCTGGCAAGGGCGGACAGATCGCGCGCAGCGCGGGTTCGTCGGTGCAGCTTGTGGCCCGCGAGGGGGAGTACGCGTCCGTCAAGATGCCGTCGCGCGAGATTCGCAAGATTCTCGTGCAGTGCGTTGCGACGATTGGCCAGGTTGGAAACGTGGACCACGAGAACGTGTCGATGGGCAAGGCCGGTCGGAATCGGTGGCTCGGTCGCCGTCCGCACGTGCGCGGTGTCGCGATGAATCCCGTTGACCACCCGCTCGGTGGTGGTGAGGGCAAGACCTCCGGAGGGCGCCATCCGGTGTCGCCGTGGGGGCAGCCCGCGAAGGGTTTCAAGACTCGTCGTCGCAAGGAAACGGATCGGTTTATTGTCAAGCGGAGAACGAAGTAGAGGAGGCCTGAAGGCCTTCACCACGGAACGCTATGAGTAGATCAGTAAAAAAAGGTCCGTTTGTCGACACCCCGCTGCTCGAGAAGATCGAGTCGCTGAACCGGGCCAATGAGAAAAAGATCATCAAAACATGGTCGCGCCGCTCGACCGTCACGCCAGAGATGGTGGGGCACACGATGGCCGTTCATAACGGGAAGAAATTCATCCCTGTCTACGTGACCGAGAACATGGTGGGGCATAAGCTCGGAGAGTTTGCGCCAACTCGTACCTTCAAAGGACACACGACGAAGACCGAGAAGGCGGCGGGAGCCAGAAAATGATCGAAGCGCAGGCGGTGGCCCGCGGTATTCGGACGTCAGCCCAGAAGGCTGGCTTGGTCCTTGAATTGATTCGTGGCAAGGATGTCAATCAGGCGCTGGCGACGCTGCAATTTACCCGAAAGACCATCGCGCGCGAGATAGCCAAAGTGCTTCGCTCGGCGGTTGCCAACGCTCAGCAGAAGGACGGGTTCGGTGGAGACGTTGAGCGCCTGTTCGTGCAGGCGTGCTATGCCAACCAGGGGCCGTCGATGAAGCGGGTGCGTCCGGCTCCGATGGGCCGCGCGTTTCGGATCGTGAAACGGACTGCTCATCTGACCGTCCGTGTGGCGGAGCGACCGCTCAAGATTGCGCGCGTGGTGAAGGATGGCGACGCGAGTGCGGGTGCCAAGCCGGCGCGCGCACGCGGAACGAAGGCTGGCGGCGCAACGGGCGCGAAGAAGACCACGGCTCGCAAGGCCGCGTCGGCGAAGGCGTAAACGGCGGACGGAGGCCTGAAGGCCTTCACGAAGGAGACAACATAGTGGGCCAGAAGGTTCACCCCTACGGGTTTCGGCTTGGCTTCAACAAGACCTGGCGATCGCGCTGGTTCTCGGAGCGCGACTACGCGAAGTTGCTGCACGAGGATCTCGCGCTGCGGAAGGATCTGAAGAAGCGGTTTGCGCATGCGGGCGTGTCTCGGATCGAGACGGAGCGCGCGGCGAACAAGCTGAAGATCGACATCTATACATCCCGGCCTGGAATCATCATTGGCCGCAAGGGGACTGAGGTCGACAAGCTGAAACAGGAGGTTCAGAAGCGGACGAGCCGCGAAGTCTTCATCAATATTCAGGAGATTCAGAAGCCGGAGCTGGAGGCGCAACTGATTTCTGAGTCCGTGGCGGTGCAGCTGGAGAAGCGGGTGGCCTTCCGGCGCGCGATGCGGAAGGCGGTGGAGTCGGCGCTCCGGTTTGGCGCGCGCGGCATCAAGGTGCGCGTGTCCGGGCGGCTGAACGGCGCGGAGATCGCGCGTTCCGAGTGGTATTTGCACGGCCAGCTCCCTTTGCAGACGCTTCGGGCGGACATCGACTACGGGTTTGCCGAGGCTGGTACGACCTACGGAAAAATCGGTGTGAAGGTGTGGCTCTACAAGGGCGAGCGCTTGGTGCCGCGCGTGGGTCGAGACGAGGAGTATCGCGACAGGGCGCCTCGTCGTCCGGTTCGCGCGTAGAGCGGTTCGGCGCGAAGCGAGGGTAAACGAAGATGTTAATGCCGAAGAAGGTCAAGTTCCGTAAGGTGCAGCGCGGACGCATGGCCGGCAAGGCGTGGCGTGGCTCTGACGTGTCGTTCGGTGACTACGGCCTGAGGGCGATGGAGCCCTGCTGGCTGACCGCACGACAGATCGAAGCGGCGCGTGTGGCGATGACTCGCTTCATCAAGCGTGGCGGCAAGATCTGGGTGCGCGTCTTCCCGGCGAAGCCGATAACCAAGAAGCCGCAGGAGACGCGCATGGGGAAGGGCAAGGGCGCGCCCGACCAGTGGGTGTGTGTCGTACGGCCGGGCTGCATCCTCTTTGAGATGGAGGGTGTCGCTGAGCCGGATGCGCGCCGAGCCATGCAACTCGCCTCGGCGAAGTTGCCGATCAAGACGAAGTTTGCCACGCGCTTTGCGCAGGAGAAAGCGTCGTGAAGGCCACAGAAATTCGTGAGCTTACGGTGGACGACTTGCGCGGGCGCGTCAAGGATCTGGAAGACCAGATTTTCCGGTTCCGGATTCAGAAGTCGATGGGGCAGCTGGAGGCGCCTGGCAAGGGACGAGACCTTCGCCGCGACTTGGCCCGCATGAACACGATTCTTCGGGAGAAGGAACTCCAGGCGGCAGCGAAATAGAGCGGACCCAGGAACTGATATGAGCGTGAAAGCACAACTGACCGGCATGGTGGTCAGCGACAAAATGGAAAAGACCGTGGTTGTGTCTGTGCAGCGGCAGGTGCGGCACGGTCTGTACGGTAAGAGCCAGCGCAAGACGTCGAAGTTCGTTGCGCACAACGAAGACAACGAGGCCAAGATGGGCGACACCGTCGCCATCGCCGAATCCAGGCCTCTGAGTCGTCGGAAGCGCTGGATCGTGATGCGGGTCGTCGCCAAGGCGCCGGTAGTTTAGGAGACCGCCATGATCCAGATGCAAACAGTTCTCGACGTTGCCGACAACTCCGGCGCGCGGAAGATCAAGGTGATCAACGCACTCGGGGGTTCGACAGGCCGCTACGCGCGGCTCGGCGATCTCGTGACCGCGGCGGTCAAGGAGGCCACGCCTGATGGCACCGTCAAGAAGGGACAGGTCGTGAAGGCGGTGATCGTACGCACGGCGAAGGAGCAACGTCGGCCTGACGGTACCTATATTCGCTTTGATCGGAACGCAGCCGTGCTGGTCAACGATCAGAACGAGCCGATCGGGACTCGTGTCTTCGGGCCGGTGGCGCGGGAGCTGCGTCAGCGTCGATTCATGAAGATTATTTCGCTCGCACCAGAGGTGCTCTAGGACGATGGCGAAACTGAAAACACCAATCCGCCGCAACGACACCGTCGTGGTGACGGCCGGCAAGGATAACGGGAAACGAGGACGCGTGCTGAAGGTGCTTCCGGTGAGGAATCGCCTGGTCGTGGAGGGCGTGAATATCATCAAGCGTCACACGCGTCCCAACCCTCAGAAGAACATCAAGGGCGGTGTCGTCGAGCGCGAGGCGTCGTTGCATGCGAGCAACGTCCAGCTGGTGTGCCCCGAGTGCAGCACGATGACTCGTGTGGGTCACCGGATCCTGACCGACGGACGGAAGGTGCGGTTCTGCCGCAAGTGCGAGGGAGTGGTCGATAAATGAGCCGCTTGAAGGACCGGTATCAGACGGACGTTGCACCGACACTCAAGAAGGAGTTCGGGTACACGAATGTAATGGCGATCCCGAAGATCGAGAAGATCGTCGTCAACATGGGGCTTGGCGAGGCATCGCAGAACGCGAAGCTGGCTGACGTGGGTGCTGACGAGCTTGGTCGCATCACCGGCCAGAAGGCGGTGATTCGGATGGCGACGAAGGCAATCGCGCAGTTCAAGCTGCGGCAGGGAATGCCGGTCGGCGCCATGGTGACGCTGCGCGGCGAGCAGATGTACGAATTTCTTGATCGGCTCGTCAGTATCGCGTTGCCGCGCGTCCGCGATTTTCGCGGGCTGTCGCCGAAGGGTTTTGACGGCCGCGGTAACTACACGCTGGGGCTGCGGGACCAGTTGCTCTTTCCGGAGATCGACTACATGAAGGCTGACAAGGCACGAGGTATGAACGTGTCCGTCGTCACGACGGCGCGGACCGATGAAGAGGCTCGCAAGCTTCTGCAACTGCTCGGCATGCCTTTCAGGACGAATTAACTATGGCCACGACTGCAAAGATCGCCAAGGAAGCTAAATCGCCGAAGTATAAGGTTCGTCTCCGCAACCGCTGCCAGTTGTGCGGCCGGCCGCGGGCCTTTATGCGCAAGTTCTCGCTGTGTCGCCTCTGCTTTCGCAAGCTGGCGCTGGACGGCGACGTGACGGGCGTGACGAAAAGCTCCTGGTAGCACTCCCGCCAACGCCGTTCCTGATGGCGATATCAGGGATTGGGTGGGAGCTCGACGTTAGCGAGAGAGAAGAAAAAGATGACCGATCCGATTGCTGACATGCTCACGCGTATCCGTAACGCCGTGTCTGCGAAACACGTGCGAGTCGATATGCCGGCGAGCAAGCTCAAGGTGGAGATCGCGAAGATTCTCCAGGACGAGGGGTACATTCAGGGTTTTCGGATGGGTGAGGAACCCGCCGACCGGGTTGGCCGCCAGCCGCGCCAGGTCATCCGGGTCTTCCTGAAATACGGTCCTCACGGCGAGAAGGTGATCAGCGGCATCCAACGGATCAGTCGTCCCGGTCGGCGCGTCTACCTTGGTGTTGAAGAGGTGCCCAGCGTCCTCGGCGGCCTGGGGACGAATATTTTGACGACCTCGCGCGGGGTCATGACGGGCCGGGCGGCGCGGAAGGCCGGCGTTGGTGGCGAGGTCCTCTGTAACGTGTGGTAGCGCTGCCGGCTTCTGGCGCTGGCCAGGAGACGCAGCCGACAAGGTTCAACATGTCTCGAATTGGTAAGAAGCCGATCCCGATTCCGAAGGGCGTGACCGTCACGGTCGGCCCCGACGCAGTCGAAGTGCAGGGCCCGAAGGGCACGCTGCGGCAAGCGCTGCCACCTGGCGTGGCGTTCGCGATGGAGGATGGCACGCTCGTGGCGACGCTGCAGGATGCGGAGCTGCGGAAGTTCCACGGCCTGGCGCGGAGCCTGGTGGCCAATGCCGTCACCGGCGTGGCCGAGGGTTTCAAGAAGGAACTGGACATCGTCGGGATCGGGTACCGGGCGGAGGTAAAGGGTACGCAGGTGCACTTCGCCCTGGGGTATTCGCATCCGATCGTCTTCGACATCCCGACAGGGATCGATATCGCCGTCGAGAAACAGACGCACATCACGGTCACCGGAGCAGACTGCCAGCGAGTTGGCCAGGTGGCCGCCGACATTCGCCAGATGCGCAAGCCGGACCCGTACAAGCAGAAGGGTGTTCGGTACACCGGCGAAGTGCTGAAGAAGAAGGTCGGCAAGACCGGTGCGTAGTACGGCACCAGGCCTCCAGACGGGAACGGGCCGAGCGCAAGAGGTCGTGAGCCGACGAGGATCGATATGAAGATCAAGACCAGAGAAGATCGACGTGACCGGATCAAGTATCGGATTCGCAAGCGCGTCCGCGGGGTTGGGGAGCGTCCGCGCCTCACGGTGTTTCGCAGCGTCGCGCACATCTACGTGCAGGTCATCGACGACATGACAGGCCAGACAATCGCATCAGCGTCGAGCGTCGAGCCGTCCCTGCGGGGCGGGTTTGAGGCCCAGGCCAAAGGCGGCAACGTGGCGGGAGCCCAGGCGATTGGCAAGACGATTGCCAAGCGGCTACTGGACAAGGGCGTCACGCGGGTGGTCTTCGACCGCAATGGATTCCTTTATCACGGGCGCGTGAAGGCAGTGGCCGACGCGG
Source organism: Acidobacteriota bacterium (assembly GCA_027622905.1). Taxonomy (GTDB): domain Bacteria; phylum Acidobacteriota; class Vicinamibacteria; order Vicinamibacterales; family UBA2999; genus JAQBVV01. The sequence goes on from JAQBVV010000013.1 coordinate 8,309, forward strand.
CGCGCGAAGCAGGGTTGGAGTTTTAGCGTGGCAATGATGAATCGCGATCGCGAAAAGATCGACGCGACCCAGCTGGACATCAAGGACACGGTGGTGTCGATTAACCGCGTGACCAAGGTGGTCAAGGGCGGCAAGAACCTGAGCTTCAGCGCGCTCGTGGTCGTGGGTGACGGTCTGGGTGTTGTAGGGTTCGGCGTGGGGAAGGCCAAAGAAGTACCGTCCGCGATCAAGAAGGGCATCGAGGCCGCCAAGAAGAACCTGATCAAGGTGCCGTTCAGAGGTACGACCATTCCGCACAAGGTGATCGGGCGGTTCGGGGCCGGAAGCGTCTTGTTGAAGCCGGCTCCGGAAGGCACGGGCCTGATCGCGGGTGGCGCGGTGCGCGCGGTGGTGGAGGCGGCGGGTATCCAGAACCTCATGACGAAGTTGCTCGGATCGGCGAACCCACATAACGTTGTGCGGGCCACGTTCTCGGGATTGATGGACCTGAAAGACCCGGCACAGGTGGCGCGCTTCCGTGGCAAGGAAGAATCCGATCTGGTCGAGGCGTAGTCGGGGTGGCTATGGCGAAGAAATCTGCACGACAGGCGGCGTTGAAACGATTGAAGGTGACGTTGGTGCGTAGCCCGATCGGTTTCAACAGGACACAGGGCGCGACAGTGCAGGGGATGGGCCTTCGGCGCATTCGCCACACTGTGGAACTACCGGATACACCGGAGACACGTGGCATGCTGCTCAAGGTGCGGCACCTTGTCACCGTCACTGAATAGGGTCAGCGAATTGCGGTACGCGATGGGCGGGAGCGCGATGCCTGGGCATGTGTTCTCTGTCGCGGATGAGAGAAAAAATGGATCTCAGTAATCTGAAGCCGGCCGAACGATCGAAGTTTTCAAAGAAGCGTGTTGGCCGTGGACAGGGCTCTGGCACCGGCGTGCAGGCGGGACGTGGCCACAAGGGCGCCCAGTCCCGGTCTGGCTGGAAGTTCAAGCGCGGCTTCGAGGGCGGCCAGATGCCGCTGCACCGGCGCATCCCGAAACGCGGGTTTCACAACCTGTTTCGTATCGAGTATGCCGTCGTCAACCTGGACACGCTGGTGGACCGGTTCGACGCCGGTGCGGTGATCACCCCCGAACTGCTTCACGAGCGGGGCATCGTTCGTAACCGTCGCCAGCCGGTCAAGGTGCTGGCACGCGGCGAGATTGGCAAGAACCTGACTGTTCGCGCCCACAAGTTCAGTGGCAAAGCTGCGGAGAAGATCGCCGCAGCTGGCGGCGTCACCGAGGTATTGTCGTAGGCTGCTCCGCGGTCCTGGTGATTTGATCGAACGATGGATAACGCGCTGAAAAACCTGTTCGCCGTCGCCGACCTGCGCAATCGTGTGCTATTCACACTGGCGCTGCTCGGTGTGTACCGCGTGGGCAGCCATATCCCGACTCCCGGCGTGAATACCGAGGCGCTCGCCATTCTGGCCGAGCAAACTGCGAACACGATGTTCGGTCTCTACGACATGTTCTCGGGTGGGAACCTGTCACAGGTCACGATCTTTGCGCTTGGCGTCATGCCGTACATCAGTGCGTCGATCATTCTGCAGCTCCTGACTGTTGTCTGGCCGACCCTGGAGCGCATTTCGAAGGAAGGTGAGCTGGGGCGGCGAAAGATCACCCAGTACACGCGATACCTGACGCTGGCGCTGGCCTTCGTGCAGTCACTCGGTATTGCATTTTTCCTTGAGCGCCAGACTCAGATCGCCGGCGGTCTGCCCCTGGTGTACGTCACCGGTTGGGGCTTTCGCTTCATGTGCGTCCTCACGCTGACGACGGGGACGATGTTCATCATGTGGCTGGGCGAGCAGATCACTGAGCGCGGCATCGGCAACGGCATGTCGCTGTTGATTTTCGCGGGCATTGTCGTCGGATTGCCGTCAGCCGTGCTGACCACCTTTGACCAGATGCGCACGGGCCAGATCAGTCTGCTGCGCATCGTGTTTCTCGTCGTGATGATGGTGATCGTCGTCGGCGCCATTATTTTCGTCGAGCGCGGTCATCGCCGCATTACGGTGCAGTACGCGAAGCGGGTGGTCGGGCGCCGCCAGTACGGTGGTTCGAGCACGCACATTCCCCTCAAGGTGAACACCGGTGGCGTGATTCCGGTGATCTTTGCCTCGTCGATCCTGGCGTTCCCGGCGACCGTCGCCACGATGTTTGAGAGCGGATCGTGGGGGCGTGCGGTTGCGGACCAGCTTGCGTACGGCATGCCGCTGTACAACCTGATATACATCGGGGGCATCATCTTCTTCTGTTATTTCTACACCGCCATCATTTTCAATCCCGACGATGTGGCTGAGAACATGCGGAAGTACGGCGGGTTCATTCCAGGTATCCGACCGGGAAAGCGTACCGCCGAGTACATCGACACGATTCTCGCGCGGCTGACGCTGGTGGGCGCGCTCTATCTGTCGGCTGTCGCGATCTTGCCGGAGTTCCTGTTGACCGGCTTCAGAGTCGCGCCGATTCCGTTTATCGGTGAGCAGCTCGATGCCCTGCTGCCTCTCTGGGTCACGCAGGGCGTGGGTATCACGTTCTTCTTCGGCGGCACGTCGTTGCTGATCGTGGTCGGGGTAGCGATGGACACCGTGAACCAGGTGGAATCGCAGCTCATCATGCGCCACTACGATGGCTTCATGAAGAAGACGCGGGTCCGTGGACGCCGTGGGTAGGCGTCGTGGGTGAACAGAGCCGCATGGGACTCAACATCGTGATGCTCGGCGCCCCTGGGGCGGGCAAGGGTACACAGGCGGAGCGGTTCGCGCAGGCGCGCGCGCTGCCGAAGATCTCGACCGGTGACATTCTTCGCCGGGGGGTAAAAGAGCAGCTGCCGGTGGCCCTGTTGGCCAAGGAGAAGATGGATCGCGGTGATCTCGTCGATGACGATACGATGGTCACCATCGTGCGCGATCGCCTGGCTCAGCCTGATACCGACGTCGGTTTCATCCTGGATGGGTTTCCGCGCACCGTCTCGCAGGCGCGCGTGCTCGACACCATCATCGACGAGAGAGGGAAGGGCCCGCTGCTCGTCGTCGATATCGTCGTGCCGCAGGATGAGTTGGCACGTCGGCTGTCTGGGCGGCGCATCTGCTCAGCCTGTGGTGCAAACGCCGAGCCCGCGGACGACGCGGACTCGAAGTGTCGACGCTGCGGTGGCACGCCTGTCTTTCGGGCTGACGACACGGAGGCAGTGGTCCTTGAGCGACTCAGGGTGTACGCGCGGGCGACGAAGCCGCTGGTCGAGTACTACCGTGAGCGGCCCACCTTCTGCGCGGTGAACGGGAGCCAGGCCCAGGCCCAGGTGGCCCTGGAACTGAGCACGATGGTCGACGCCGTCGCGGTGCGGAGTGGCGTGGTGGCGGTGGAGGCGCGTGGGGCAGGCGGCGGATGATCGTGTGCCGCTCGAAGACCGAGATCGAGAAGCTTCGACGGGTCAACCAGCTTGTCGGCAGGATTCTCACCGAGCTTCGGCAGATGGTCGTGCCCGGCGTGACGACGGCAGAGATCGATGCGTCCGCGGAGGCGCTGGTGCGCGCGGCTGGCGCTGAGCCTGCGTTCAAGGGATACCACGGGTTCCCCGCGACGGTGTGCGCATCGGTGAACGAGCAGATTGTCCACGGGATTCCGTCGTCGCGCCAACTGGTCGAGGGCGACGTGCTGTCACTCGACATGGGTGCGAAGCTGGACGGGTTCTACGGAGACTGCGCGGTCACGGTGCCAGTCGGGCAGGTCTCGACGGACGCCGCGCGGTTGCTTCAGGTCACCGAGGCCGCGTTGTTTCACGGAATCGAGGCCGTGAAGCCTGGGGCTCGTGTCTCCGACATCGGCGCCGCCGTACAGGCGCACGCCGAGTCGCACGGGTTCTCGGTGGTGCGTGAGTTTGTGGGGCACGGCATCGGCACCTCGTTGCACGAGGAGCCGCAGGTCGCGAACTACGGCCCCGCAGGCCGAGGACCGCGTCTGGCCGAGGGTATGACGCTGGCGATCGAACCGATGGTGAACGCGGGTGCCTCGGGGGTGAAGGTGTTGAGCGATGGGTGGACAGCCGTGACGCGAGATGGCTCGCTGTCGGCGCATTTCGAGCATACGGTCGTGGTGGCCGAAGGCGGATGCGAGATCCTGACCCTGCTGGACGCGGACGCTGCGAGAGCGCGGGACCTGCTGGCGATCGGCGGCTGAACGGCGTGGCGCGGAACAGGGTGTTCGCGATGACGTGTTGGCGTGGATGAATCGTCCGCCGCTGGTCACGAGTCGCTCACGCAGGAGGGGATCGTGGTGGCGCAGTTGCCGAGTGGTCTGTATCGAGTAGACATTGACGGCAGCGTGACGATCACGGCGCATGTTGGCGGCGGTCTCGAGAGGAATTTTGTGCGACTCCTGGTCGGGGACCGAGTCGTAGTGGAACTGACGGCGCGGGATCGTACGCGCGGCAGGATCAGCAGGAAGGCGTAGGTCATGAAGGTCAGAGCGTCAGTGAAGCGCATATGCGTCAAGTGCAAGATCGTCCGCCGCGAGGGGGTCGTTCGGGTTATCTGCACGAACCCCAAGCACAAGCAGAGGCAGGGATAAGCGATGGCACGAATTGCAGGTGTCGACCTTCCGCGCACGAAGCGCGTTGAGGTGGGCCTAACGTACATCTATGGCATTGGGCGGAAGCGTTCCAATGACGTCCTTGGCGCGGCGGGCGTGAGTCCCGACATCCGCGTGAAGGATTTGTCGGAAGAGGACGTGCGGAGCATCAGCCGCGTTCTTGAGGATGCGGGCGGCGTCGAGGGAGATCTCCGGAAGGAGATCACGATGAACATTAAGAGATTGATGGAGATCGGCTGCTATCGTGGCCTGCGCCATCGACGAAATTTGCCGGTTCATGGCCAACGCACGAAGACCAACTCGCGAACCCGAAAAGGGCCGCGGCGGGGTGCAGTTGCCAAGAAGAAGACGGTGTAGTGCATGGCCAAGACTGACGCGACAGCGGACGGCGGAAAGAAGGACGGGGGCAAGCGGGCGCCTCGGAAAACCTTCAAGAAGCGTGGTGAAAAGCGCGTGGTCCACCACGGCTTCGTGCATATCAGCGCTTCATTTAACAACACGCACATCACGATTACCGACACCGAAGGAAACGTGATCGCGTGGTCAAGCGCGGGTGGCATCGGCTTCAAGGGGTCGCGCAAGGGGACGCCGTTTGCGGCGACCCAGGCCGCCATCAACGCCGGCAATGCGGCCAAGACCTACGGTCTGCGGTCGGTGGAGGTTCGGGTCAAGGGCCCTGGATCCGGGCGTGAGTCGGCGATTCGGGCGCTGCAAACGTGCGGTATCGACGTGAAGTCGATTCGAGACGTCACCCCGATTCCCCACAACGGGTGCCGCCCCACGAAGCGTCGTCGCGTCTAGGAGAGGATTGAACGAATGGCTCGATACATCGGACCTGTCTGCCGCCTGTGCCGTCGCGAGGGGATGAAGTTGTTCCTCAAGGGGGAGCGCTGCTATACCGAACGATGCGCTATCGAAAAGCGGAACTTCCCCCCAGGGCAGCATGGCAAATCACGGCGACCCAAGATGGGTGGTTACGGGGTGCAGCTGCGAGAGAAGCAGAAGGTGAAGCGCATCTATGGTGTGCTCGAAGACCAGTTCCGTGGATATTTCGGCAAGGCCGAACGGACGCGGGGTGTCACTGGCGAGACGCTGCTCCAGTTGCTCGAGTGCCGGCTCGATAACGTGACATACCGACTGGGCTTCGCGACATCGCGGCCGCAGGCGCGGCAGCTCGTTCGGCACGGGCATTTTACCGTCAACGGTCGCAAGGTCGACATCCCCTCGTTCTCGGTGAAGCCGGGCGATGTCGTCGCGATTCGCCGGAGCAGTCGAGAGACCGCGGCGGTGTTGCATGCGCTGGAAGAGGTGAAGGGCCGCGGCGTCCCGGACTGGCTGGAATTCGACGCTGAAGCCATGTCTGGAAAAATCGGCTCGATTCCGACCCGGGAGCAGATCAACCTGCCGGTGCAGGAACAGCTCATCGTGGAGCTCTATTCGAAGTAGTCGTCCCGGCGGAGCCGCCGTCGCGGTGCCGTGGGACGATCGCAGTCCGGGTCGCTCGCGCGGCCCGGTATCGCACCCGTCAGCCCGCAGCTTTTCGGACCTGCAGCGGGAGGTTGGCGGACATGACTTGCAGGTCTGGAGGTCGGGGCTGCCGGCCCGTTAGCGAAAGGTATACGCAATGCTCTGGAAGGGTTTTCAACGTCCCAAACGGCTCGAGTTCGAGCACGACACACTGACCGATCGGTTCGGTCGGTTCTACGCCCAGCCCTTCGAACGCGGGTTCGGGACGACGATCGGCAACGCGCTGCGACGGGCGCTGCTCTCGTCGATCGAAGGCGCGGCGGTATCGGCCGTCAAGATCGACGGGGTACTCCATGAGTTCTCGCCGATTCCGGGCGTGGTCGAGGATGCCACGGATATCATCCTGAACCTGAAGCAGATTCCGCTGAAGCTGCACGTCGATCACACCAAGACGCTCTACGTTCGCGTGGACAAGCCCGGCATTGTCAGGGCGAAGGACATCGAGGGCGATGCGGATGTCGAAATCCTGGATCCGGAGGCGCATATCGCGACCGTCTCAGAGGGCGGCAAGCTTCACATGGAGTTGCGCCTGAAGCGTGGTCGTGGCTACGTGTCGGCAGACAAGAACTTCGATGAAGACCTGGGGATCGGCTGGGTGCCGGTGGATTCCGTGCATTCTCCGGTGAAGAAGGTCAACTATCTCGTGGAGGCGGCTCGCCTCGGCCAGACGACCGACTACGACAAGCTCACCCTCGACGTGTGGACGAACGGGTCGGTCACCGCGCAGGACGCCGTGTCGCTGGCCGCCAAGCTGATTCGCGACCACCTGAATATCTTCATCAACCTTGAGGAGGTCGTCGATCCGGCCCTGGACGTGCCGGCGGATAAGGCGCTCCCAGGTGCGGCGAATGACAATCTCGACAAGAGCGTCGAAGAGCTTGAGCTGTCGGTCCGGTCGTATAACTGTCTGAAGAACGCGAACATCCGTACGATCAGGGAGTTGGTCGAGAAGACGGAGGCGGAAATGCTCCGGACCAAGAATTTCGGCCGGAAGTCGCTCAACGAGATCAGGGAGATCCTGGAGACCATGGGCCTCGGCCTCGGGATGAGACTCGATCAGCCGGCGAAGGAGACGCCGCCGACCGACGAATAGTGGCGGTGCGGTGTCGTCTCTCGCCTGAGTCGTGGGCGCCGGCCTCGTGCCGGCGTTGATGACTATCTCGCAGAGACGCCGGTGACACCAGAGACCAGGGACGAACGTTAGAGACGACGGTAAGAGACGACATAGAGTCCACCATGAGACACAACCTCGCACATCGGAAACTCGGACGCGTTTCGGAACATCGCCTGGCGCTGCTCCGCAATCAGGCCATGGCACTGTTACGGCACGAGCGGATCGAGACGACGGTCCCCAAGGCGAAGGAGCTACGTCCGTTCGTCGAACGCCTGATCACCGTTGCCGTTCGTGGCGTGGCTGCAGCGGAGCCGGCCGGGAAGACGCTGCAGGCCCGTCGGATGGTGCTGGCCGACCTGCCAGACAAGGACGTCGTTGGCAAGTTGTTCGAGACCATCGCGCCGCGGTTCGCCGATCGCCCCGGCGGCTACACCCGCATTCTTCGTGTGGGCTTCCGGCGCGGCGACGCGGCGGAGATTGCCCAGATCGAACTCGTAGGCAGTGAGTACGATCCGACCACCGCGGAGGCGAAGACGGAAGACAAGGACGACGCCAAACCCAGAACGGGTGTGGGTGACAGGCTGAAGGCGACCGCGCGGCGTCTGCGAGGAACGAAGGGTGACCAGGCGCACGCCAAGGCACAGACCAAGGGGCAGACGACCGGAGCAGCTCGCAAGTCGACCACGCCGCGCAAGGTTGGCGGGTCCTAGCCACTCGCCCCTCACGTTCTTCGTCTCGAGGCTGGGTCACGGGCCCAGCCTCGGCCACGGCCACACAGCCCGAGTTATCCGGCTGCCTCGCGTCCCGCGGCCGCCTGTGCGGCGGTGATGATCTTGGCCTGCTGGGCATGGGGCACCTCGTCGTAGTGCGAGTACTCCATGTGATAGGAGCCTCGCCCGCCGGTCGCTGACGTCAGATGCTGCTCGTAGGTCAGCATCTCCGCCATCGGCACCTGGGCGCGGATGATGGTCGTCGTGTCCCTGGCATCCATGCCGGCGATGCGGCCGCGGCGGCTGTTGAGGTCGCCCATGAGATCGCCGGCGAAGTCACTGGGCGAATACACCTCCACATCCATGACGGGTTCAAGAATGGTTGGCCTGGCCCGTGCCATCGCGTCCTTGAATGCCAGCGAGCCGGCCATCTTGAAGGACAGCTCGTTGGAATCGACCGGATGGAACGATCCGTCGAAGACCGTCGCCTTGAAGTCCACCATCGGATAGCCCGCGAGGAAGCCTCGCATGCGCGCCTCCTGGATGCCCTTCTCAACGGCCGGGACGAACTGTCGCGGAATGGCGCCCCCGAAGATATCGTCCTCGAACGTGAAGCCGCTGCCGCGCGGGAGTGGCTCGACGCGGATCTTGCAGTCTCCAAACTGGCCATGGCCCCCCGTCTGCTTCTTGTGCCGGCCGTGGGCTTCGGTTTCGGCGGTGATCGTTTCACGGTAGGGAATGCGCGGCGGTTTCAGGTTCACCGCCACGCCGAATCGTCGTTTCAGCTTGGCGACCGTGACCTCGATGTGTAGCTGCCCCTGCCCGGACAGCAGCAGTTCGTGGGTCTGGGGGTCGCGCGAGTAGCTGGCGCTGGGGTCTTCCTCCAGCAGCCGCTGCATCGCGGTACTGATCTTGTCCTCGTCGCCACGGGTCTTCGGCTCTATGGCATAGGCGAGCACCGGCTCGGGGAAGGCGATGCCGGCGAATGACACCGTCATGCCCTTGTTGCCCAGCACGTCACCGGTGTGGGTTGGCCGCGGCGCCCAGGTCGCCGGCCTTCAGCGCGGCGACCTGGGTCTGGGTCTTGCCCTGCAACACGAGGAGGTGGCCCAGCCGTTCCGACGAATCGCGCGTCAGGTTGTGGGTGGTGGTGTCCGACGCCAGTGTGCCGGACACCGCGCGTAACATCGTGATGCGCCCGGCAAAGGGATCGGCGACGGTTTTCCAGGCGAGCGCGATGGGCGGTGCGTCGTCGGTTGCCTTGACAGTCGTCGCTTCGCCCGTCCCGTCGCCGTCATTCGACACCCCGGGGACGTCACGCTCCGCTGGTGAGGGCACATGGTCCACGATCACGTCGAGTAACGGCTGGACGCCGATGACGCGCAGGCCGGACGTGTACGCCATCGGATACAGGCGGCCGGCGACGGTGCCCGCTCGAAGGCCCTCGACGAGTTGCTCCTGCGTCAAAGTCCCATCGGCAAAGTAGATCTCCATCAGGCGCTCGTCGCCCTCGGCCACCATCTCGACCAGTTGCTCTCGCGCCTCGGTTGCCCCAGCGACCAGATCTTCCGGGATCTCAATTTCGGTCATGGCTCCGCTTCCGTCCGCGAGGAAGGTGAGCGCCTTCATGCGGAGGAGGTCGACGATCCCGGTCCAGTCGCCCTCCGCGCCGATCGGTATCTGGATCGGCGCGATCTCCCTGGCGCAGCTCCGTCGGAGCGATTCAAGCGTGCGCTCGGTACTTGCGCGATCACGGTCCAGCCGGTTGACGACGACGATCCGCGGCAGCCCGAGCGCGGCGGCCTCCGCCCAGAGCTTCTCCGTCTGCACTTCAACGCCCGCGACCGCGTCCACGACGACCAGCGCACATTCGACGACGCGCAGCGCTGACCGAGCCTCGGTCAGAAAGTTGGCGACACCGGGCGTATCAACGATGTTGATCTTGGTCTGCCGCCACTCGGCGTGGGCCAGGCTGGCCGCGAGGGTGTGTTTGCGAGCGATGGCCTCCTCGTCGAAGTCTGTGATCGTCGAGCCATCGTCAACCAGGCCGAGTCGGGTTGCTGCGCCTGCAGCGAAGAGCATCGCAGAGGCGAGCTGGGTCTTGCCACAGCCGCTGTGACCCACCAGGGCGACGTTGCGGATGTGTGCGGCGTCATACACCTTCATGGACGGACCTCCTGAGCGGGCACCCTCGGGTCATTCAACGGACGGCGAACGCGTGCCGGGGATCATAAGCACCGCGAGGCAAGGGGCGCAAGCGGGTTGGCAAGGATCCCCACGCCCACAGCGCTTGAATCCTACAAGAATGTCTGCGCAGGTCGACATCAGGCATATATGTCGATCGATGATGAGGCGGCCTGAGTTTCCGATCCGATGGGGAACCGTGACGTGTGATCGGGTTCATCAGGTCAGCCGTTGCGATATCTAAAGAACAGACATTAGTGCTGTTTATTTGTTTGTCTGCTTCAAAAATGTCATATATGTGTGTGCGCGTGCAGTCAATTAAATAGGCATTTTGCTTTTAAAAAAGACCTTTTATGCCTTTGCAAGCGTACGGCATTGATGGCTCCGATCTTGCTGTGTGATGACCGACGGCGGAACGAAGCCCGGATGGCGCCGTTGCTTGAGAACTGAGACGGCATTGCGGTGGCATCAGGATGTGCAGCCGCCAACGAGTGGAGGATTGACATGGTTTCGATTGGTGCGGCCCGGAGTTCGCGGGCAGGTGGTATTTGGCGCGCGAGTCTTCTGCAAGGCGTGGCCGTGGCGGCGCTTTTCGTGCTTGTTGGCCTGCCGGCTGGGGCTGCGGCACAGGATCAGGCAGCACCGGAGGCTGCTGCGGACGAGGGTGGCAGCCCCTGGGATGACGTGACGTACGGAGGTTGGCTCCAGGCAGGTGCTCACTCGTACAACACCGGCATGTTCAACAACAAGAACGACGACAGTGTGAACCTGCATCAGGCCTGGCTGTTCATCGACAAGGAAGCGAGTGGCGAGAACGGAGTGGGATGGGGCTTTCATATGGACTTCGTCTCTGGCGTGGACGGACCAGACACCCAGGCGTTCTTCGGGGAAGATGATGCGTGGGATAACTCATGGGATGAGGGCGACTTCTACGGCCATGCGATTCCTCAGCTGTACGGAGTGGTCGCCGTGGGAGATGCCTCGGTCAAGTTCGGACACTTTTACACCATCATGGGTTACGAAGTCGTTCAAGCTCCCGACAACTTCTTCTTCTCGCACGCTTTCACCATGTTCAACAGTGAGCCGTTCACGCACACCGGTGTGCTGGGTGAATACGCCATGGGTGATATCACCCTGTATGGTGGTTGGACGCTTGGTTGGGACTCCGGTTTCGGTACCAGTGTCCCCGATGGCAACAACTTCCTGGGAGGCATTTCCGTCGGTTTGGGTGACGTTGGGGCAGTGATCTACACGACGACAGCTGGTCGTTTGGGTGCGGGTGGGCTGTCCACTGGCTACTCGCACAGTATCGTGGTCGATCTGAACGTGACGGATCGCCTGAACTATGTGTTCCAGAGTGACTATGTGGATAATCCGGCAGCCAATGAGTCACACGGCGTGAACAACTATCTGCTCTTTGCGTTGAACGAAAAGGTGTCTATCGGCGCGCGAGTGGAATGGTGGAATACGAACGTTGGTCCAGTGGCGTCTGACATCTTTTCCGTGACATCCGGCGTGAAGATTCAGGCGGCTGACCGCATCATTGTGCGACCAGAAATTCGTTGGGATCAAGACGACGACAGCGCGATCATTCCATCGGGTGAGGACGGAGTTGGAGTCGGCATGGACGTCATCTTGACGTTCTAGGCGCCTCCGGCAGTCCCGAACATTTGCGGCGCCTTCTGAAAAAGCCACCTCGCAAGAGGTGGCTTTTTCGCATGTCTTGATGGTGCGATAAGGCGTTGTTCCTGTTTTCAGGCAGTTGATAGTTGGCGCCAGGCGTCGTGACGATGGTGGGCGTCGTGCCGAGTCGGCCTCGACCGCATCGACGACGGTCCGTCCGGGTCTGCCAGGCATAGGGCCTCGAGGAGTACGCTCTCGCGACTCCACTGTTCGATGACGGTCAACGTGCGAAACGTCCGGTCTGAAGCGAGTTGATCATGCACGAAGTTCATGCTCCAGGCCGATGGCGGTCGCTCGCGGCAGGCGCAGGGCCTCGGTCTCGGTGGATGGGCGCCTGCTCAGCACTGAAGCAACAATAATGTAGGTAAAAGCCAGTATGAGGCATATATGTCGACTGGCCGTTTCTGAAGTCTGAGGTGCGGATGTAAGTGGGTGCGCGAGGCCTGTTTCGGTCCGATGGGTGTCCTGGAGACTTTATAAATACATGCAAAAACGTATTAATTATGTTTGTGTGATTCCAAAATGTATGAACATGAAATTGGGCAACTACTGGAAACTTACTGTTTTTGACTTTAAAACTGCGGATTCTAGAGATTCCAGTGAGCGGAGCTGTTGGAACTGATCTTGCTCTGTATGAACCAACAGCGGAAAGAAGCCCGGATGGCGCCGTTGCGAAGGGATTGAGGCGGTATCGCGGCGGTGCCACGAGGTGCGGCCGCCAATGAGTGGAGGGGCTACATGGTTTCGATTGGTGGGGCGCGGACATCGCGGGCACGTGGTCGTTGGTGCGAGAGTCTTGTGAGCAGCGCGGCCGCGGCGGCTATATGCATTCTCCTTGGTCTTCCTGCGGGTGCAGCGGCGCAGAATCCAGGGCAGGAGCCGGGAGGTGATCTGGTGACCGTCGCGCCAGATGCGACGGCCGCGCCTGCGGCGCCGGCTGCCACGGTTCCCCTTGAGGAGCCTGAGGCTGAACCCGACGAAACCCGAGTCGGCTATGACGAGCTTCTCGCCGCGCAGGGCGAGTACGCGTACGCGTTCGATTTTTTCACGATCAGCATGTTGTGGACGGTGGTCGCTGCGGCGCTGGTGTTCATCATGCACCTCGGATTCGCCTCCGTGGAGTCCGGGCTGACACAGTCGAAGAACACGGTGAACATTCTGTTCAAGAACATGTTTATTCTCTGCATCGGCCTGCTAACGTACGCGCTGTGGGGCTTCATGAGTCACTATCCGGGTGACTTCAACGGGTTCTTTGCAATGGGCTCGCCGATTGGCGACCTGAATGCAGATGGCGGCGACACGTTCGGCTACGGCGGTGTCGGACTGGCGATGACAGGCTACGGTGATTTCATCTTTCAGGCCATGTTTGCGGCCACGGCGGCCACCATCGTTTCCGGGGCGGTTGCTGAGCGGGTGAAACTGCTGCCGTTTCTCATTTTCGCGACCCTGTTGGTTGGCTTCGCATATCCGTGGGTGGGCTCGTGGCACTGGGGCGGCGGCTGGATGAGCGGGCTGAACGGCGGCAACGGCTTCAAGGACTTCGCCGGCTCCGCGGTTGTGCACGCGTTTGGCGGGTTCGCTGCATTGGCGTGCGCCCTGCTGCTGGGGCCGCGCCATGGCAAGTACGTCAATGGCGAAGTCCGGCCGATCCAGGGGCACAACATGGCACTGGCCACGATCGGCGTGTTTCTGCTGTGGTTCGGCTGGTATGGATTCAATGGCGGTTCGGTGCTGTCGGCCAATCCTGGTCCACTCGGTCTGGTGTTCACGACAACGTCGCTGGCGGCGGCAGCCGGGGGCATCAGCGCCGCCGTTGTCTCGTGGGTCTTCCTCAAGAAGCCCGACCTCTCGATGGGCCTGAACGGTATTCTCGGTGGGCTGGTCGGCATTACCGCGAACGCAGACATCGTGAGCCCGATGGGCTCGATCATGGTCGGCGCGGTCGCGGGCGCCCTGGTCTTCGCCGCTGTACTGTTTTTTGACAGCGTCAAGGTTGACGATCCCGTTGGCGCGATTTCGGTACATGGCGTCTGCGGCATCTGGGGCATCCTCGCCTGCGCGCTGTTCGACGTCACCGGTTCTGGCTTCACGCTCATCGGTCAGCTCATCGGCGTGATGGCGGTTGGCGGCACAGCCTTCGCGTTCTCGCTGGTGGTGTTCGGGGGACTCAAGGCCGTGATGGGTGTTCGGGTGAACCCCGAAGAGGAGGCTGAGGGGCTCGACTACGGAGAGCACGCCATGCAGGCGTACCCGCACTTCCAGTCCGCACGCAACTGACGCAGTCAGTGGCGAAGATAGAAAATGGCCGTGGGCGTCGGCGCGTGGGCAGCGGACGTCGGTCAGTAAGTCGTTTTCCTTCTAGGGTCACGACTGACCGATCGCGGGCGTGCGCAGGAGCACAACCAGCGGAATGGCGGAACTCGTTCTCATGTGGGCGCGGGCGGACTGACCGCCCGCGCCCACGAACAGACGTGCAGCCGAACCGAAACGGGAGATGTCTTTTCATGTCCAAGAGGCAGAAGCAGTCTGGCGCGACGACAAGGGAAGCGCGTGGCACCGCGGCGACCCGGGCGGCGCGTGGCACCGCGGCGACCAAGGGGGCGCGTAGTACCGCGGCGACCCGGGTGGCGCGTAGTTCCGCTGCGACCAAGGCGGCGCGTGACACCGCGGCGACCCGGGCGGCGCTTGATGCCGCGCGCGACGAGCTGCGCGCCGACTCCGAGCGCGGTGCCGGCGGTCGAGTCGCGCTCGAGCGTCACGCCGATCGCGTTGACGACGTTTTGCGTCAGCTCTATGCCGACGCCGGCGCTCCGGGGCTGCCGGTGGCCGTCATCGCGCTGGGCGGCTATGGTCGGCGGCATCTCAGTCTGCATTCCGACATCGATCTGCTTGTGTTGTTCGGCGGTCGTATCAACAGGGCCGGCGAGCGGTTCCTGCGGGCGTTCCTGAATCCGCTGTGGGATCTCGGTGTGGTGGTCGGTCATCAGGTCCGGGAGATCGATGAGTTCGCGGACCTCGAGATCGACAACCCGGAATTTCTCCTGGCGCTGCTGGACGCGAGACCCGTGGCGGGTCAGGCGGATCTCCTCGACCGACTGGGCGCGATGTTCCATACGGCGCGGACGCATGCGTACCTCCAGCGGTCGCTTCTGAAACTCATCGAGGAGCGGCACGCGAAGTTCAACGACACGCTGTATCAGCTCGAGCCCGATGTCAAAGAGGCGCCAGGCTCGCTCCGCGATCTGATGGCTGCCCGCACGCTCGCTGCGCTCACCGATCCGCTCCTTCTTCGACGCGTCCCTGCGGACCCGGAGCGACTCGACGAGGCTGAGGACTTCATGCTGCGCGTGCGGTCGATTCTCCACCTCGAGTGCGGCCGCAACCAGAATGTGCTGAGCCACGAACTGCAGGAGCGTGCCGCCGAGCTGCTGGGCTATCCCGGCGTCGAGCCGCGGCAGCAGGTCGAGCGGCTCATGAGCGACTACTTCCGGCACGCGCGAACGGTCAGCCGCCTCCTGGAGTGGGCGCGGCGCACGGCGCCCGTGCCGGTGGGCCCCAATCTCGGCCTGTCGCGCGATGGCATCCGGTTTCTCGACACCGTCGACGCCGAGCAGAAGCCCGCGTCCTGGATCGGTGCTTTCCAGGCCGCGATCGATGCCGACGTCGAGGTGACCGAGGAGACGTTGTCGTGTATCGAGCGGAGCGTGGACGGCTGCAGCCCCGAGGACTTCATCGCCGAGCCTGCCGACCGCGCGGCGGTGCTCGGGCTCCTGAAGCCGCGGCCACGTCTGTACGCAGCCTTGTCGCAGATGCACGACTGCGGGCTGCTCGGCCGTCTCTTCCCAGAGTTTCAGGCCATTTCGTGGCGCGTCGTGCGCGATTTCTACCACAAGTACACGGTCGACGAGCACACGTTGCTGACCATTCGCAATCTGGAGCGATTGGTGCGAACGGCCGCCCCCTACCGCCAGCGATTCAAGTCGGTGGCGGCCGGTGCGCCGTCGCTCGAGCTTCTGGTGCTGGCGTTGCTGTTGCACGACGTCGGGAAGTGGCGCGACGACGAGCACGCGCCCGAGAGCGTGCGCATGGCCGTCGACGTGCTCGATCGACTGCAGATCACCGGAGAGGCCCGCGAGACGGTGCTCTTTCTCATCGGGAATCACCTGCGGATGTCATTGGCCGCGTTTCGGCGCGATACCGAAGACCCGGCGATCGTGAAGGAGTTCGCGGCACTCGTCGGTACCGAGGATCGCTTGAAGATGTTGTGTCTCATGACCCTGGCCGACATCGAAGCCGTCAGTCCGGACACCTTGACGCCATGGAAGGAGGAGCTGATCTGGCGCCTGTATGTGGACACGTACAACTATTTGACGCAGCGGTACGGAGACGAACTGATCGACCAGGATCAGCCAGGTCTCGTCGAACTGCTGACCGGACGGCCGGACGATCTGCCCGAGACGGAGATTCGGAGGTTTGTCGAGGGACTGCCGCAACGGTACCTCCAGCTGTTCCCTCGCGAGGCGGTCTACCATCACGTGCGGCTCGCGCGCGACATCGGACCGGACGAGGTGCATGCGTCGCTGGAGTCGTCGGACTCGGCCTGGATCGTCGCGGTGGTGACGCTCGACAAGCCGCTCGTCTTCTCCAATATCTGCGGCGTACTCTCGTCCTTCGGCATCAGCATTCTTCGTGGGAACGCGCTGACGAACCCGAACGGTCTGGTGCTCGACGTGTTTCAGTGTTCGGATGACGAACGATTCCTCGAACTGAATCCAGGAGCGCATGACCAGGTGCTGCAGGTCTTGCGAGACGTCGTCGCGGCCCATGTGGATGTCGAGACGCTGATGCGCGGGCGTGAGCACAGCACGCTGCAGTGGAATCAGGCGGCGCGCGTGCCGCCGGTCGTGCACATCGACAACCAGGCATCCGGGCGCTACACGATCCTGGACATCGTGGCCGGTAACGCCGTTGGCTTGTTGTATCGGATCAGCCGTGTCATCTCCGCGAACGGCTGCGAGGTGGACCTGGTGCTGATGTCCACGGAGGGCGAGCGGGCCATAGACGTGTTTCACATCACGAAGGCGGGAATCAAACTCACGGAGGCGGAGCAGCGTCGGCTGACTTCTGACTTGCACACCACACTGGAAGGACTTGTATGAAGCTGATCAAGAGCATCGTGCGCCCCAACAAGGTCGACGACGTCAAGGACGCGCTGGCCGCACTCAATATCTCTGGCATGACCGTGACGGAGGTGCGTGGCCACGGCAAGCAAAAGGGGCACACCGCCATCTATCGGGGCAAGGAGTACAACGTCAGTCTTCTGCCGAAGATGGAGATCGACGTCGTGGTGGGCGATGACATTGCCGACGATGCGATCAAGGCGATCATCGGCGCCGCGTGGACCGGCGAGATCGGTGACGGGCGCGTGTTCGTGCTCCCGGTGCAGGAGACCTACCGAATTCGCACTGGCGAAAAGGAGTCGTAACGTCGGCTGACGCCCGTGTGGCGTCGCCACGTGAACGATCGCGTGGGCAGCGTGTAAGATACGCCTGACCGGAGCCGGCCAGCCGGTGCCCGTCACGGGTACGGTCGGCGCGGCAACTTCACGGATGGAGGAAAGCGATGAATCGAGCTGATACCGCATGGATGTTGATGGCGACGGCGCTGGTGCTGCTGATGACTCCGGCGTTGGCCTTCTTCTACGGTGGCTTGGTTCGATCGAAGAACGTGCTTAGCACCATGATGATGAGCTTCATCTCGATGGGATTCTCGGCCGTGATCTGGGCCGCGCTCGGTTACTCGCTCGCCTTCTCGGAGGGCAGCCGCTGGGTCGGGGGACTGTCGTACGCCTTCCTGTCCGGGGTGGGCCTGGAGGCGAACGGGTCGATCCCACACCTGCTCTTCATGGCCTTTCAGGGCACCTTCTGCATCATCACCGCCGCCCTGATCTCGGGCGCCATCGTTGAGCGGATGCGGTTTTCGGCCTATCTGGCATTTATCTCCCTCTGGGTGATCGTCGTCTACGCTCCGGTGGCGCACTGGGTCTGGGGTGGCGGCTGGTTGGCGGATCTGGGGGCCCTGGACTTCGCTGGTGGAACCGTCGTGCACGTCAACGCGGGCATCGCGGCCCTGGTGGCGGCGGTCGTCGTCGGCAAGCGTCAGGGATACCCGTCATCGTCGCTGCTGCCGCACAATGTGCCATTCGTGCTGCTGGGTACGGGCCTGCTGTGGTTCGGCTGGTTCGGTTTCAATGCCGGCAGTGCGTTGGCAGCCGACGGGATTGCCAGTCTGGCGTTCGTGACGACGATGCTGGCCCCAGGGGGCACGCTGGTCGTCTGGTGTTTTCTCGACATGAGCCGGTCGGGCCGGCCGACAGCCGTCGGCTGTGCGACGGCGATTGTCGTGGGTCTTGTGGCTGTGACACCCGCCGCCGGATTCATCAGCCCCATGAGCGCCATCGCGCTCGGCGGAATCGCGGCGCTGCCGAGCTACTTCGCCATGATGTATCGCGCGTCGACCTCGCTGGACGACTCCCTCGACGTGGTGGCGGCGCACGGAGTTGGCGGCGCGACCGGCGCCGTGTTGACAGGCGTATTCGCGCAACAGAGCTTGAACGGCGTCGCTGACGGCCTGCTGTTCGGTAATCCGGGCCAGGTTGTGACGCAGATAGCCGCTGTGGCCGCGGTGATCGTGTACAGCGGTGCTATGAGTTTCGTCCTTTTGAAGGTGATCGGCCTGGTGATTCCGCTGCGCGCGAGCGAAGAAGAGGAATCCACCGGGCTGGATATCACCCAGCACGGTGAAGAAGCCTACCTGCACGTCGGCGGGACCCTGACGCGCGGCCACAACGGGTGATGCACGCGGTCTGTCTATTTCTACACGGGGAGAACACTGTATGAAGCTCATCAAAACGATCATTCGCCCCAACAAGGTGGACGACGTGAAGGACGCGCTGGCGGCGCTGAGTATTGCAGGGATGACCGTGACCGAAGTGCGCGGGCACGGCAAGCAGAAGGGTCACACGGCCATCTACCGCGGCAAGGAGTACAACGTCAGCTTGTTGCCGAAGATGGAGATCGACGTCGTGGTGCCGGATGGGATCGTCGAGGATGCGATCAAGGCGATCGTGGAAGCCGCCCGCACAGGCGAAATTGGTGACGGGAGGGTCTTCGTGCTTCCCGTACTGGAGAGCTACCGCATTCGGACCGGGGAAAAGGAAAGCTAGGCGCGGCTATTCGTGGCGCAGCGCCTCGATCGGATCGAGGCGCGCCGCGCGGAACGCCGGGACCATACCGAAGAAGATGCCGACGGCCGCGGAGAATCCGAGGCCGAGGGCGAACGACCACCAGGGCAGGGATACGGGAAAGCCGGTCGTGAGGCTGATGACGATCCCGATGGCGCTCCCGAGGGCAATCCCGAGGATGCCCCCGAGCGAGGTCAGCACCACGGCCTCGGCCAAAAACTGAAACAGGATTTCCCGTCGTCTGGCACCGAGAGCCTTTCGGAGGCCGATCTCCCGCGTGCGCTCGGTGACCGATATCGTCATGATGGCCATCACCCCGATCCCGCCCACCATGAGCGCGATCGACGAGATGGCGATCAATGCCAGCAGCGTCGCCTGGCTCACCTGCTCCCACACATCCAGCGCGGCATCCTGTGTGACGAGGTCGAAATCGTTCGGCTCGTCCAGCGTGAGTCCGTGCCGAATGCGCATGATCTCCTCGACCTCGGTCAGCAGCGCCTGCCTGGCTCCGTCCACGCGCGGCGCCACCGCGAGGAGCACGCTCTGGTGCGTGCCGCCGCCGCGGGAGAACATCTGGATGCCGAACTGTTTCCGATACGTCGTTTCGGGAATCACCACGAAATCGTCCTGACCGAGGTCGAAACCGCCGGCCGAGGGCCGTTCGCCAACGACGCCCACGACCGTGTATTGTGCCGGTCCGATGCGTACCCGCTTGCCGACCGGATCGATGCCGCGCTCGCCGAACAGCGCCTGAAACGGGGTCTGCCCCAGCACGACGACGTTGCGCCGTCGCGAGACCTCGCCTTCGGTGAAGAATCGACCCGCCTGCAGGTCAAGAAAGTTGATGCTGGCGAAGTGTTCCGTGGCACCGAGCACGCCCAGTAACTTGGTGCGGTCGCTGCGATAGAACACGCGCGTCTGGGTCGGCGGTCCACCCGCGCCAAGCCAGATGTCCACGAGCCCGGCGGAGGGCGCCAGTTTCTCGATGGCCGCCGCATCGTCAACCGTGAGATTCGGGCGGCGCAGCAGTTCGGCGAAGTCGTTGCCGGCGGCCAGGCTCACGCCGCTGAATTTCGCGACGAAGATCGTGTTCGGCCCGAGCTGGCGGATGCTGTCGCGTAACGACTCGTCGAACCCACGGATGAGGGAGGTCATGCCGACGATCGCCATGATGCCGATCACGACGCCAAGGATCGTGAGTGCCGATCGGAGCATGTTGGTGCGTAGCGAGTCGAGCGCCAGGAGTACGACTTCGCGAAGGAGGGCGAGTCTCATTCGCGTCGAAGCGCCTCGATGGGGTCAAGGGCGGCCGCGCGCGACGCCGGGTACGCGCCGAAGAACAGGCCGACCGCGGCCGTGATACCGATGCCGAGGAGCACTGACCAGAGCTCGAGCTGAGCCGGGAGCGGGGTGGTGGCCGCGATGGCTCGCGCCGCCAGAAATCCCAGCAGGATCCCCGCCACTCCACCGACGGTCGACAGGGTCACCGATTCGGTCAGGACCTGGGACATGATGTCTCGGCGCCGGGCGCCGAGCGCCTTGCGAAGGCCGGTCACTCACGACCATCAGCATGATGTTCATGATGACGAGTCCGCCGACCAGGAGCGACAGGGCGACGACGCCGACGAGGACCGCGAAAATACCGGTTGTCGCCTGACGATAGATCCCCAGGAGCGTATCCGACGTGAAGATGCCGAAGTTGTCCGGGTCGCGGGGACTCAGTCGCCTGGCGACCCGGAGCGCCACCGTCGCGTCATCCATCGCCACGGGCAGCAGGGTCGGCGACGTCGGCTTGACCATGAGCGACAGTGACTGTCTCGATCCGAAGAGCTTCATGTGGCTGCCGATGGGGATCACGACGAAGCCGTCCATCGATGCGCCGAACATGCCGCCCTTTCGTTCGCTGACGCCGACCACGCGGAAGTGCACGCCCTGGATCTTGATGATCCCGTCCAGGGGGGTCGCGCCGCCGAACAGTTGATCGGCAACATCCCATCCAAGGAGCACGACCGGGCGGTTCCTGGTGACTTCGCTGGCACTCATCATCCGTCCGCGTTCGGCGTCGAAGGTCGAGAAATCGACGTAGTCGCTCGTGACACCCTGGATCTGGATGTTCTCCAGCACCAGGTCCTGGTACGTGATGGTTCCCCGGGCCTGGGCCTGCGCCATCACCGAGTCGATGGTCGGGCTGAACCTGCGGATCGCGTCGGCTTCGGCGAGTGTGACAAGGGGGTTGTTCCGGGTTTGCTCCTCGTCGTCCGCCGTGCGAACAGGCGGTCGCCGCTGGATGGTGAACGAATCAGCGCCGACGTCGGTCACGATGACCCTCGAGACCATCGCGTTCATGCCCTGGATCAACGACACGACCGTGACGATGGACGCGACAGCCACGATGTTGCCGAGCACGGTCATGAACGACCGCAGCTTGTTCGCCCAGATGGACTCCAGCGCGATCGCGATTGACTCGAGAATCTGGTGCATCGCGGGGCCGCTAGGGCCGGTCCGGGACGTCCTGGAGCGCGACCTGGGCACCGTCGGCGAGCTCCCGCACGGTGGTGAAGGGCCCCGTGATGATTCGATCGGTCTCGGTCACGCCGGACAGGACTTCGAAGTAGCGTTCGCCGGCGATGCCGACAGTGATCGGCGCAAACACGGCCCGACCGTCGCGCAGCACGAACACGCCCTCCGTTTCCATGCGGGTGTGGCCTGGCGGTGGCTCGGGAACCGCGACGACGGCGTCGGTCGCCGGACGTCGAAACAGTCGGAAACGGCTTGGTGGAGTCGGTGGCGGTTCGTGGACAAGGGTGCCTGACTCGTCGTAGAGCATCTCGCGCACCGTCACCGCCTGGATGGGCACGGACACGACACCCTTGCGGGTTGCCGTGGTGATCTCCGCGGTGCACGTGAACCCCGGGCGTACGCCCGGCACTTCCTCGTCCAGCGTGATGACCACTTTGAAGTTCGTGGCTTGCGCCGTGCTGGCATTCCCGGCCGTTTGAATGGGACTGTTGCCGACCTCCGTGACGCGGCCGCGGAATGTGCGGTTCGGGACCGCGTCGATCGTCACGCGCGCGTCCTGCCCGAGCGTAACCGCGGGGATGTCGGTCTCGTCGACTTCGATCTCGCTTTCGAGCACCGTCATGTCGGCGATGGTGAGCAGCACGGTGCCGGCGTTGTTCATCGTGCCGACCATCACGTTTTCACCTTCCTCGATGTTGCGGCGCGTGATCATGCCGGTCATCGGGGCCGAGATCGTGACCTGGCTCACGTTGTACTGGGTGGTCGCGAGGCTGGCCTGTTCCTGCTTGACCTGCTCCTCGCGCGTGCGGATCTCCTGCTCGCGCGTGCGCAACTCCGCCTCGCGTACCGCCACGTCATTCTGCGCGCGTTCAAGCGACTCGCGCGTCGTGAGTCCTTCAGCCCAGAGTTCCTCCTGCCGTCTGAGGCTCTGGCGGGCGAGTTCGAGGGTGGCACCTGCCTGCTCGACGCCGACCCGTGCCTGAAGCAGGGCAGACCGCGCGGCCGCCACGCCTGCCTCGCCCCGTTGAAGCTGACCCTCCAGCGATCGCGGGTCGATCTCGAGCAAGAACTGTCCCTCGCGGACGTGCGCGCCTTCCTGAACAGCCAGCCTCGTGACGCGGCCCATCGTGTTCGCCGAGACATTGACTTGTCGCTGCGGCTGAATCTTTCCGGACGCCGAGACGACGGCATCGAGGTCGCGCCGTCGGACCGCTTCGGCGGCCACCGTGGGAAGGTCCGGGCCACGCCACCAGAGACTCCCGCCAGCGCCGGCGATCGCGATCACCACCGTGCCGGCGATCGTGATCTTCGTCGTTCTCGTCATGCCGTTCCGCCGACTATCGCCGTGATGATGCCCATCGTGATCGACAGTGTGACATAGGCACCGACGAACGCGCAGGCGACCCGGCGGGCACGTTTTCGGTAGAGCACGGACACGCCGATGGCCAGCACGATGACCCACCAGATCACGAAGAGATCGACCGCGGCGAGGACGCGAGCCACTGGCGACGATTCGTCCAGCATCGGAAAGACGGCCCCGAGCGTCATCGGACTGGACAGCGTTTCGCGCGTGTAGGTCAGCGGCGCGCCGATGACCTGGCGCAACGCCAGAATGACGCCAGCGTGGCCGACGATGGCCAGGACCTGCCGGTAGGTGACAGCTCCTGACGTCGGCGGCCGAAACACCGCAAGGACCAGAGCCGAGAGTCCGACAGTCAGCAGCGGGCCGGTCACCAGAGCCATGACGGTCGCGTAGAGCACCCCATGCCGGCTGGCCTCTACCAGGGCCACATACTGTTGGTCGTCGACGGTCTGGCCGACGGCGGCCCCCATGCGCTCCCATCGGTCGAGCAGCGCCAATTGCCCCACATTTGTCTCCAGGACTATTGCGGAGCACCCCAAAGTGACAAAAAGAGTCAGTGTGACCACTCCGAATGCCCGTGGCGCCTGGGAGAGCGCTTCGAACGTGTACCGGGGAGCGTGAAAAACTGCGATGATACGAGCAACCAGCGGCATGGCCTGACGCCCAGTCGACAACTTATCTCCTGATACGAATGTCATAGTTTGATTAGTCAAAATTATAGCGTCGGGCACTGGCGCCGATTGATCGGCGCCAGCCTCCTGTGCCTGGCACCGGCGACAGCTGACTTTCTGGCGCCGGCGGCAGCGGACGCACAGATTGTCGAATCGGTTGGCACCAGGGCCCTCGGGATGGGTGGCGCATTCGTCGCGGTCGCCTCCGACAGCACTGCCACCTGGTGGAACCCTGCGGGCATCGCCGCAGGGCCGTTTGTCGACATCGGCTGGGGGCGGGACCGGCTCGAGGTGACCGAGGAGGCTCCTGCGTGGCGCCACAAGAATTCCTGGTTTGCGCTTGGTACGCCAGCGCTCGGCTTGAGCTACTACCGGCTTCGGATCACCGACTTCCCGTCCGCGACGTCCGGGGGAGCGGCGGCGACCGACAGACCCGTGCAGTCGCTGGCGATGAGCCAGCTCGGCGTCACGATCGTGCGGACGCTGGTGTCGGGGGTGCACGTCGGTACGACCCTGAAGCGCGTACGGGGAGTCGTGCGCACTGGTCCGCTCGACAACGCCTCCCTATCGGACAGCGCCGCGTTGTCCGACGCATTGGAGCAGGGGGAGTCGCTCGAGGGTGGCGATTTCCAGAGCCGCTACGACCTGGATGTGGGCTTCATTGCGGTTTCCGGACCGTTGCGCCTTGGTGGGACTGTTCGCAATGTTCGTGAGCCGGAGTTCTTCGGCGCAGGTGGGTCGTCCGACGAGTCTGCGGCCGGGATGCAATTGCCGAGGCAGGTCAGGGTCGGCGCGGCGTTTGATGGCGCGGCGGTCGGGAGTATTCCGCTGACCGTGGCTCTCGACGCGGATGTGCGCACGTACATGACCACGGCGGGCGAACGCCGGATGATCGCGCTCGGCGCCGAGCAGTGGATGTTCAACAGGCGCGTCGCCGTGCGGGTGGGAGGCCGGGTCAATACACGGGGCACCCGCGAGAGCGTCGCTACCGTGGGGCTCACCGTCGCGGCAGGCGGCGGGTTGTATCTGGACGGACACGCCGTGCGGGGCGGGCTCGAGGACGAGCGCGGCTGGGGTTTGGCCACTCGCATTTCGTTTTGACGACGATGTGCGTTCCGGTGATTCGGAGGCGGTAGAGGTGAGATGGCTGCTAGACCGAAACGAAAAGCGCTCCAGTTCGGCGAGGCTCCCAAGGGCTGATGCCTCCGCTTGGATCCAGATCAAGTCGCCACTAATTGTCAGTTCGAGCTGACGCAATTTGTCAGAACGCCAAGTAACGTCAGGCTCACCGCACCCTGTTCCAGACGTATATATATCTGTAACACACTGAAAAAAATACGGTTACTGTCTTTTAAACTCATTTGTACCAGAGGCGGCACGCCACTTGCTAAAAGGAAGGGCAGGACGCGCTGCCCACCGGGGTGGCCAAGTCCCCCCGGTCGGCATTGATGCGGTGCCTGATCGGCAGTGCGTTGACGAAACAGTGCGTTCATTTATTTTTGAGGAGCAGACGGATGAAGATTCAGAACCAGGTTCGGGACGACAAGGGATTCACGCTGATCGAGCTGCTGATCGTCGTGGCGATCATCGGCATCATTGCGGCGATTGCGGTGCCCGGTCTGCTCCGCGCCCGCCAGTCGGGGAACGAGGCGTCGGCGATCGCGTCGATGCGGACCATCGGTGGGGCCGAGGCGACGTATGCGGCCAGCTGCGGAGGCGGCGGGTATGCGCCGACGCTGGAGAATCTTGCGTTGGCGCCGGCCGGCGGCGTGGGCTTCATTAGCCCGGACCTGGCCACGACTGGCGTGACCAAGAGCGGCTACACGATGACGCTGGCGGTGGGCACGGACGCGACGGTGGTGGCCGCCTCCGCGGCCACGTGTAACGCTGGCGCGGCGACGGTGGCGTCCTTCTATGCGCACGCGGAGCCGGTCACGGTGGGGAGCACCGGGCAGCGGTCGTTCGCCACGGACAATCGCGGCACGATCTTCCAGCTGGCCACCGGTGCGACGATTCCGGCGACGATGGCGGGCGCCACGAGCCTTCAGTAGAGCGCGATCGCTCGGCACCTCCTGCGTTCTTCCGAAGAGCAACGGCCTCAGGCCCTGTGGGCCTGGGGCCGTTGTTTGTTGTAGGATGCGACAGGATCGAAAGACATGAAACAACACACTCGCACGCTTATCGTGGCCTTCGCCGTGCTCGGGCTCGGCGCATCGGTGTCCTCGTTGTACGTCCACTACCAGGTGCTCGCGGACCCCTCGTACTCGAGTTTTTGTGACATCAGCGAGACCGTCAGCTGCGAAGCCGTGCTGACCAGCCAGTACGGCAGCCTCTTCGGCGTTCCGGTCGCCGTCGGCGGCGCGGTCTGGTCGGGGCTCGTCCTGCTACTGGGCCTGGTGGGCATGTCTCCGTCCCGGACGGCAGCGCCGTCAGCGTCGCCGAAGTCGCTGGCGTCAGCGTCGCTGTCCGACGACGTCGGGCGAATCGCCGGGTACATTTTCGTGCTGGCGACGGTCGGGCTCGCCGGTGTGCTGTACCTCGGGTATGCGTCGTTTTTCATCCTCCGACAGATGTGTCCGCTCTGCGTCACGATGTACGTCGCCGTGATCGGGTTGTTTGTCGTGTCGGGTGGCGTCGCCTCGCAGCTGAGCGAGCTTCCCGGGCGGCTTGGCCGCGACCTGCGGGCGGTCATGGCCAACCCCATGGCCGCGACGCTTGCGGCCGTCTGGATCGTGACCTCGGTGTCGCTGGTGGCGTTCTTCCCGCGCGAGGACACGGCCGCGACCATGGCGTCGGCCCCCATGGCGGCGCCGACCGAGACGCTCGGCGAGGTCGAGGTCGCGCAATTCGAGGCGTGGCTCGACGCGCAGCCGAGGGTGGACCTTGGCGTGCCGGCCAACGGGGCGAGCGTGGTGGTGGTGAAGTTCAACGACTACCAGTGCCCGGCGTGTCGGCAGGCCTATCTCGCCTACAGAGGGATCGAGCTGAAGTACGCCGAGGAGTATCCGGGGCAGGTGGCGTTCGTCAGTCTGGACTATCCGCTCGAGGCGGAATGCAACACCGGGGGGATTCACGCCTCGGCGTGCGAAGCCGCGGTCGCGGTGCGCCTCGCGCGCGAGAATGACCGTGCAGCGGAGATGGCGGACTGGCTGTTCAGCAACCAGGCATCCCTGACGCGTGAGCGCGTCATCGAGGGGCTTGCCGAGGTGGCCCAGGTGACCGATTTTGACGCGCGGTACGACGAGATGCTGGAGCATGTGCGTGCCGACGCGGCGCTCGGGCAGAAGGTCCAGATCACCGGCACGCCCACATTCTTCATCAACGGTATTCGTATCTCGTCGACGCTCCGGCCTGCCTACTTCGATGCCGCGATCGCCCACGAACTCGAGAACGCGTCGGAGCCTGCGGCCGCTGGCCCGTCCGAGGGCCAGAATCAGTCCTAGTGGTCTGGACACATGGGCGGGACGCCTGAGTCGTGATGGACGCGATCCGGACCGAAGCACTCACCAAACACTATCCCGTTGGCTTCTGGCGTCCTCGTGCGTACGTCGCGCTCGACGGCCTGACGCTCGACGTTGGCCAGGGGGAGGTCTTCGGTTTTCTCGGCCCCAACGGCGCCGGCAAGACGACGACGCTGAAGCTGCTCATGCAGTTGACCTTTCCCACGTCAGGGCGCGCCGAGATCCTGGGCCGACCCGTCGGCGACGTGTCGGTCAAGCGCCGCACCGGCTACCTGCCGGAGAACCCGTATTTTTACGACTACCTCTCGGCCGAGGAACTGCTCCACTACTTTGCCAGCCTGTTTGGCTACGGCGCGGCGGATCGCCGTCGCCGTGTCTCCGACCTGCTCGACGAGGTGGGCATCGGCGCCGAGCGGCGGCTTCAGCTTCGCAAGTTCTCCAAGGGCATGCTGCAACGGGTGGGCATCGCCCAGGCGATCATCAACGATCCAGAGGTCGTCTTTTTCGACGAGCCGATGTCCGGCCTCGATCCGATGGGACGCCGCGAGATCCGGGAACTGATTCTCCGGCTGCGCGACCGTGGATGCACCGTCTTCTTCAGTTCGCACGTGCTGTCCGATGCCGAGGCGTTGTGCAGTCGCGTCGCGATCGTGGCGTCCGGGAGGCTGGCGGCGACAGGTGAGCTATCCGAGATACTGGCCTTCAAGGCGCTCGGCTGGGAAGTGGTCATGGGCGGTCTCGACGACGCGGTACTGGAGAGCGCCACGGCGTCGGGTCATATCGATCGCGCGACCGCGCTTGGCGGGCGTCGCTATGCTCTTCACGTGCCGCTGTCGGTCGCGCCCGATCGTCTGGTGGCCGAGTTCGTGTCCCAGGGCGCCGAACTCGTCTCGGTCAATCCTGTCCGCGAGACGCTGGAAGAGTTCTACATGCGGAAGATTGGCGCCGTGTCGCGCGATCGCGGCCTGGCGGACGTCGGGAAAGCGCCGGCATCCAGCGAGTGATGTCGACACATGGTCGGGCGTCGAGACCGGTGCCCTGGCGGTATGAACGGTTATGCGACTCATAGGTCAGATCGCGGTCAACGTCTTCAAGGAGTCGGTGCGCGACAAGGTGCTGTACAACCTGGTCGCGTTCGCCGTCCTGCTGATTGCGGTGTCGTATCTGCTCGGCCAGCTGACCGCCGGGCAGGACATGAAGATCATCAAGGACCTCGGCCTGGCCGCGATCGCCAGCTTCGGTCGATTGATCGCCGTGTTCATCGGGATCGGTCTCGTGTGGAAGGAAGTCGAGCGACGCAGTATCTACAGCCTGCTGTCCAAGCCGATCCGCCGGCACGAGTTCGTGCTCGGGAAGTACGCGGGCCTGGCGCTGACGCTTCTGGTCAACGTCCTCGTGATGACGGTGGCGTTTTACGCCATCCTGGCCTATCTGAATACGCTGTATCCCGAGTCGATCCAGGTCACGTGGCCGGCCCCCGCCACCGATCCTGGCATGTTGCGGGCCATCCTGCTGATCTTCGTGGAACTCCTGTTGATCACCGCTGTCGCGCTGTTCTTCTCCACGTTCTCGAGTCCGTTCCTCTCGGCGGCGCTGACGCTCGGACTCTGGGTGATTGGACACTTCAACGATGACCTGCGGAGTTTCGAGGCGGTCGTGGAGTCACCGGTGGCGGCGTATTTCGCGCGCGGGCTCTACTACGTGTTGCCGAATTTCGGGGCCTTCGACATCAAGACCCAGGTGGTCTACGCGCTGCCGGTCCCGTGGCTGTACGTGGTGACCACGATGGCCTACGGGTGCGTCTACATCGCGATGCTGCTGACTGGAGCCGTGGCGATCTTCTCGAGGCGCGACTTCAAGTGAACCTGCGCACGTTCCTTCTCCTTGGCGTGCTGGCGGCCGGAGCGGTTGGACTCCAGGCGGTTCATGAGCTCAACGGAGGCATGCCCGCGTCGACGACCGCGAACCTGTTGTACGTGCGGTCCCCCGACGCGATGAAGCGATTGGCGCTGTCGTACGATTCGCTGCTGGCCGACGTCTACTGGGTTCGGGCGATCCAGCACTACGGTACCACGCGGCTCTCGATCGATCCCACCACGCAGTTCGACCTGCTGTACCCGCTGCTGGATCTCACCACGTCGCTCGACCCCCACTTCACCGTCGCCTACTACTTCGGGTCGCTCTTCCTGGCGGAGCCACCCCCAGGGGGGCCCGGGCGGCCGGATCACGCGATCGCGCTCCTCGAGAAGGGGTTGGAGGCGTTGCCGGACCGGTGGGAACTGGCGCAATCGATCGGGTTCGTCCACTACTGGTGGCTGCAGGACTACGACGAGGCCGCCGCGTGGTTCACCAGGGCATCGGAGTTCCCGAACGCGCCCATCTGGATGGCACCGCTGGCCGCGGTGACGCTGGCTGAAGGCGGGAGCCGGGAGTCGTCACGCCTGCTCTGGCGCGAGATCGCGCAGGGCGTCGACGACGAGTGGTTTCGTAACGAGGCCGCCAGGCGACTGCGGCAGCTCGACGCCATGGACCACCTTGACGGGCTCACTGGCGCGGTGGCAGCGTTCGAGCAACAGACGGGACGGACGCCATCCGATTGGGAGGAACTGTGGCGCGCGGGGTACCTGCCTGGCGTGCCGGTCGATCCGACAGGCATTCCGTATCGCCTCGAATCAGGCGTGGTCGGCCTCGGAGACGGGTCGCCGCTCAGCCCGTTGCCGACGGGGCCGGCCCAGATCCGGTGACGACACTGCCGCTGGTACCTGTCCTCGCGGCGTTCGGCCTGCTCGTCGGCAGCTTTCTCAACGTGTGTATCCATCGCGTGCCGCGACGCGAGTCGATCGTCTGGCCGGCGTCGCGCTGTACCGAATGCGGTCGGCACCTCGCCTGGTACGAGAACGTCCCGGTGCTGAGCTGGCTCGTGCTTCGCGGTCGCTGCCGCACGTGCGGTGCCGGGATCTCGTCGATGTACCCGCTCGTCGAGCTGACGACGGCGGTGTTGTTTGCCGCCGGCGCCTGGGTGTACGGGCCGTCCGGGCTGCTGGTCGTGCGCCTCGTCTTCGGATGCGCGCTCATCGTGCTGTTCGCCATCGACCTCCGGCACCGCATCCTGCCCGACGTGATCACGCTTCCGGGGATTGCGGTCGGCTTCGCGGCGAGCTGGTTTCTGCCTCCCGGGTGGATCTCGTCGGCGATCGGTATCGTCGCCGGCGGGGGCATGCTGTTCGCCATCGCCGAGG
This sequence comes from Acidobacteriota bacterium, assembly GCA_027622905.1. GTDB lineage: Bacteria > Acidobacteriota > Vicinamibacteria > Vicinamibacterales > UBA2999 > JAQBVV01. Next base: position 38,658 of record JAQBVV010000013.1, read on the forward strand.
CGTACTACCGCGTGCGCGGCCAGGACGGTCTGGGGATGGGAGACGTCAAGATGCTGGCGATGATCGGCGCGTTTCTGGGCTGGCCGCTCATGTTCCTGACGCTGGTGTTCGCGTCGTTTGCCGGATCGATTGTCGGAGTGTCGCTGATCGCGTCGGGACGGGGCAGCATGCAGGCGGCGCTGCCGTTCGGGACGTTTCTGGCGGTGGGTGCGATCGCCGCGGCCGCGGTGGGCGATCCGATCCTGGCCTGGTACCTCGCTTTTTATCGGTAACCCGGCGCGGGCGCCTCGTGCCTACTGCGTCCACTCCTCCGGTACCTGTGCAGCCCGAACCTGTGTCAGCAACCGCGTGAGCGCGTCGGACTGGTCGCGCGCATCCTGCCGGAGGCGGTCGAGGGTTGCGGCGATCGTCTCACGCTGCTGGGTCGAGGCGGGCGTGTGCGGCGCCGCATCGATCTGGCGGAGACGGGTTTCAGCGGTGGCGATGCCGGCAGTCGCTCTCGCGAGGCGTGTCCGCACATCCCGCGCCCTCGCGCGCCAGGTCGACTCATCGCGCTGCGGCTGAACGATGACCGATACGGTCTTTGGTCTGGCGAAGCCTGCGCTGGGCATCTTTGACGCGCAGCCGGAACTGGCGGACATGCGGCAGCGGCTCCGCGTCGGTATCGATGCGCTGGCCCACGATCTGCTGATGGCCAACCCCCCCGTCATGCCCTATCGCGTCGGCCGGCGACAGCCCGATCCTGCACGCGGTGTGTTCTTCCGTCCGGATACGATCAGCGTCCTGTCCGTGCCGTGGGATGGTGCGGCGGTCGAATCCCATACTTACTATCTGCGAAGCGATCCGTCGGCCGGCGAGTTCCAGCTCCGGCACTATGACGGAGCCGCCACGGATCGACCGGTGCTCGACCACGTCGTGCAACTGCGTTTCGAATACTTCGGCGCCAATCAGGTCCCGCTCGACGCGGCCGTACTCGGCGGCGGTCCCTGGTACCCGGATGCCGCCGACAGTCATCGGTTCGACGCCGACCTGCTGGACATCCGGATGGTGCGCGTGACACTGCGCGTGCAGGCGGCCAGCGCAGCGCTGCGCGGCCCGGCAGGCCCGCTGTTCGTGCGTGGCGGCACCGCCCGAGCCGGGGAGCGCTATCTGCCGGACCGCGAGATCCGGTTCACCGTGACGCCGCGGAATCTCGATGGTGCGTGAGGCAGACCGCGGCACGGCGCTCGTGGTCGTGATGATGGCCGTGGCGCTGCTGACGGCGCTGGGGTCCGCGCTGACGCTGGCCACGATCACCGAGACCGCGATCGCCGCCAACTACCGCGACGCCACCGAAGCGTTCTACGCGGCGGAGGCCGCCGTCGAGTTCGCAAAAGGGGAAGTCGCCTCGATGTCGGATTGGAGCGAGATCGTCGTGACGCCAGGGCGGTCGGCGTTCGTCGACGGACCGCCGGGCGGCCGGCGCACGGTCGGGGCCACGACGGTCGACCTTCGTGCCGCCACGTCGGATGTCAACGCGGCGGCGCCCGGAGCGTCCGGCGCCACCGAAGCCGACTGGCTGTTGTACGCCTACGGCCGTTTTCGGGACCTCGTGCCATCGAGCCCGCGTCGTTCGCAGATCTACGTGGTGGTGTGGGTGGCGGACCGTTCAGAGGAGGAGGCCTCCACGCCGCAGGTCGTGTCGATACTGGGGCAGGCCTACGGTGGGCACGGGAGTCGTAGGACGGTTGAAGTGATCGTCGAGCGCGACAGCGCCGGACTGGTGCAGACGCGAAGGTGGCGGGAGTGGCGCTAGTGGCGCTAGTGACCCGGCGCTTGACCTCTGAACGAAGCGGCCGGAGAATGCAACCTATGAAGTCTCTCCTGGCCCATGTCGCGACCGGGGTGTGTCTGCTGGTCTGCGTTGCGACGGTCTCGGCGCAGTCGCTGGGCGACCTGGCGCGTCGGGAAGAGGAGCGGCGGAAGACCCTCACGACAGCGAGCAAGGTGTACACGAACCAGTCCCTCCGTTCCGAGGGGGCGCCGGCCGGTCCGGTGGCTGGATCGTCGCCGGCACCTCCACCGGCCGAATCTGCGGCCGCCACTCCCGCCGACGGGGAGCCTGGGTCCGATCCGGACACTGATGTGGAAGGCGGCGGTCCCGGGGACGGGCCTGCCGGATCGGCGCTGACCGAGGCTGACTGGCGCAAGCGGATCGTGGATGCCCGCCAGGCGAAGTCGCGCGCGCGGATCCTCGCCGATGCGCTGCAGAGCCGCATCAACGTGCTTGCCGCCGACTTCGTCAATCGTGACGACCCGGCGCAGCGGGACGTGGTGGCCGACGACCGGCAGAAAGCGCTGGCGACACTCGCCCGCGTCACCGATGAGATCGAACAGCACAGGCAG
>JAQBVV010000157.1 GCA_027622905.1 Acidobacteriota bacterium
GCGGATGGCATCCGCCAGGCGACGGACCGCCGCCACGCGCTCGCGCCAGGGCTGGCTGGCCCAGGTCGGGAACGCATCGACCGCCGCGGCAACGGCGTCTCGTACTTGCCGGGGCGTCGCCTGCTGGAACCGGCCGAGGCTGATCCGCGTATCGTGCGGGCTGACGTCGTCGAACTCCTCCGGCGACGATACCGCCTGCCCGCCAATCCAGTTGGGATGCACGGCGCCGAACCGTTCCTGGACGCGCTCGACCTCCCGATCGATCCCGCGATGGAGCACCTCGAGCTGGTCCCCGGTCAGCGTGGCGTAGGTGATCTTCACGTCAGCTTCGGCACTCATTGATCCTCCCTGTGGGTCATGGTCATCGTCGAGCCTGGACGTTCAAAGGATTCGCTCACCCAGGGCCGAAAGCACCAGGCCTGTTCCCAGCTCAGCCGTCTGATTGCGGACGTCGAGGATCGGGTTGACCTCCACCAGGTCGAGCGACGCCAGACGTCCCGCTCCCGCGATCACCTCCATCATCAGGTGGGCTTCCCGATACGTCAATCCGCCGCGAACCGGCGTGCCCACGCCAGGCGCGATGGCAGGGTCACAGGCATCGACGTCCAGCGACACGTGCAGCGCCGCGCCGTCCCGGCCAAGGATCTCGAGCGCGCGTTCGGCCACGCTGGCAATCCCGTCGCGGTCGATATCCTGCATGGTGAACACGTGCACGCCGGACTGTCTAATGAGGCCCTTCTCCATTTCGTCGAGGCTCCGAACACCCACGAGAACGGTACGCCCCGGATCGACGGCAGGCTTCTCGCCGCCACGGATGCGCACCAGCTCCTCAGGCTGTGAGCCCACCAGCGCGGCGAGTGTCATGCCGTGAACGTTGCCGCTCGCCGACGTGTCGGGCGTATTCATGTCGCCGTGGGCGTCAAACCACAGCACGCCCAGCGGCCGGCCGCGCCGTCGCGCATGGTCGGCCGCGGCCGCCACTGATCCCGCGCTGAGGCTGTGGTCACCGCCGAGCACCAGAGGGAGCGCGCCTTGATCGAGCGAGTCGAGAACGGCCGCGTACACCCGACCACAGACCTCGGCGATCTCATCGATGTAGCGCTTGCGCTCCGAACCGGGACGACGCGTTTCCAGGCCGGGTGTCGCGATATCGCCGAGATCGACGACCGAATGCCCCAGACGTCTGAGCCGCTCGCCGAGTCCGCTGATGCGGACGGCCGACGGGCCCATGTCGACGCCCCGGCGGCCGGCGCCGAGGTCCAGCGGAACGCCAATCAGGTGAACGGGAGAACTCGATGCCATCAGTCTGATACGCGGGACCCGGCATGACCGAGCAACCGCAGCGTCATGCCGTCGCGCCCGCCCCGATTGTACTGGTCGTCCGGCCTTGCTCATGTCCGACAATGCCTGCTCGTACGCAGGTTCCTGCGCTCGCACGAAGCGGCACAGGTCGAACGGGTCGTCCGCACACTCTGTATGACACGCGATGCACCTCCCCTCCAGCGGGCCTCCGGTGGACCCACTGCCACTGGTGCATAAAGCAGACCATCAGCATCGAGACGCCTGGCCTGCTGTTTCAACGGACGCCCCCGGGCGCAGAGCCTCGAAGCCAGGAGTATTTCGCGAGCCGAGGGAGCGGCTCATCTGCCAACACCCGCTCCATGGCTCGATCGAACCTCTTGCCGATCAAGGGGTTTGCCTCTTCGTTGTCTCCGTCTCCGGAGAGCCAGACAGGTGGTAGTTGATCCGCTCTCCGTCGCGTTAGACTGTGTTATTCATGCGTGGCTCGCGGGTCCTCGTCATCCTGGTCGTCGTCTTCGTGGCCGCCGCCGCAGGTGTCGCCGAAGGCCAGTTCGGGCGGCGTTTCTTCCAGCCCCAGGTCGCCACCGACCTCGACTTTGACGGCCAGTTTCACTACTGCCGACTGGTGTACGGCTCCAGCTTGAACCGACGCGGCGGCGGAGGTGGGTGGACGACCGACTATCCGAACGCCGATATCAACATGTCGATCCGGCTGTCGGAGCTGACCCGGATCGCTGTCAGCAAGGACGGAACCGGACAGCCCAATCACCTGCTCGTGCGAATCGCTGGCGACGAACTGTTTCAGTGCCCGCTCGTGATCATGTCCGCGCCGGAACGCGCGTTCATCACCGACGACGACGCCGACCGACTGCGGGAGTACCTCCTCAAAGGCGGCATGCTGTGGACCGACGACTCCTGGGGCTCCTATGATTGGTACGACTGGGTCGGGCAGCTCCAGGAAGTGCTCCCGGCGAGCGAGTACCCCATCTTCGATCTCCCGCTCGATCACGTGCTCTTCCGCACGCAGTTCGAAGTCACCGAGTTCCCGCAGATTCCGAGCCTCAATTTCTTCATGCGCTCTGGCGGAGGCACGTCCGAGCGGGGAGCCGACAGCGCGGTACCGGCCGTTCGCGCGGTTGCCGATGACGACGGTCGCATCATGGTCCTGATGACCCACAACACCGACATCCAGGACTCGTGGGAGCGCGAGGGGGACGACGCGTCCTATTTCTATGCCTTCAGCCCGCGCGGCTACGCGTTCGGGATCAACACGATCCTGTACGCGCTGACGCACTGACGCGTCCCCCGACCGCGCGGCTGTCGCGACCAGCCTGTCGCCGTGAGCGATGTCGGTAAGAAGCAGCGCCGGCCGTCGTCGAGGCGTCCTGACGTGTGGAACGAAGTGTGGGTGACTCCGCTGAAATGACAAATATCCTGATCGTGGACGATTCAGCCGCCGACAGGATCCTGGCATCCCGGCTTCTGAAACAGACCCCCTCGTGGAACGTCCTGTTTGCCGAGCACGGCCGCGCCGCGCTCGAGCAGCTTCAGCAGCACACGATCGACCTGGTGGTCACGGATCTGCAGATGCCCGAACTCGACGGCCTGGGGCTCGTGGAGCGCATCCGCGAGGAGTACCCCGCCGTCCCGGTGATCCTGATGACCGCTCGTGGCAGCGAGGTGACCGCCGTCAAGGCGCTCCAGGCGGGCGCCGCCAGCTATGTACCCAAGAAAGCCCTGGCTCAGGACCTCGTGGAAACGGTCCACAGGATTCTCGAGACGTCACGCGAACACGCAAGTTACCGGCGACTCCTGAACCGGATGCACGAGGCTTCGTTCGTGCTCGAGAACGATCTCGACCTTATCTCGTCACTGGTCAGCTACCTGACCCATACGATCCGGGATCTCGGGCGGTTCGACCAGGTGGACTGTCACCGGTTGTCGACGGCGCTGGACGAGGCCATCACCAATGCCTACTACCACGGCAACCTGGAGGTACAGTCGACAGTCCGCGAGGCTGGCAGCAAGGCCTATCGGACTCTCGCCCAGGCCCGGATCTCAGAGCCAAGATATCGCGACCGACGGATCCACGTGAAAGCCCATTTCTCCGGTGATGAGGTCCGATTCGTCGTGCGGGACGACGGCGACGGCTTCGACTCAACCATCGTGGCCGACCCTACCTCACCTGAATTGGTTGAGCGCCCCAGCGGCCGGGGTCTGTCTGGCGCGCTCGGCGTGTTCCGGATCATAGAGATCCAGTACCGAGCGTCCCACGATCTCCCGCTTCGGATAGCCGATACAGGTCACGAGTGCCCGGTTGCAGTCGAGCACGCGGCCACTCTTCGTATCGACGATGGCGAACATGTCGGGGGCGAGATCGTAGCGGCGCTTGAACGAGGCGCCGGCAACCCTCGGGCGGCGCGCCCGACCCTCGCTCCCCGATCGTCTCTCCTGTGCCATCGCCCTCTCTGGCCTGATATCCGCCTGCGGGAACGCCGCCGACGCAGGGCTCAACCCGGGGCCACGGGTGACCGTCCACGGCCACGCCGCGTGCGCTGCCCGGCTACCGCGGTTGTCGCGCTGTCCCTGGCATTATCAGCCATGCGGCAGTGAAATACCCGGCCCGGATCCTGCCCTCCTGCACCCGGCGCCGATAGGCTCGCAATCCCGAACCTGCGTCACTCAGTCGGCGACAAGCGTCGTCTGCATCAGGAAGGCCCGCCAGCGTCCCTGCTCTCGTCTGAACACGCGCATCTGCCGGTAGTCAGCCGTGCTTTCGACACCCGACTCGTTCCGTCGGGTCACGGCTCTGGCAGTCACGATGGCCACGTCTCCGTAGACGCGAACCCGGATGTCATCGAGGTCCAGATACTCGCGCGTGACCGACTGGGCTTCGAGGTCGTCGACGATATTGCGTTTGGTCCGGACCACACCTCGATAGTTCGTGTGAACGTAGTCATCCGCCAGGTAAAACTCCAGCGCATCGTTTCCGCCTTCGCTCGAGAGCGCCTCTCGCAAATTGAGCTCCACCGTCCGAACGTCCTCTATGTCCGAACCGAGTGCATTGCTCCTGGCAGCGCATGACGCCACAGCCAGGCTCAGTGATACGGCGAGAACCATCACCAACAACGTGCTTCGCTTCGTCATAAGTCCTCCTCCCGTAACAGTTCCGTACCTGTACGCAGTCTATGTCTAAAACCAGAGACAGTCAGTCCCGCAATGCTCGTGACCGGCCAAAGAGACCTATAATCGGCGCCATCACTCGTTCTCAGGGAGGCTGGCGATGTCTGTCTGCCGTGCATTGTGCCCCGCGCTACTGATCTGGACGATCGCGTTGGTCGCGCCTCTTGCGGCGCAGGAACAACTCGACCTGAGCGTCCGCCTGACCACGATCCCGGTGGAGCCTGCGACTGCGGAGGGGTTGACCGGGTTCGGCTCCGCCACTGCGTCGCTCGATGGCGATCGACTCACGGTGACAGGCTCGTTCAAGGATCTCCAATCGCCGGCGACGAGCGCCCGACTCCACGCGGCGCCCAGGGGCCTGCGTGGCCCTGCGATTCTCGACCTCGACGTCACAAGCGAGACCAGTGGCACGATCAGCGGCGACGTGACACTCACGCCAGCGCAGGCCAACCGTCTGCGACGCGGACAGATCTACCTGCAACTCCAGAGCGAGGAGGCCCCGGACGGAAACCTCAGGGGCTGGCTTCTGCCGTGAAGGGATTCAGCCGATGTCATTGACACTCAAGACCTTTGTCCCGCTGTTGGGCGCGGCATCCTGCGCGGTTGTGCTGGCGGGCCAGCAACCAGCACCCGACGCCGTCTACACGGCCGACCAGGCCGCGGCAGGTCGCGCGGCGTACGACGCGAGTTGCGCGGTGTGCCATCGGCCCGATCTGGGCGGACTGAACGAGGCGCCTCAGCTCGCCGGAGGCAACTTCATGAGCGAGTGGGGGCCTCGCTCGACGGCCGAGCTTGTCGAGTACATCGCGCGCACGATGCCACCAGCGAACCCCGGCGCCGTGAGCGCCACTGCGGCGGCCGATATCGTCGCCTACCTCCTGCAAGCCAATGGCGCAGTGCCCGGCGCACAGCCGCTGGCGCCAGCGACGTCAGTCGGCATTGGCTCCGTGAGCATGCAGCAGGCGGTCCCAGTATCGGCCAACGCAGCGTCGGCCAACGCAGCGCCTGCCACCGGAGCGGCAAACGCCGGCGCCGCGCCTGCAGCGCCGTCGGGACCAACGGGCCTGACCGTACGTGGCGACGTGACCGGTTTCACGCCGGTGACCGCCGACATGCTGCGAAACCCCGACCCCGGTGACTGGCTGATGGTTCGGCGCAACTATCAGGGATGGAGCCACAGCCCGCTTCGTCAGGTCACGAGAGACAACGTCAAGGACCTGCGCCTGGCCTGGAGCTGGGCGATGAACGAGGGCGGCGCCAGTCAGCCGATGCCCGTGGCGCACGACGGCACGCTATATCTCGTGCACACGGGAAACATCGTGCAGGCGTTGAACGGAGCAACCGGCGACTTGATCTGGGAGTACCGCGCCGGACCCGACCAGGGCAACGCGATGCGAAACATGGCGATCTACGAGGACAAGGTCTTCATCGCCACCAGCGATGCCCGCATGGTGGCGCTCGACGCGCGCACCGGCACGCTGGCCTGGGAGACGCCTTTCGCAGATCCAGCAAAGGGGTTTGCCGCCAGATCGGGGCCGATCGTCATCAACGGCAAGTTGATACAGGGGCTCAACGGGTGCGATCGGTTCAAGGACGACGGCTGTTTCATCAGCGCGCTGGACGCCGATACCGGTCGCCTGCTGTGGCGGTTCGACACCGTGGCGCGTCCCGGTGAGCCTGGCGGCGACACCTGGGGGGACGACCACCCGATGATGTTCAGGGCTGGCGGCGAAACCTGGATCACGGGCAGCTACGACCCCGAGTTAAACCTCACCTACTGGGGGACGGCGCAGGCCAAGCCCTGGGTGCCGGCAAGCCGCGGCATGACGGCGCTGGACAGCGCGCTGTACACCAGCTCGACCGTGGCACTCAATCCCGACGACGGGACGCTCGCCTGGCACTTCCAGCACGCGCCGGGCGAGGCGCTCGATCTCGACGAAGTGTACGAGCGGGTGCTCGTCGACCTTGATGGCGACAAGCTGCTGTTCACCATCGGCAAGCCAGGCATCCTCTGGAAGCTCAATCGCGAGACCGGCAAGTACCTCGGGCACAAGGAGACGGTGTTCCAGAACATCTTCGAGTCGATCGACCCCACGACAGGGACGCCGACCTACCGACGAGACATCATCGAAGCCAAGGTCAACGAGTGGGTCCCGGCCTGCCCGAGTACCCAGGGCGGCCACAACTGGCAGGCCATGAGCTATCACCCCGACGCCGGCCTCTTCGTGATCCCACTGAGCCAGAGCTGCCTGGAGATCTCCGGGCGCGAGATCGAGTTCACCGAAATGTCGGGTGGCACCGGCGCGGACCGACGGTGGTTCGAGATGCCGGGCAGCGACGGCAACCTGGGCAAGCTCGCCGCATTCGACGCCAGAACGATGGAAGAGGTGTGGAGCTACGAGCAGCGCGCGTCGTTCCTGACGTCGACACTCTCGACAGCGGGCGACGTCGTGTTTGTCGGCGACCTCGATCGCTACTTCCGCGCGTTCGACGTCCGAACCGGAGAGATCCTCTGGCAGACGCGGCTGGGGACATCAGTGCAGGGCTACCCTATTTCCTACACAGCCAATGGCAAGCAGTACATCGCCGTGACGACGGGCCTCGGGGGCGGCAGTCCGCGCAACGTGCCGCGTCTCCTGGCGCCGGATATCCGGCACCCGCTCAGCGGCAATGCGCTCTACGTCTTCGAGTTGCCGGACGAGGCGCAGCCTTAGGACCCGGGCAGGAATAAGTTGATCATCGTGGGCGTCGAGGCGCCCACCCG
>JAQBVV010000158.1 GCA_027622905.1 Acidobacteriota bacterium
GCCGTCGACAAGTTCGAGTACCGCCGCGGCTACAAGTTCTCGACCTATGCGACATGGTGGATTCGCCAGGCGATCACGCGCGCGATCGCCGATCAGGCGCGTACGATCCGCATCCCGGTTCACATGATCGAGACGATCAACAAGCTCATTCGCACGTCGCGCGCGCTGGTGCAGGAGCTGGGCCGGGAGCCGACCTCTGAGGAGATCGCCAAGCGCATGGACATCCCGGTGGAGAAGGTCCGGAAGGTGCTGAAGATCGCGCAGGAACCGATCTCACTGGAGACGCCGATCGGCGAGGAAGAGGACTCGCATCTGGGGGACTTCATCGAGGATCGAAACGTGGTGTCGCCCGCGGACGCGGTTATCAACCTCAACCTCAAGGAGCAGACGGAGTCGGTGCTCAGGTCGCTGACGCCTCGTGAGGAAAAGGTGGTCAAGATGCGGTTTGGCGTCGGCGACGGCAGCGAGCACACGCTTGAAGAAGTGGGCCAGAGCTTCGCCGTCACGCGCGAGCGAATCCGACAGATCGAGGCCAAGGCGCTCCGGAAGCTGCGCCATCCGTCAAGGTCGCATAAGCTAAAGGCGTTTCTGGAAGGTCGTACCTAGGTAGTGGAAGCTGAACAGCATACGCAAGGTCTTGACCGGGCACTTTGCCGCCCGCTGCTCAACGTCGATCTTCCAGGCGTTGATGATGTGCCCGGGCCCGTAGCTCAGCGGTTAGAGCGACCGGCTCATAATCGGTTGGTCCCAGGTTCGAATCCTGGCGGGCCCACCAGCCTTCGCCCGCCAGCCTGTGTGGCGACGCGGGCGTCGGCTGACTGGCCAGGCGAAGGCTGTCCGCCGGAGCCACGGGCGACGGCAGACCACTGCTAAATGTCCCCAGACCTCGAACGCCTCATCCAGCTTCAGCAACTCGCTAGCACCATCGAGGAGGCGCGCCAGAGGATCGACTCGCACCCCCATCAGCTGGCCGACGCCGACGCACGCCTGGCAGAGGCCACGGAACACGTCGAGGCCGCGAAGGGCCGACTCGCAGCGAGCCAGGGGGTTCGCCGGGAACTGGAGAAGCAGGCGGCCCTCTATCAGGGTCGCGTCAGCAAGTTCAAAGGCCAGCTCTCCGCCGTCAAGACCAACCGCGAATACCAGGCGATGCAGCACGAGACCGCCACCGCCGAGCAGGAGTTCAGCGCTGCGGAAGAGAAGGTGCTGGAGCAGATGCTGGACGCCGATCTCATCGCGGCTGATATCGCCAAGGCGGAGGCGGCCCTCGCAACGCGGAAGAAGGAGGTGACGGCCGAGAAGGCGTCCCTCGAGGAAGAACTCGCGACGCTGCAGGCGACGATGGCGGAGGCGACCGTTGCGCGCGAAACACTGCTGAAGACAATGGACTCCGGGCTCGTGGCGCTGTTCGAGCAGGTGGCCAAGGTGCGAAAGGGCATCGCCGTCTGCGCCACACATGACGGCCTTTGCTCGGTGTGCCACGTGCGCTTGCGCCCGCAGGTGTTTCAGCAGGTGCGCCAGAACGACAGCATCGTGCAGTGCGACGTCTGTAATCGCATCCTCTACTTCGTCCCTCCCCCTGCCCCGCCCAAGGCGGAACCCGCCGCAGCTCCAGCTCAGTGAGCCAGCCATCGCTGTTCGGCGGGTCGAGCGGCCGGTCGGCAGTCGCGCACATCGATGGCGGATCGCGCGGCAATCCAGGCCCGGCAGCCTACGGTGTGCACATCGCGCGCGCCGACGGAGCGATCGTCGAACTCAAGGAGTACATCGGTGTGGCGACCAACAACGTCGCCGAGTATCGCGGGTTGGTCAGCGCCCTTTCGTGGGCGAGGACCCTGGGAATCGACCGGCTTCACGTACGGTCCGATTCGCAGTTGTTGATCAAGCAGATGCGCGGCGAGTACCGCGTGAAGCACGCCGGACTGATCCCGCTCTGGCAGGAGGCGCGGGTCCTCGCGCGGCAGATCGGCGACGTGCAGTTCGAGCACGTGCGACGCGAGTTCAACAAGGACGCCGACCGGCTCGCGAACGAGGCGATGGACGAGGCGGCTGCGTCGAACATCACCTGAGTTGAGCTGATCGCGGGGCCTGATGGCGGACCATCTTCATTCAGGCTCCCCCCTTTCGGTGAACGCGGTGTTCGCCGTCATGACCTGCCCTCGCCCAGCGTCCGGCTCCCACCTTCGCGCACAGCGCTTCGGCGTGGCAGGCCGCCCGGCGAGGCGGGCGAAATCCGCTAAACTTCTTTCCGGAGGTGACCCGTGAAACTCAGACTGCAAGCTCTCGCGCTCGTCGTCGGACTTCTGTGCGTCCCCGCGCTGTCGGCGCATCACTCGTGGCCGGTCAGCCGAGCGAGTCTCGTGACGGTGAAGGGCACGGTGACGGCATTCGAGTGGCGGAACCCCCACCCGATGATTTCCCTCGACGTCACGGCTGACAACGGCACGACAGAGAAGTGGAGCGTCGGCGGACCCGCGCTCAACCGGATGGGGGGAAACGGCTGGACCGAAGACACCGTCAAGCCGGGCGATGCGATCACGGGCATCGGGTATCAGTTTGCCGATGGCTCGAAGATCGTTCGACTCGAAAGAGTCGTGCTGGCAGACGGCACCGAGCTGCTCGTCTACGGTCGATGACCCGCCGATGATCCATGCCGTCGAGGCCCCTGCGCGGCTCCAGGAAGGCAAGGAACTGTTTGCGATCGTGCTCGGGTGCTCGGCCTCGCGGGTCCCTGCCGAGATCGTGTTTGACCAGGGCCTCGGCGACCTGTTCGTGATCCGGGTCGCCGGCAACATCGTGGCGTCCTCTCAGGTCGGCAGTGTCGAGTTTGCCGCCGAACGGTTTGGCACGCGGCTGGTCGTGGCGCTCGGACACTCGCAATGCGGGGCCATTCTGGCGTCGCTCGAAGAACTCCAGCGACCGACGAAGAAACAGTCGAAGAATCTTCGATCGATCGTCGATTGGGTTCGACCCTCGGTGCAGGCGCTGCTGGCCACCGAGCTCAGGCACGATCCGCCCGCCCTGGTGCGCCAGGCGGTTCGGGCCAACATCCTGGCGTCGGCGAACCAGCTGCGTCACGGATCGGAGGTGCTCGAGCAGTTGATCCAGGCGGACGGACTCGTCGTCGTCGCCGCGGAGTACTCGCTCGAGACCGGTGTGGTCGATTTCTTCGACGGTCTGCCGAAAGCCGCCTAGTACTCCTTTGTCAGAACGCCAGATACGGACGCACAATGGGGTCTGACCCGATCGATGCCGGGGTCGTCGTCGGCCATGCCCATCTCAGGGTTGCGGACCTCGACCGGGCCGTCCGGTTCTACTCGGAGGCCCTCGGCTTCGAGGTCACGCAACGGATCGGAGATTCAGCCGCGTTTCTCAGCGCCGGGGGGTACCACCATCACGTGGGTCTCAACACCTGGGAATCGAAGGGTGGCGCTCCGCCGCCGCCAGGAACGACAGGGTTGTATCACGTCGCGTTTCTCTATCCGAACCGACCATCGCTTGGTCGTGCCCTCCGGCGACTCCTGGGCCTCGGGGTGCCCCTCGAGGGTGCGTCCGATCATGGTGTCAGCGAGTCTCTGTACCTGCGCGACCCGGACGGCAACGGCCTGGAACTGTATTGCGACCGCCCCAGGGCACTCTGGCCGCGCGACCGCGAGGGGCGAGTCCAGATGTACACGAGACCGCTTGACCTCAACGAGTTGCTGTCGACCGCAGAAGTGACATCCGCGCCAACGCACACGAGGAGGGTGTGATGGACTATTTCGATCCCTTCGGTCGCCCGTTCTGGACGGTCGCTGGCGTCGCCGTGTTGTGCGGCGCCATCGTTGGTCTGGAGCGACAATTGCGTGGAAAGCCCGCAGGAGTGCGTACGAGCATTCTGGTGTGCCTTGGCACTGCGATCTATGTCCGCCTGGGAAGCGCGTTGGCTGCGGACGGGACCGACCCCACGCGCGTTCTTGGACAACTCGTCACGGGTATCGGCTTCCTGGGAGCAGGCGTCATGTTCTCGAACCAGGGGACGGTCACCGGTGTTACCACGGCGGCGGTGATTGATATGGATTCTGGCTGCGATCGGGGCGGCGATCGGGCTTGGGTTCTATCCGGGAGCGTTTGCGTTGGCCCTCCTGACGGTCGCGATCCTTGCGGGTATTGAACTGCTCGAGTCGAGCATCAAGTGGCTGACCCGGGGAGTGCATCAAAGGGACGACGACTGACATGGCCGATCGGGAGGCCGATTCGCACAACGGGAGGTATCGAAGGATGAGATTCGCGACGGTTCTGGCTTTCTGCTTCGTTCTGGCGACAGGCACCGCATACGCCCAATCGAGCACGAGCGTGCTCTTCATTGGCAACAGCTTCACGCACGCCGCGGGCTCTCCGGCGCGCTTCTATCGCCCTGACTCGGTCACGGACCTCAACAACGATGGCATCGGCGGTGTGCCCGCGCTGTTCAAGGCGTTCGCGGCGCAAGCCGGTCTCGACTACGACGTGTATGTTGAAACTCAGCCCGGGAGCGGACTGGATTTCCATATCGAGAACAGACTCGGCCTGATCGGTCGACGGCCCTGGGACAAGGTCGTCATGCACGGGCAAAGCACGCTGGATTTTGACAAGCCCGGCGATCCGGCCAAGCTCATCGCCACGAGCCGACAACTATCGGACGTCTTTCTGGCGCGTAACCCCGCCGTGCAGGTGTACCTAATGTCCACGTGGTCTCGCGCGGACCAGACGTACCGCCCGGACGGCGCCTGGGCCGGCAAGCCGATCGCGGCGATGGCGCTGGACGTGCGTGCGGCCAGCGACACCGCCGCGGCCAACGCACCGGCCATCGTGTCGGTGATTCCGGTTGGCGAGGCCTGGACGCGCGCCATGAGTACCGGCGTGGCCGATCCGAATCCGTACGACGGCATCGCGTTCGGTCAGCTCGACCTCTGGACCTACGACCACTACCACGCCAGCGTCTACGGTTACTATCTTGAGGCCCTGGTTGTCTTCGGCAGCCTCACGGGGATCGATCCCCGGTCGCTCGGCAACCATGAATGCGCGGGTTTCGAGCTGGGCATCTCCCGCTCGCAGATCGATGCCCTGCAGCTGGTCGCATTCGACCAGCTCGCCTCCACGGGGTCCGTCGTGGCGGCACCGTTGACGCTCTCCAAACCGGCTGCCCTCGACCGCTGTGTCCACGGGCGGTGATGCCCGATCTCCCTCCATGGCGACTGATGAACCGGATATCGAATGGGTCGTCGTGGCGGCACCCACCTGGCTCCACGAGGCGCTGTTCCTCAAATCAGTGCTGGAATCGGCGGCGATCGAGGCCACGATCCCCGACGAGTACACCCTTGGCGTGCAGCCGCTGTATTCCAACATGATCGGCGGCGCACGGGTATTGGTGCGAGCCACCGACCGGACTCGTGCGGAGGAACTGCTGCGGTCAGTCGACGCGCAGCCAGGACCTGCCCCGGAGGACGACTCAACTACGTGACGAAGGTCAGGGCTTGCGCCCTGCCCGACTCGGAGTGCAACCGACGCGCCGAGATGCTCCGGCGTTCCACCTCTGAGGATCTCGTCAGCAGCGCGGATTAGAGCCCAGAGGGGAGATGGGGCGTCGGTTCCTGCGGGCGCTCGCACCGGTGATGTATTGTTCTAGCGAGGCGGCGCCTCAGACCGCCGAGCATGTGGCGCCGCCTCGCTAGAAGCCCCGCTCTGCGGGGCGAGAAAACTTGACTCAACTGGTTGGAATTTCCGGAGGTCAAGTTTTCTAGCGGTCGGCGCCGACTGCCGCAGCGATCATCGCTACCCCTGCTGGACCTGTCGACGATAGCGTCCTCGATCGTCCGGCACAGGGTTTCACGAAGCAGACGGTCAAAGGTCGAGCACTGCCGCTCGCACTGTGAGGTTCTCGAATGCCTGTGATTACGGTGACTCTGAAACAGATCGACAACGCGACAACAGAAAGCACGATACGCGGTCACAAGGTGCTCATCGACCGCCCGACCGCCAAGGACGGTAACGACGCGGGCCCGATGGGGGGTGAGCTACTGCTCGCCGCTCTGGGCGGCTGCTTCAACAGCAACCTGCTGGCGGCCGTCCGAGCCCGTGATCTGTCGATCGATGACGTCAGCATCGAGGTCAACGGCAGTCTGGTCGATCACCCTCAGCGCTTCGAATCAATCGAGATGATCGTGCGGTCGGCCTACCCGGATCGGACAGAGTTTGACAAGCTCGTCACCATCGCAGAGCGGAGCTGCATCGTCGCCAACAGCTTGACGAAGGGACTCGATCTCACCGTCCGAGTTGAATAGGTAGGCGCGGTCGAATGATCCCGGCCATCCGCCCCGCCTTCTCGCGTTCCGCGCGATAGGACGTCAGCACGTCGAGGTGCATCGCGGTGCACAAGCCGCAGGCGTGGATGTTCTTCTCCGGCACGCCAGCCAGCACGAGCTGATCACGATTGGCCCCTGCTACGTCGAGACGCAGTTTCGGCCTCTCGCGGCTACCTCGCTGCGGCGGCAGTGCCGGAAACCAGCGATCGATCAGATGCCTCGGATGGCCGGCCGCCGCAAAGGCATCGACCAGCTCGGTGCCTACCTCGTAGCAGCACGGGCCTATGCTCGGGCCAATCGCGACGACGAGGTCCTCCGGCTTCGAACCGAACTCGCTCGCCAGCGCCCGCAGCGCCGCCGGCGCCGCACCGGCAGCCGTTCCGCGCCAACCCGCGTGCACGGCGGCGACTGCACCCGAGCGCGTGTCCGCCATGAGAAGCGGAACACAATCCGCTGCTTTGACGGCAACGGCGATATCGGGATCGTCGGTGACCAGAACATCGCCGTCCGGCAGCGCCGCCTCCTCGGTGCTTCGCGCGCCCCCCTTCCGGACGACCACGACATCGCGGCCATGGATCTGGTTCAGCACGGCCACATCCGCCACGCCGAGCACCCCCCCGGCCCGTCGCCACGCGTCCGCGTCCGACAACCGCAGTTCACGCGTCGTGAACACGTGCGGGGCAATGCGCTCGAGTGGCCGGCATCTCAGCAGAGGTCCGCACGGCGATGGCGCCCAGTAGAACGATTCAGCGGCAGTCGGCAAGGTCATGTTCGATGTGTCGACGGGAAGGCTACGGTGGAGATTATAGGTTCGGAAATCGATGCCACTCAGAGCGCTTTTCGTTTCGGTCTGGGGCTTCTCGCAGGGGCCAGGCCTTTTCGAAAAGCGCTTTCCCGCG
>JAQBVV010000159.1 GCA_027622905.1 Acidobacteriota bacterium
CGACGAGATCGAGCGCGGCGCGCTCAGCGTGCGGGGTCTGACGCGCACAGCGGGCTCAGCCCTGGGTCGACCCCTCGTCCACGTAGCTCTGGTGCAGGTGAACGGGCTCGGCCTTCCGTCCGCGGATGCGGATGTTGAGGATCTCGACGAACAGCGAGAAGGCCATCGCGAAGTAGATGTAGCCCTTCGAGACGTGCTGCCCGAAGCCGTCGGCCACGAGCACCACGCCGATCAGCAGCAGGAACGAGAGCGCGAGCATCTTCATGGTCGGGTGCTGCTCGATGAACGCGCTGATCGTGCGGGCGAAGATCAGCATCACGCCCACCGCGATCACCACCGCCGTGATCATGATCTCGATGTGCTTCGCCATGCCGACGGCCGTGATCACCGAGTCGAGCGAGAACACGACGTCGAGCAGAAGAATCTGCACGATCACCGTACCGAACGACGCCACCACCACGTCCGACTTGGTGCCGTCCGATCCTTCGAGCTTGTCGTGGATCTCGTGCGTGCTTTTCGTGATCAGGAACAGGCCGCCGATGATCAGGATCAGATCCCGGCCCGAGATGTCCTGCCCCACCACCGAGAACAGCGGCGCCGTCAAACGCATGACCCAGGTGATCGACAGCAGCAGTCCGATTCGCATGAACATGGCGAGCGACAGTCCCACCCGTCGCGCCCGGGCCCGCTGGTCCTGGGGCAGCTTCCCCGCCAGGATCGAGATGAAGATGATGTTGTCGATGCCGAGGACGATCTCGAGCACGGTCAGCGTGAGCAGCGCGATCCAGCCCTCGGCGCTCGTCATCCATCCCATGGTGGAACTCTTTCCGTGTTGCCGTCGGACGTGCGACCGCGGGCGACCCTCGGCCAGTCGCTACGGCTGCGGGTAGCTACGTCTGCGTGTTCACCTGGGGCAGGCCGGCCAGGCCACCCCATGTCTCGGGGTCCTGCCAGATCAGTGTCGAGAGATACAGGGAGACGTCCTCGGCAGGAAACGCCGACGCAAGCGTTTTGGCCGCCGCGGCGAGGCGCTCCTGCGGCGGCGGCGCCGCCAGTTCCTCGTCCGCGATCATGCCGTCTTCGTGGGGAATCTCCAGCGCATCGAGAAACCGTCCCATCATTGGACGCTGGTGCGCGACGTGATACACCACCAGCAAACGCGCCGCGACCGCCTCCGAGACCGTCGGGAGCGCCACGACCTGGCGCGCCTTCTTCTCGACCGGCATCGCCACCACGCTCTTGATCCTGAACTTGATCCGCTGAGCGATCGTGCCAAGCAACTCGCCCTGTTCGGCGACCGCATGCGCATCTCGCCAGAACGCCTCGGCGGCAGCGAGCCGCCGTTCCGCGGAGAGCTGCTTCCACAACTGGGACGGAAGGGGCGTATCGGCAACGTCAGTCATCAACTCGATACGGTAGCATAGCGATATGCCAAAACTAACGGTCGAAGGGTTCGCGACGGTCGAGGTCGAGCACGGCAAGCGCCTGGTGCTCGGCATCGAACAGGATGCCGGCGTGGATATCCTCCACGCATGCGGCGGCAACGCACGCTGCACGACGTGCCGGATTGAGTTCATCAGCGGCGAGCCTGAGACGATCACCGCTGCCGAGAAAGCCAAGCTGGAAGAACGCGGCCTGACCGGGATACGACTGAGCTGCCAGATCGCCTGCGAGCAGGACATGACGGTGCGCGCCATCAGTCGACTCGAAGGCAGCGGACGGGCCGATTCCGGCGGCACGCCGCAGGACACGATTCAGCCGCCACCGGAGTGGACGACGCGATAGACGCGTCCAGAGCGTTTTTCGAATCTCATTCCTGCGGGCCGCCGCTGGCCTGCAGCGCCAGGATGTCCCACACCGCGCGATTGGCTGGTGTCGGGACACCGACGTCCCGACCGAGTTGCACGACCCCGCCCGACAGCCACGCCACCTCGAGCGGATTCCCGCTGCGCAGGTCGTGGTGCATGGACGACGTCATGTCGGCGGCCAGCGTGTCGACGAACGCAAGCCGCTGCTCGGCATAATCGTCGGGCAGATCGACACCATGCGCGCGGCCGACGGCAGCCGTTTCCGTCATCAGGTCACGCAGGAACGCCCGCGTCTGCGGATGCCCGCGTATCGGACCGATCGTCGAACGCATCGTCGTCGTCGACCCGGATAATCCGACGAGGAAGACATACTTTTCCCAGAGCGCCCGGCGGATATCGTCCGAGATCTCTGCCGCGATGCCCGCATCCAGCAGGGCCTGATGCAGTTGCGTCACGCGCTCGGAGCGCCGGCCGTCATACTCACCGAGGACACACCGCTGCATCGCGCCCGTCTGACGGATGACACCCGGCTCGGAGAGACTGGCCGCCACGTAGGCGACACCACCGATGACCGCCGCGTCTCCGAACGCGGCGCGCATGATGTCGTCCTTGATGACACCGTTCTGCAACGACACCACGGCTGTCCTTGGGCCCACCAGTGGCGTGACCGTACGCACGGCGGCGTCGCTGTCCCACAGTTTCACCGCGATCACCACGACGTCAACGACGCCGATCGAGGCCGGGTCATCAGTCGCGGTGACCCGCGGGATGTGATGGCGGCCGCGCGGTGCATTGTCGATGGTGAGGCCGTGCTCGCGCATGGCGGCCAGGTGTGCGCCTCGCGCGATGAACGCGACATCGTATCCGGCGCGGGCGAGGTGACCGCCGTAAAAGCCGCCGACGCCGCCAGAGCCCATGACCGCGATTCTCATCTTCGGAGGCCTCCATCTGACATGGGTGTGCGACGCTGCCTTGCGCCAACCGCGCCCATTATGCGCGATGGCCCGGAGGATGCATCGGTGGATGCGTCGGAGGATGCATCGCTTGCCGAATGCAGGCGGACCTTGACCACGGGCTGTTAGAATCACCCGGACGCATTCGACCGCGACGGCGCACATGCCTCGCGGCCGCCTAGAGCGCTTTTCGTTTCGGTCCAGGACTTCTCGCAGGGGCCAGGCCTTTTCGAAAAGCGCTTTCCCGCGTTTTTCGGTCTCCACCGAATCGAAAAACGCTCGAGCCAGGAGTCAGCCGAACGTGACCAAAACGTGGACCGTGTACCTCTCGGGCGAGATTCACTCGGACTGGAGGGAGCAGATCGCCGCCGGCACGAAGGACGCATCGCTTCCCGTGCAGTTCACGTCGCCGGTCACGCACCACGCGTCCAGTGATGACTGCGGAGTCGCCATCCTGGGCCCGGAGGATGCGCCGTTCTGGACAGATCACAAGGGTGCGATGGTCAACGCGATCCGCACCCGCACGCTGATCGGCGCAGCCGATATCGTCGTGGTGCGCTTCGGCGACAAGTACCGGCAGTGGAACGCGGCCTTCGACGCGGGCTTCGCGGCTGCGCTCGGCAAGCCGCTCATCGTGCTGCATCCCGACGAGTTCACACACGCGCTGAAAGAGGTGGATGCGGCTGCGCTCGCGGTCGCGCGAGACCCGGCCCAGATCGTCGCCCTGCTCACCTACGTGATCGACGGCCGGCTGGCGACCGCCTGACGGCGGCAAACGGTACGAGACATGGGTCCTGTCGGACCCGTCTGGAGGATCGATGCACGCAAAACTCTTCGTTCACGCGGCCGTCGCGCTTGGCGCGACGGCGGTGATGACGGCCCAGATCACCGTCAATCCGATTCCCACCCCGATCCCCAACCGCGGGCTCAGCGTCCAGATCGAAAACGTCACGCGCTTGCCAGATTCGCGCGGGATCCGTCCGGTGGACCAGGACGTGAGACAGTCCGGCTACGCGCGCGTCAGTTTCGTGCGCGACCTGCCGGACGGCCGACGTTTCGTCAACGACTCGCGCGGGGTCCTCTACCTCCTCGACGAGGCCAGCAGACCGACGGTCTACTGGAACTTCCACCGGGAAGTGCCGTTCGGCGTGTACAACCGACTCGAGAGCGGCTTCATCGGTTTCGACTTCCATCCGGAGTTTGCGAGCAACGGGTTGTTGTACACCGTGCACAGCGAGCGCGCCGACGGCAACCCGGCGACGCCGACCTTCATTCCGCCGGGGTTTACCGCCGAGCAGGTGACCTATCACAACGTGTTCACCGAGTGGCGGGTCGCCAATCCCGCTGCCAGTACGTTCCAGGGCAGCCGGCGTGAGCTGCTGCGCGTCGCCCACATCGTCGACACGCTGACGCACCCGATGGGCTTTGTCGGCTTCAACCCGACAGCGAGGCCCGGGTCGGACGACTACGGCCTGATCTACACGAGCGGCAGCGACCTTGGCTTCAGCAATGGCGCGGGCGTGCACAACGAGAACCCCGGGCAAACCCAGCGGCTTGACAGCGTGATCACCGCCATCCTGCGCATCGATCCCCGCAGCCCGTCGGAGTCAGGCGCCACCAAAGGGCTTGGCGACTACACGATTCCCCCGGGGAACAGGTTCGCGGCCGATGGCGACCCGAATACGCTGGGCGAGATTTACGCGTATGGTTTCCGAAACGCCCATCGCCTCTCCTGGGATCAGGCCGACGGCACGCTGTACGCCTCCGACATCGGCATGAACCATATCGAGGAAGTCAACATCGTCCACAACGGCGGGAACTACGGCTGGATGAAGCGCGAAGGGTACTGGGAGAACGGCATCGTCAGGCCCGGTGGCGCGCTCAACGAATTGTTCGCGTTGCCGGACGCGATCCTCGACGGCTCGCAGGAGGACGAATTCACGTACCCCGTGGCCATGTACGATCACGATGAGGGGATTGCCATCACGGGCGGGTTTGCCTACTACGGACAGATCGAGGCGCTGCGCGGCAAGTTTGTGTTCGGCGATATCGCACGGGGCCGACTATTTGCCGCCGATGTCGCCGCGATGAAACGCGCCGACGACGGCGTGCCACGAACCGTGGCGCCGGTCGAGGAGATCCAGCTGTACGTGCGCGACGATGCGAACAACCAGACGTTCGTCACGCTGCGCGAACTGATCGACGCCACGCTCGGCGAACCCGCGATGCGCGCCGACCTTCACATCAGCCAGAGCCGCGACGGTGAACTCCTGATCACGTCTCGCCAGGACGGCACCGTGCGGATGCTCGTGCCTGACGGCGATCGGTGACACGAGCAGGATCAATACCGACGTTCGTCGCTGCCGCGACATGCGTTCACGTCCATCTCCACAGAAGGAACGACGATGCCCAAGTTTGCCGCCAACCTGACGATGCTGTTCAACGAGGTCGACTTCCTGGACCGCTTCGACGCCGCCGCCCAGGTCGGATTCCGCGGCGTCGAATATCTGTTCCCCTATGCCTACGACAAGCATCAGCTTGCGGACACACTCAAGACGCGCAAGCTGACCCAGGTGCTGCATAACCTGCCCGCTGGCGATTGGGACGCCGGCGACCGCGGCAACGCCTGCCAACCAGCCCGCGTGGGTGAATTTCAGGATGGCGTCGGCAAGGCGATCGACTACGCCACCGCACTGGGGTGCACGCGGGTCAACTGCATGTCCGGCATCGCCCCCACGGACGCATCAGCGGATGCGCTGCGGAAGACCTTCGTTGACAACCTGCGTTTCGCTGCCGCCAAGCTCAAGGCCGCCGGCATCCAGTTACTGATCGAGCCGATCAATACCTACGACATGCCGGGGTTCTATCTGTCACGCAGCGCGCAGGCGCTGGAGATCATGGATGAGGTCGCGTCGGACAATCTGTTCTTGCAGTACGACGTCTATCACATGCAGCGCATGGAGGGCGAACTCGCAGCCACGCTCAAGACGCATCTGGCCCGCATCGGTCACATCCAGATCGCGGATAACCCGGGGCGCCACGAACCCGGCACCGGCGAGATCAACTATTCGTTCCTGTTCCAGCATCTCGACCAGATCGGTTACGACGGCTGGATCGCCTGCGAGTACAAACCGGCCGCCGCGACGGCCGCTGGACTCGGTTGGGCCAGGTCCTATCTGTCGCAACACTAATCCACGCAGGAGATTCAGGAGAACCGTCATGAACATAGGATTCGTTGGTCTCGGCATCATGGGTCGCCCGATGGCCCACAACCTGATCAGAGGTGGCCACACGCTGTACCTCTACAGCATCCCCAGCATTCCCCCGGACCTGATCGGTGACAACGGCATTGCGTGCGCGTCGTCGAAAGAGGTCGCGCGCAAAGCCGAGATCATCATCACCATGGTGCCGGACACCCCGGACGTCGACACCGCCCTGTTCGGCAAGGACGGCGTGGCCGAAGGTCTCACCAAAGGCAAGATCGTGGTGGACATGAGTTCGATCTCGCCGCTGGACACCAAGACGTTCGCCGCCAGGATCAACCAGCTCGGCTGCGAGTACATCGACGCGCCGGTCTCAGGCGGCGAGGTGGGCGCCAAGAACGCCACGTTGACCATCATGTGCGGCGGCAATCAGCCGACCTTCGACACGGTCACGCCGCTGTTCGAGCTGATGGGCAAGAACATCACGCTGGTCGGCGGCAACGGCGACGGCCAGACCTGCAAGGTCGCCAACCAGATCATCGTGGCGCTGACCATCGAGGCGGTGGGTGAGGCGTTGTTGTTTGCCTCCAAGGCCGGCGCCGATCCGGCCAAGGTCCGCCAGGCGCTGATGGGCGGTTTCGCCTCGTCGAAGATCCTGGAGGTGCATGGCGAGCGCATGATCAAGCGCACCTTCGATCCCGGGTTCCGCATCGAACTGCACCAGAAGGATCTGAACCTGGCCCTGTCCGGCGCACGGGCGCTTCAAATCAGTCTGCCGAACACGGCCACCTGCCAGGAACTGTTCAACGCCTGCGCCGCCAACGGCGGCAGCACCTGGGACCATTCGGCCATGGTACGTGCGCTGGAAATGCTGGCCAAGCACGAAATCAATTAGCGCGCTGACACGGCCCGCCCGCGCTGACACGGCTACGGGAAGCCTTCTATACTGGTGCCGTGCCATTCCAGATGACGCTGCCATCGGACATCGAGGCTCGCCTCGGCGGTCTGGGAGAGGCCATCGCGGCGTCGTGTCCCGATGTGCTGTTCGCGTACCTGTTCGGCAGCGCGGCCACCGGTCTGCTGACGACTCGTAGCGACGTGGACCTGGCGGTCTTCGTGGCCCCCGACGCGGACGCCCATGCGCTGCAGCTCGCGGTGGCGCGCGTGGCGGCCCGGCAGTTGGGTAGCGATGCGGTCGATGTCGTGGTCCTGAACACCGCGCCGGTCTCTCTGGCGGG
>JAQBVV010000160.1 GCA_027622905.1 Acidobacteriota bacterium
CTTCGCGCCTTGCCGGGTGGGCGCCTCGACGCCCACGATGATCAACTTATTCCTGCCCGGGTCCTTAGTTACTTCTCGGTGAAGAAATCCCCACCCAAGTCATTGATTCTGCACGAGTCACCGCCTCGGCGCATGACCGAATGACGCGTGGGGTGGCAGTCGCGGATCGGTTGTACTACACTGCGCGACCATGATCGCCCACGAAAGGAGCGCCCATGGTACGTCGACGCAAACAAGATCGCAGTCTGTTCGAAGTGTTGCTGCCGGATGCCGACAAGTTGTGGCCAGCGTGGTTGAAACGGATCGACACGCTGTTGGAGGACGAGGCCGTGATTGATACGGTCGTCGCGGCCCTTGAGCAGCGGTGGCCGCAGAGCCGACGGCGTGGGCGGCCAGGCACGCCGGCCGAGGTCGTGCTGCGGATGCTGATCTTGAAGCATCTGCACGACTGGAGCTTTGATGAGCTGGAGCAGGAGGTCCGCGCCAATCTCGTGTACCGGGCCTTCACGCGTATCGGGGTGGACGCGGTGCCCGATGCCAAAACCATTCTGAAGATTGCCAATGCGCTGGGGCCCGAGGTGCTCACCGACCTGCATCAACGGATCGTCGACGTGGCGAAGCGGGCGGGGGTGACGCGCGGCCGCCGATTTCGCATCGATACGACGGTCGTAGAAACCGACGTGCACTATCCCACCGACAGCACGCTGTTGCAGGATGGCGTGCGGGTGCTGACGCGCGAAATGCGCAAGGCGGAGGCGGCGGTGCCTCCGACCCGGCCGGTGCGCGACCGGCGGCGCAGTGTCGGCCGCCTCGGGTGGGCCATCCGCCGCCAGGCGCGCAGTCCCAAGACGCGAGACGCCATGGTGCACAGCTATCGCCGGGTCATCGCGGCGACGCGTGCGACACTGCGCGATGTCCGCACGACCCTTCGGCGGACGGGACAGCAACTCCGCACGGCCACCAGCGCGGCCGCCGCCGTGCTCCGACGGGCGCGGCAGCGTCTGACCACGATGCGCCCACTCATCGAACGGGTGGTGGCGCAGACCCACGCGCGCCTGATCGGCGGGGACACACACGTGCCCGACAAGGTGCTCAGTCTCTTCGAGCCGCATACCGAAGCTATTCGTAAGGGGAAGATCGCGACGCCCACCGAGTTTGGCAAGATGGTGACGATCCAGGAATCCGAGCACCAGATCATGACGGCCTTCGCGGTGCATGACCATCGGCCGGCCGACACCACGCTCTGGGTACCTGCCCTTGAACGCCATGGTCAGATCTTTGGTCGCGCCCCCGATTTGGCGACCGGTGACCGAGACTTTACCTCGGCCCACAACGAGCGCGCGGCCGAGGCCCTGGGCGTCCGCCGGGTGGTGTTGCCCGCGCAGGGCCGCAAGTCCCCGGCCCGGCGCGCGCATGAACGTCAGCGCTGATTTCGTCGCGGGCAACGGTGGCGCACTGGGTGTGAAGGCCGCATCAGCGTGGTGAAACGCCGGCACGGACTCCGACGATCTCGTTATCGTGGCGCGGATGGCATCCATCGGTGGGTCGGTCTCGGCGTCATCGCCGACAATCTGATCAACATCGCAGCCTTCCTGGACCGGCGAGCGGCCGCGTAGTCACCGCCGGCCACCAGTGAGTACGATCACTTGGGCCATTCCAGCGCCGCAGATGCCTACAGCGCCAGCCAGAAACGTCACTTTTTCACCGAGAAGTAGTTACTCTACGCGTGCGCGGCCCGGCTGATGACGACTCCGACCGGGCGGTCTCGCCGCCCTGGGTCTCCGATGCCCCAAGCGCGCTATTCGACGATCTCGTACCCAGCGGCCGCCAGTGAGGGTGCCGTGTACAGAAAGATGATTTCGCAGGGTTCATCGAAGGGATTATAGAGCCAGTGGACGGCTGCCCGCGGCACCCAGACCGTATCCCCCTTCACGAGCTCTTTCTCCTCCGAATCGACGCCCCCGATACCCTTCCCCGCGATCACGTAGAAGACTTCCTCCGCGTGGGGGTGAGCGTGCTTCTTGTGATACGAGGTCCTCGGGTCGAACCGAGCGTAGCCGAACGTCACGTGCTCCGCACCGCCCATCTTCTCGTCGACGAGGATGCGGCGCAGCGCAAACTCCTTGTCGGATTTCATCAAGTCCTGGATCGGCTCGATACGCCCATCGTCCAGCTTGAACACGTGCTTCATGGCACCTCCCTCATCTGGCCCCGCACTATATCCGAAGGGTCCGGGGCGCGCCATGCCCCCTGGACGGATGTCGCCGTGCGCTATAATCGGCGTTCACGTAAACGAGGAGAATTCATGCCAGAAACACCGTCTCAGATGCTGGACCTGGGGACCCCGCTCCCGTCATTTTCGCTGCCCGACTTCAGCGGCCGCACGGTCTCCGACGCTGATTTCAAGGGCGCTCGGGCGCTGCTTGTCGCCTTCATCTGCAATCACTGCCCGTTCGTGCGGCATATCCGGCAGGAGTTCACGCGGTTCACGAAGGAGTACGAGGCCAAAGGCCTGAAGGTCGTCGCGATCGCGTCGAACGACACCGTCGAGTTTCCCGAAGACGGGCCGGGAGGCATGAAGGAGGAGGCCACGGAGGTCGGCTACAACTTCCCGTACCTGTTCGACGAGAAGCAGGAGGCGGCCAAGGCGTTCCGCGCGGCCTGCACGCCCGACTTCTTCCTGTTCGACGGTGCCGGAAAGCTTGCCTACCGCGGCCAGTTCGATGACAGCCGACCCAAGAAGGACGTGCCCGTGACCGGTGCCGAGCTTCGGGCGGCCACCGATGCCGTGCTTGCCGGTAAGCCAGCCCCGGAGACCCAGCGGCCCAGCATCGGCTGCAACATCAAGTGGTCCCCCGGCAACGCGCCGGACTACTTCGCGGCGTAGCCCTCAACGGTGTCGCGCACGAGGATCCAGGGAAGGCGGCTACCTACTTCCCCCAGATCTTTCTGTAGATGTCCTTGTAGCCGTTCTCGGGCTCGTACATGTTGTTGGGGCCGCCGTCGCGACCGAGGTTCTCGGCGTTGAACAGATGCGGCGGCGGGACGAATTCGCTCGGCGGCTCCCCGGCGAAGGCGCGGTTCATCTCGTCGATTGTCATCCAGCCCTGCAGATGCAGCGGCTCGGCGACCGTGGCAATCTGAAATCGTCGTTGGCGGATGCGCTGGAACGCGGTTGCCGATCCATCACCAGCGGAGATCTGTCGCGGAAAGCCGTTTGCCGGATTGACACCGGCCGACTGCAGCGACGGCGCGGAAAAATCGAAGTAGAGGTCGTTGACGGCGATTGCGTGAGTCCAGCCAGCACGGTGCCTGGCCAGCAGCGCCGTGGTCAGGCTCGACATCCGGTTGGCGAGATCGCCCATCGGCGTGTCTTCGATCGTGATCACGCGGCAGCCCGCGCATGCCCTGATGGTCTCGGCCATCGTGTTGGTCTTGGCGGTTGAGATCGTGGTGATGCTGTCGGTGAAGAGGATCACGCCGGCCTTCCCGTCGGAGTCGACCACCGCATAGAGCGCCGCGGCCTTGGCCACTTCGACCGGGTCGGTCGTGACATTGGTGAAGACCGGCGGATCGGTCACCGGGCCCGGACTGCTGGCGGCGTGCCACCCGACCAGCGCGATGCCCGCTTCGGCAGCTCTCCTGATGGCGGGTGCCTGTTCGAGCGTGTCGACGTTGCCGAGAATGATGCCGTCGGGATTCAACGCGATCGCCTGGTTGAGCGCCGATGTCCGACCCTGCACGGATCCCTGTCCATCGAGGACACGAAGCTCCCACCCCATCACCTCCGCCGCCTCGCGCGCTCCGTCGCCGGCGCCCTGAGGCCCACCATTGCGCTGGTCAGAGGAGACATAGATGACGACCTTTCCGGCTTCGGCGCTCGGACCGGTCGTTGGACCCGTCCACGGCGCGCCGGGCGCGGTCACCCTGGCGACAAACTCCCGCGCCATCTCCAAGTAGGCGTCCTGCGCGCGGGCCGGAGCGACCCAGACTGCGGCGATCGCCGCGGCGATCGTCAACAGGCTAACCAGACTGCGATGCTTCACCATCTCCATCCTCCGTATGTGACGAGGTACCCGACGCGCCGGTGGTCTCCGAATTCGTCGTTGACGGCGCGCGCACGACCGAGCGCCTTCGCTGCGCGAAGCCTGCGAGCGCGATCGCCACGAGCAGCGTCACGCCGTTGAACAGCGGCTCCACGAAGAAGGCGCCGCCGAGCTGCTGAATACCCGAGATCCCGACCGCGAGAATCAGCACGCCCACGACCGTACCCCAGACATTAACCCGCCCGGGCCGAATCGTCGTCGAACCAAGGAACGTGCCGACCAGCGCGGGCAGGAGGTAGTCGAGGCCGACGTTGGCCTGCCCGATCTGCAACTTCGACGCGAGGACGCAGCCCGTGAATCCCACGATCAGCCCCGACGCGACGAACACGCCGATGATATAGCCGCGAACCGGAATGCCGTTCAGCGCGGCTGCCTTCTCGTTGGCGCCGATTGCGTACATGTGGCGGCCAATCGGCATTCTCTCGGTGATGATCCACAGCGCGACCGCCAGCCCCAGCGCGTAGACGGCCGGCATCGGCACGCTGAAGAGCGACATCGCGTTGACCTCGATGAAGCCGTCCGGCAGCAGGCCGATCACTTGGCGCCCGTCGGTGTGCCACAGGGCCAGCGCATAGAGGATCGTGCCGGTGCCCAGCGTCGCGATGAACGAGTCGATCTGCGCGATCTCGACGAGGATGCCGTTGAGCAGGCCCGCGCCCCCCCCGGCCAGGATGACGATGAGGCACGCAAGCGGCCACGACAACTCGTACTGCACCTGGAGGCTGATCGCGAGGATGTGCCACATCACGATCCCGAAGCCGATCGTGAGGTCGATGCGCCCGGCGATCATCGGCACCATCGCCGCCAGCGACAACAGCGCGATGATGGACTTGTCGCTCAGAATCGATCGCGCGTTGATCGCGGTGGGGAACGACTCGGGAAGCAGATACGAGAAGAAGCCGATCAACAGCACCGTCAGAATGGGCAGGCCGTAGATCGGCAGCACGCGGACGATCGCCTGACCTCGGCTGAGCCCGGCCAGATCGGACCGCGTCGGCTCGAGCGCGTTCGACTTAAGAGAAGGCATGATCCCGTTGCGTTTGGCTCGCCGCGGCCGCGAGCAGATTTTCGGCGCACAGCTCGCCGCCCGACAATTCCGCGACGACTTCTCCGCGTTGGAACACCAGCGCCCGGTGACACACGTGCGCGACTTCTTCGAAGTCGGTTGAGACGATGAGAATCGTGGCACCGGCTTTGAGGACGACGTCGAACAAGCGGTAGATCTCAGCCTTGGCGCCAACGTCCACGCCGGCCGTGGGGTCCTCGAAGACGTAGACCTTTGCGCCGAGTTGCAGCCAGCGGCCGATGACGACCTTCTGCTGATTGCCGCCTGACAGCCACTCGATTGGGAGCGCGGGATCATTGGGCCGCAGTCCGATGCGCTCGCCGAGTGCGAGGGCGGCGCGCGACTCGTGGCGCGGTCTGAGATACGCGGCGGGGTTGAGGCCAGCCGACACCGGGTTGAGGAACAGGTTCTCGCGCACGCACAGTCCTGGCACGATTGACTCCGCGATGCGATCGGCGCAGACGAGGTTGATGCCGAGACCGATGGCGGCGCGCGGAGACCGCACGGTGATCGGCTGTCCGTCGAGCAGGATCCGCCCGCCGGTCACCGGCGCAAGCCCGAACAGCGCGCGGCCGACGGTTTCCTGGCCGGCGCCGCGCAGGCCGATAAGGCCGACCACCTCGCCCGCTTGCACGCGGCAGTCCAGCGGGTTCGCGCCATCGATGCACGTTCGCTCGAAGATGAGCCGGGCCGATCCTTGCTGGCGTGCCGGCCGCATGAACACCTGCGACGGCTCGCGGCCTACGATGAGCAGGATAACTTCCTCCGTGGTGGTCTCGCTGACGATGCGCTCACCGACGACACGCCCGTCTCGGAGGACCACCATGCGATCCGCGATGTCGAAGACCTCGTCGAGCCTGTGCGAGACGTAGATCATGCCGACGCCGCGCGCTCGCAGCCGCCGAAGCGCCGCAAACAGTCGGGCGACTTCGTTGGCCGGCAGGCTCGCCGTTGGTTCGTCGAGCACGAGCAGTTCGGCGTCGGCCGCCAGCGCGCGGGCGATGGCTACGAGCGATTTCTCGGTGCGCGTCAGGCTGTGCACGCGTCGATCGGGATCGATGTCCGCGCCGACGATGTCGAGTGCGCGCTCGGCACGCGCCAGGGCCGCACGCCAGTCGATCAGGCCAAAGCGCCGGGGAAATCCCAGCATGAGGGAGATGTTCTCGGCCACCGTCATCCAGTCGATTAACCCGAGATCCTGATGAATGAAGGCGATAGGGAGGCGCCGAAATCCGCTGGTCACGTTGCGGTCGCGGTAGCGCACGCTGCCGGCGTCGAGGGCATGGATGCCGGCGAGGACCTTGATCAGCGTCGACTTGCCGGCGCCGTTTTCGCCAAGCAGCGCGACGATCTCGCCGGCGCTGACGTCGAGATCGGCCTCGATGAGCGCCTGCGTGCCGCCGAGGTGCTTCGACACGCCGCGCATGGCCAGCAGAGACCGGTCGGACCGGCGCGCGATGTCCGGTCCGCCCGGGAGCCGCCCTGACCCCGCCGTGTCTGAGGATGTCATGGTCCCGGTCTCCTGGTATCCGGGCCCGCAGGAGTTGCGAACCCCGCCGCCTGGGGGTCGATCCCCGCTGCGTGCCGTGAGCATAGTACCTCGTCCGGCGCCTTCTGCAGGACGCCTTCTGCAGGCGCATTGAAGCCGACGCCGCAGCGGACTATGATGAGGCCGTGCGGATCGGCTACCGACATCTCGCGCGGTGCCAGAGCCCGGGCGCATGTCGCTGTCGGGCGTTTGACTGGAACGAGGAGAACCAATGCTGAAGAGACTATTGGCCGGAGTCGTTGTCGCTGCGTGCGCGATCCTGATCGCTGACCTGCCGGGCGCCGCCCAGCAAGGAAACCAACCCCCCCGGTATCCGACCGACAGCCAGTGGGAGACATCGACCGAGGGCCTGCGCCACGTCGCGGCGGCGAGGGCGGCGGCCACGCCTGGCTTGATGAACGAGTTCGAGCGCACATGCACGGCGCT
>JAQBVV010000161.1 GCA_027622905.1 Acidobacteriota bacterium
CGGGTGATGTCCTCACCGTGAGTCATCGTACCAGTGTGCTGTGCGGCCGCATCATTGCCATCGGCCCCGCGAGAACGTTGGACACTCGCTGACGTGAATCGGTCACTTGCTCCTGACGCGGAGTCCCACGGACACCGGATAGCCTGGCGCTATGCGGCTGTCGTCGCGACGGTCGGAGACAGCCTCGTGCTGCGTGCCCTCGAGCGCAGCTTCAACGTGGTCGTTACGGCGTTTGGAAACTCTGCCATCGTGGCCCGTGTCGTGGCGTTGTACCGAGGTCTGCCACCGGACGCTGCGCCGCGGGTTCGACTGGCTGGCTGTCTGGTCTTCAGCGCCGCCACGGTCCATGTCCTGCTTGTTGGATTCCATGACCTGCTCAGGCCTCCCGTCGCGGGGCTGGGCTGGATCGTGATCCTTCCGATGTCCCTCGTGTGTATCTGCCTGCCCCATGTCGTAGTCGCGGCGTGGGAGACCTCACGCACAGTGCGGAGCTTGAGAGGCCGTGTCCGGTAGTCCCCTGGTATCGATCGGTGTTCCGACGCGGAATCGTGCCTCGATTCTGCGCGAGAGCTTGAAGAATATCTGCGGCCAGGACTACGCACCGATTGAGATTCTCATCAGTGACAACTGCTCATCGGACAACACCGAAGAAGTCTGCCGGGCCGCTGCGGCTGCGGATTCCCGTATCCGGTACATCCGGCAGGATCGCAATATCGGACTGCACGGGAACCACAATTTCTGCATGGATGAGGCGCGGGGTGAGTTCCTGTGCTTCTTCCATGACCACGACAGACGCGACAGCCGTTTCGTGAGCAAGCACGTGGCCTTCATGCAGAACCATCCGCGCGTCGGTCTTCTTGGTTCAGATTGGGACCTGCTCGACGACGAGGGGAACCAGCTGGGGGTGCGTACGTTCGACGGACCCTCGGTGACCCCTGGCCTGGACTACATCTCCAGGACCATTCGCTCCGGGCGGTCGTCAATAGGGATTCCAGGAGGCACCATCCGCATGGCCGCCCTTGGGTCGGCGCGTTTCAAGCTCGAGGCACCGATCGGGTTTGGCGACTTTCCAATCTGGTTTCAGATTGCGGAGGAGTGGGACATCGGCCACATTCACGAGAGTCTCTCAAGCTGGCGCCAGAATGCCGAGTCGCTGAGCCTGCGGCCGATCGTCGAGATCGCTCAAGACTACGAAAAGAACATCGGTGACTACTGTGATGACCACTTCCGCAGGTGGCCCGCCCATGCGGAGATGGTAGGTCAGTGGCGCGCCAGCCTACACCGGTACCTGTTCTGGGCGCTCTGCTATGAGGTCGCGCTGCATTTCGGGCGGCGCGACGACCCCGATCCGCAGCATGCACGCACGCTGTTTGAGATCATGGATTATCGGCTGACAGGCGAGCAGTATGGCCGTGCCATGGCTGGGATCAAAGCTCGTCGATCCGGCGTCGTCGAGCACGTGGCCTTCGCTCTGCTGCAGACAGGTGTTGCTGCGGGGCTGACTGCGCCCTTTGGCTGGGTTGTTCGTCACCAGAACGGCCTGCGCGGTCTAGCGGGCCTGAAATAGACGAAGAGGGTTGACAGCACTCGTCAAGACGAGACGGAAGTTCCCACGGTTGTGGTGGGTCGTCACCGGTGTGGTCGTTGCAGCCGTCATCGGTGTTGCCACGATGGAGGTAACGACGCAACAGGGCCTCAACTTCGAGGTGTCGACTCATCGGCTTCCGCTGTACCTCAAGGCGTTCCAGTTTATCGACAGGTCCGTTCAGTACAGCCAGATCTCAGAGGAAGTGACCCGCGATGCGGTGTCAGACACCGATCGCGTTCTGAAGATCTTTGAATGGACGGAGCGACGGATCATGGATACGCCCGAGGGCTGGCCGGTTGTCGACGACCATATCCTGCACATCATCATCAGAGGGCACGGTGTCACTGACCAGCAGGCCGACGTATTCGCCACGCTGGCGACATACTCGGGCGTGCCGACGTTCTGGGCCAAGGTGCGTGCTGCTGAACCGAGCGGGCCAGGGATCATCCTGTCGTTCGCGCTCGTGGATGGACAGTGGCGTGTGTTCGACATGTTCAACAAGGTGATCTTTCGTCTCCGGGCAGGGGAACTGGCGACGATGGATGACCTGGCGGGACATCCTGAACTCGTTCCCGCGCATGTGCGTGGTCTTGATGTTGATGGCGTGATGTATGCGGATATTGTGACTGGGGCGACGATGCCCACGATTCCCAGTCCGCTCCGTGCGGAACTGCAGATGCCGCTGGCCCGGCTGTGGTACGAAATGAAGAGACTGGTCGGACTGACGGCGCCTGTCGCGGATCCCTTTGCTGCATCGTCGCGCACTACGGCATCGATCGGCGGTGTCTCCAGAGTCTTGTTGCCACCTGTCGGGGGCCAGGTGAGCGCGCGCGTTCTCTAGATGTTGGGATTGCGTCGGCTGGCGCGGGTATTGCGCGGGAGCGACTCATCGGCGCCGCTGTGCGCGTCCCCATTGGGTTCCAGGGAAGACTACCTGCGTCTGTGGGAAGAGGTCAGATCAAAGACGTACCCAGTGATCGACGCGTACGAGCGTGAGCAGGGAGCCGCCATCGACCGCGAATGGCTTGACGACCTGGCGCTTCGGACACAGGTGGTTATCAAGCGCTCGGACCTGTGCTACCAGCACGGTCGCGTGTTGTACGCCGCTCTCCGGCGGTACATGCGGGATCGACGGCACGAGCACCTGAATATTGTGGAAACCGGGACGGCTCGTGGGTTCTCCACGCTGTGCATGGCGCGGGCGCTTTCAGATGCAGGAGCGTCTGGCAAGATCGTGTCGTTCGACGTGTTGCCTCACGAGGACGTGATGTATTGGAACTGTTATCACGATGCCGAGGGGCCTCGCACTCGCGCCGATCTCTTGAGCGATTACGCGAAACTCATCGAACGGTACATCGTGTTTCACCAAGGGGACACGCGGCGACTTCGCGATACTGTGTTTCCTCGGGTGCATTTCGCCTTTCTGGACAGCGTGCACACCTACGATCACGTGATGGCCGAATACGCTGCCATTCAAGGAAGGCAACGTGAGGGTGACATGCTGGTGTTTGACGACTACTCCGCGGCGTATCCTGGTGTGACCAGGGCGGCCGACGAGATCTGCCAGGCGCACGCCTATGCGTCGACCTGCATCGAGGCAGGCCCAAGCCGTCGATATCTGGTCGCGGAGAAGCAGTAGTTGAATCGGGGCAGTCGAGGTCCGGTGCGCCAATGTCACCGGAGTCAGGTGGTTTCTTGTTAGTGGACGCGGGTATGAAACTGGACGGTAAAGTCATTCTTGTAACCGGCGGCAGTGGATCGTTCGGCCACAAGTTCGCTGAGGTTGTGCTGCAGCGGTTCACGCCACGAAAGCTCATTGTGTTCAGTCGGGACGA
Source organism: Acidobacteriota bacterium (assembly GCA_027622905.1). Lineage (GTDB taxonomy): Bacteria > Acidobacteriota > Vicinamibacteria > Vicinamibacterales > UBA2999 > JAQBVV01. The sequence continues at coordinate 3,424 of JAQBVV010000161.1, forward strand.
ACTGAAGCAGTCGGAGATGCAGCGCAAGTTCGACAGCCCGCACATGCGGTATTTCATCGGTGACGTGCGAGACGTGGATCGCTTGCGGCGCGCGATGCGCGGCGTCGATGTGGTCGTGCATGCAGCGGCGATGAAACAGGTTCCGGCGTGCGAATACAATCCCTTCGAAGCAGTCAAGACCAACGTGGTGGGCGCTGCCAATGTCATAGAGGCGGCGATTGATGCCGGTGTGCCCAAGGTGCTGGCCATCAGTACGGACAAAGCGACGAATCCTATCAATCTCTACGGCGCGACGAAGCTATGTGCGGAGAAGCTGTTTGTGCAGGGCAATGCCTACGCTGGCGAGAACGGCACCCGCTTCAGCTGTGCCCGATATGGCAACGTGGTCGGCAGTCGCGGCAGCGTGGTTCCGTTGTTTCTCGAACAGCGGGCGAGTGGCACCGTCAGTGTGACCGATGAACGCATGACCAGATTCTGGATGACGTTGCAACAGGGTGTGAATTTCGTCCTGGAATGCCTCGGGCTCATGCATGGGGGCGAAGTGTTTGTCCCGAAGATTCCAAGCATGCGTGTCATGGATCTGGTCGCGGCGGTCGCTCCAGGCTGTAAGGTGACGTTCACCGGTATCCGACCTGGAGAAAAAGTGCATGAGGTGCTGGTGTCAGAGGATGAGGCGCATCATACGGTCTCGCTGGACCACGCGTACGTGATCAAACCCTTGCATCCCTGGTATAACGTCGATCACTGGGTGAACGCCACTGCCGTTGATCGCGGGTTTCGCTTCAGCAGTGACCGTAACGATCGCTGGCTGGATGTCGAGGCCTTGCGAAAACTGATCCCCGCGTGACAGGCGATCAACAGTCGCTCGCGATCAACGGCGGCGTGCCGGTCCGCGACCGGTTGTTGCCATACGGGCGGCAGACGATCGTCGAAGAGGACATCACGGCAGTTGTTGAGGCGCTGCGGTCGGATTGGATCACGACCGGGCCAAGAGTGGAGGAGTTTGAGGGAGCGCTCGCCGAGGCCGTTGGTGCCTCTCACGCGGTTTGTTTCAGTTCGGGAACGGCTGCGCTTCACGCAGCCGTCTTTGCGGCAGGCATTGGCACTGGCGATGAGGCGATCACGACGCCCCTGACCTTTTGCGCGACAGCGAACTGCCTTCTCTATCAGGGCGCGACGCCGGTCTTTGGCGACGTGCTCGAGGACACGCTGACGCTCGATCCGAAGGATGCTGCTGACCGGATCACCTCCCGGACAAAGGCCATTGTGCCTGTGGACTACGCTGGTCATCCGGCCGAGCTGGACGCCTTCATGGAACTCGCCGAGCGGCACCGCCTCGTGATTATCGAAGATGCTGCCCAGGCGCTCGGAGCGACGTACCGAAAGCGCCGGGTGGGGGCAGTGAGCCATATGACCACGTTCAGTTTCCATCCGGTGAAACACATCACGACCGGCGAGGGTGGTGCCGTGACCACGAATGACTCCGGCCTTGCCGAGCGCCTTCGCTTGTTTCGAAACCATGGGATCACCACGGGCGCACGAGAGCGCCAGAATGCCGGCGAGTGGCGTTATCAGATGGTCGCCCTTGGCTACAACTATCGACTGAGCGATATCGGATGCGCGCTGGGCTTGTCCCAGTTGCCGCGCCTGGAGGCAAACATCGCGTGCCGACAGGCGATCGCCGCTCGGTATGCCGCTGAGCTGGCGGACGTGCCGTGCCTGCGTCTGCCGACTGTGGAAACGGATGTCGAATCGGCCTGGCATCTCTATCCTGTTCGTATCGTTCCACCAATCGACCGTGATGATGTGTGCCGCGCGCTTCGAGCCGAGGGGTTGGGTGTGAACGTCCACTATTCACTCGTCTACGATCACCCCTACTATCAAGAACGCTTCGGGGGCGTCGGCGCCCGTTGGAACGCCGAGGCGGCTGGCCGGCAGCTGATGAGCCTTCCAATATTTGGTGGAATGAGCACCAGTGATATCGATGACGTGGTAACCGCGGTTCGGAAGGTACTCACGTACTTTGCCCTGCAGAAGTCCTTATGACAGACACACCAACGATCTTCCCATTGGCTCCGGCCGCGCCCGAGTCACCGGATTCAGCACCCACACGGTTCTTCGAACGGTTCGCTATGGGGGGAGAGATCCGCAGCAAAGCGTGGCCGCGTGTGACAACCGACGCGTCGCTTGCAGGATTTCCGCGCAGAAAGGGGGCCTTGCGTGTACTGCTGATCAATCCGCCGATTCGCGAGTGGTCGTACCCGAACATCATGCCGATCGGTCAAGGCTACGTCGCGTCTGTTGCGGTGATGGATGGCCATGAAGTTAAGGTCCTGGACCTCAACGCTGACCGTCGCGAACCGGTCACCCAGCCGGCTGATGATTTCGCTCGGTGGATCGAGGAACGGGTGCTCGATGGTCTTCGGCGATACGAGCCTGACGTGATTGGAATAGGGGGCATCATCACGCAGTACAGTCGCATACGAGCGATTACCCGGATATGTAAGCGCGCGTGTCCAGACGTGCCGATTGTGCTTGGCGGCGGCGTTGCGTCGTCGATGCCAGAGTTCATGGTGCGCCGCCTGCCGATCGACGTTGCAGTCCAGGAGGAGGGTGAGATCACTTTCTCCGAGGTGCTGCACTGCCTCGAACGAGGCGTCTCCCTTGAGGGAGTCAAGGGCACGGCCTACCGCCATGAGATCCGGTCAGGTGAGTTCGATGTCCGCAACAACGGCCTTCGTCCGTCGGTTCAGGCGCGGCAGCGGGGCCTCGACCACCTGCCATGGCCCGATCGGAGCCGTTGGCCGGAGGACGAAGTCTACAAGCGCAATCCCGTCGGCCATCTGAACTGGAGCAGCAAGTGGAAAGACGGCGCGGCTACCTCGCCTGGTCAGTTCAGTGTCTCGATGATCGCGTCGCGGGGATGTCCCTACGCCGGTAAAGCGTGTGACTACTGCTATGCCGCGTATCTCGGGGCCCAGTATCGTCTGAGAAGTCCCGCCGAGGTGGTCGATGAGATGCAGTATCTCCATGAGAGATACGCAGCTAGTTACATACACTTCATCGACGATCTCCTGATGACCGACTATCGCTGGGCGCTGCAGTTGTGCGCAGAGTTGCGTGAGCGCCGCGACCGGACCGGGTTCAGCGTGACGTGGGGCGGGACCTGCCGGACAAACATCATCGCGGATGACGTGCTGCGGGGGAGGCGGGAAGGGCGTCCTCACATGTTGGAGCAGGCGTTCGAGGTGGGGATGCGTCAAGCTGGGTACGGGGTCGAATCCGGTAGCCCGACGGTGCTCAAGAACATCGACAAGAGCGGCCAGACGCTCGAGAAAATGGAGATCGCGATCCGCGAAACACAGCGGGTTATGGGATATGCCGACTGCTCGTTCATGGTCGGTTCGCCCGGAGAGACTGCGGACACCGTTCGTGAGACAGTGGACTTCTGCCGTCGCGTCGGCCTCAACCCCGAGGTCTTCTTCTTCACGACAGCCTACCCTGGGACGGCATTCTGGCAGCTGGCTCTTGAGCGGGGCCTCATCACAAAAGCGGTGACCGGCGAGGTGGGGCCAGCAGACGAGGACATGATCGAACGGTATCTCCTGCTCCTTGGTGAACAGGGCGAGAGCGTCCGCACGAATTTCAGTGATCTATCGGATGAAGAAGTCATCGATCTCTCATGGTGGGCCGTCAACGAGCTGG
>JAQBVV010000162.1 GCA_027622905.1 Acidobacteriota bacterium
GAAGCGGAGGTCAGCGTGCCCGATGCGTCAGCGACGACACCCTGGACGCGGCCCGCGCGCCGCCGGGGCACGCGGTTCCCGCGCCGCCAGGGCACGCGGCTGGCACAGCGTCACGGCCGTGGCGACCGGCCGCGTCGGTCGAGGATCGCGTAGCGTGGAGCCGTGGGCTTACGCTGATGCTGCTCCCGCAGCGTGAAACCCGCATGGTCGAGTAACGTCAGGACCGGCTCCCAGAGATCCTCGTCGATCTCCACAAGCAGCGATTCCAGACCTGCATGCCGGAGCGTGGTCGTCGCGCCCTGCAGTACCTCGAGTTCGGCACCGTCGACATCGAGCTTGAGATGTGTCGGCAACGGCAGGGCGCACAGCGTGACGAGATCGTCGAGTGACACGACGGGCACGTGCTGGGTCAGGCCCTTCCACCGCTGGTCTGGCGCCGGCGCGAGGCGATGGCGGCTCTGACCAGCCTCGAGCGTTCGGAAGCGGAACCGGCGGAGACCGCTCTGTCCGGCGAGTGCCAGCGGCACGGGCGTGATCGCGGCGGCGCAGCCGTTCAGGTGCACGTTGTCGCAGAGGCTCGAAAAGGTCCGAAATCCCGGCTCGAAGGCAAAGACAGCGGGCGGCGTCGGCTGCATCGCGGCGATCAGCGAGTAGGCGCCGACGTTGGCGCCGACATCATAGAAGACACCGCCAGCGCCGAGTTCAGCCTCGATCCAGCGCACCGTCCACGGCTCCTTGTGGCAGGCCCGCGATCGGATCTGCCGCTCCGCGTCACTGGTCGCGACAAGCCGGATGGCTGCCGCAGGGTAGTCGAGGGCGACGGTCGGCACCGCATCCTTCGTGTCCACGTGTGTGTCGGATGGCTCGGTCATCGATCGATCAGAGTCGTCTCCGAGGGTATCCGGCCATCGGCATGCAGTGTAGACGAATTCGATGCAGCTCGTGGCAGGTCCCACGATCGATACACGTGGCGCGAAAGGCGAGGCTGGCGTGGGCTGGTGAGTTTTTTGTCATGGGTGTCGGCCGCGATGAGACAATCTCTGCGCGCGCGAGGGATGGTGAGGCCGGTGCCTGGCCGCGGTCGCGGCGGCGCCGGTACCCCGAGCGGCAAGAACGGTGATGACCCTGCATCAGGAACAGTCTTCCGGTGGTACTCACCGCGGCGGTTCGCGTCGACACGTGTGGGCGTGGGGCGTGCTCGGTGTGATCGTCGCGCTCGCGATGTGCGTCGACGTGACGGTCACGGGGCCGCGGGTCCATGTCCGCTGGGAAGAGGGCGTCAGCGCGGGCGATCGCGAGGCACTGGAACGCGAGCACGATCTGCGACGTGGCGTCCCGGACGGTCGGACGTGGCGATACGAACTGGGCGACCGCTCGCAAGAGAACATCCGCGCGCTTGTCGGGAATGTTGCCGTCGAGGACACCGCCTATATCGATCGCGACACGATGAGCGTCGGTGGTCGCGACGTGCAGATCTCGGTGTGGTACCCGCTCAGTGACGTGGTCGACCGACCATCGGAGCTGCGGCCATTGCGCCGGAGCCTGTGGCTCGTGCTGGCTGGCGGCCTCCTGCTCTGGGCCGCGCGCGCGCTGAAGGCCGGTGCGAGGCGGAACGTGACCGTCGCGGTGTTGCTGCTCGTCGGGACGCTGGCGGTGACGATTCCGTTCAGCCCGTCAACGGTGACGATGGGTGGATCTGCCGATCACGTCCGGAGTCGGGCGGACTTCGAGAGCTGGTTCGGCGGGAGGGTGCGCTTCGAGAAGCACCTGTCACAGACGCTGTTGTTGCAGGTGTACAGCCGACTGGAGCCGACCGACGCGGCGCCGGAACGTGCGGTGGTGGAGTTGAGCCGAGCCGCCACGGCCTGGTTTCTGCTGGGAGCCCTGGCGGTCGGCGTCATGGAGCGGTGGTCGGTTGTTGTGGTCCGCTACCTAGGTCTGGTGTTGCTGGCCCCGGCGGCGCTCATGTACTTCGGCTGGCGGGAGTTCGGCTATCTCCCGCTGAGCGGCGCGGCGTTTCCGCTGCTGTTCAGGGGACTGAGGGCCGGCGGGTCGCGTCTTGAGGCTGGTAGCGTGCTGGCGGGCCTCGGCGCGGCCTTGCATGGATCCGGGTTGGTGGCCCTGGCCGGGACGTGGCTCGTGGCGGGTGGTGCGCCCGGCCGACTCGGAGTTCGCGTCGAACGTGTCCTGCGCGCACTCGCGTGGGGCACGACGGCATATCTTGGATGGATACTCATCTACGCGGTCGTGTTGAATCTTCGAATCGAGCCCAGTCCCGAGACGTTCAGTTCGTGGCGTCCCTGGTTGGTCGACGAGGTACGCGAGCGGCGCGTCAGCGCGGCGATGCTGAGCGCGACGGGCGTTCGAGACATTCTGATGAGCGCCTGGGTTGTCGGTGTGCCGCTGCTGGCCGTGGCGCTGTCGATGTGGCGGCAGTACGCCTACGAAGTGCGCACCCTCCTGTGGTACATTCCGCCCTCGATCGCGTTTCTGGTGCTCCGTTGGCCCTTCGAGGGCATTGGCGGAGGGATCGATCTTGTCGTGGCAGGCTTTCCCGCAATCTACGCACTGGCGTGGGTGTGCGCGCACGATCCAAAGCGAACGAAGATCGCGGCCGTACTGCTCATCTCAGCGCACTATGCCTTCTGGCGGGTCGTTCTGGATGATCAGTTCGTGCCGCTAAGGATTGACTAGTGGCCTGTCCCCGTCATGTGTGAAGTGGATGTTGGAGCGCGGCGCCCGGCTGGCCAGGCGCGACGACCGAGCATAGTGGCCCTATTCGAGGAAGGAGCAACGCCGGTAGACGGGATGCCCCGCCCGAAAGACACGTGAGACATGACGGGGACAGGCCACTAGCGTGAACTCGCGGCTCCTGCGCGTCGTGCGGACGGTGATCCGGGCAGACTCGGATCCAGCGCGGCAGATCCTGTTTGCAAACCTGATGGAGGCTCAACCGGTCGTCCGGCTCGTATACGGAGTGCACCTGCGACTCCGTGGCACTTGGGCCGGGGCGGTGCTGGTGTCGTGCTATGGCCTGGCGGCACTGCTCACCATCGCACCGGCTCGCAATAGGCGCGCGCGCGTGATCGTTCTGGCGAAACACCAGAACGCCCGACGACAGGTCGCGCGCATCGTGTCGTGGCTCGGCGCGGCTGAATGCGGCTGGGTCCGCACGGGCCCCGGGACGCTGATCAATGGCTCGATCCTGGCCGGCGTCGCGTTGTGCCTGTCACGGCGCCGGCTGAGCAGGACGGTGCGCGTGATGGGTGGCATAGACCGGCGGCATGGATTCCTGGTGTCGTGCCGCGCGGCCGGTGCCATTGCCTGGTACGGGCGCGCGATGGCGATGCTCAGCGCGGACAGGCCGGGGGCCGTTCTCGTTTCGAGCGATTCGAACCCGGAGGAGGTGGGCTTTGACGGTGCGGCTCGGGCGCTCGGGATTCCGCGGGTGTTCGTCTCGCATGCGTATCCCACGCCGCTGTCGCCCCCGCTCGATTTCAGTCTGTCGATTCTCGAGGGTGAGGCGGCGGTGAACGCTCGTCGGCGGAAGGGGCCAATCCGGGGCGAGGTCATCCTTGCCGGGATCGAGGGGGAGTCGGGTGCGCTCGACGCGAGTCGATTCAGCCGTGCGCGCCCCACCATCGGCATCTTCACGCCGAAGGCGATCGCGTGGCCTGCCTTGATCGCGGCGATTGACGACTGTCGCCAGCACTTCGGGGCCAGCCGGATCATCATGCGCTGGCACCCCAGCATGCTCCAGGCCCCGCATCTGGCCAGCCACGTTGACGACTGCACCGGTGTCGTTGAGTCCCCGAGGACCGCGACGCTGGAAGAGGTCACGCGGCAATGCGACTGGGTCGTGGCGGATGAGAACAGTAACGTGCACTTGCAGGTGCTCAAGCTCGGGACGCCGACCGTGGCCGTGTCCGGTCTGGGGCTCTACCCGAAGAGCCATGCTGATCAATACGGGTTCGCCGCCAATGGCATCGTGTATCCGCCGGTGCGGTCGATCAGGGATGTCCAGTCCGCAGCCCTCGCGGAGTTCTTCTCAGGCTCCTGGGCCACGCGCTTTCGGCAGTACGACGCCTCGTACCTTCGCCCACCGGAGGAGGTGGCTGCCGAGGTGCGGGACGCGATCCTCCGGTTAGTCGAAGACGCCGTGTCACGGGAACACTTCAGGTGAGCTGGAAGCGGCCGGGGGCAGGACTCCTCGGTGTCGCGGTGAGCGGCGCGCTGCTCGTTGCGCTGTATCGCAGCATCGACTTCCAGTCGGTCGGGCTGGCGCTCCTTGGGGCCGACAGACTGTGGCTGGCCATTTCGATCGGCATGATCGTGCCGATCACCATCCTGAGGGCCTTTCGGTTCTACTGGGTGGCTCCGGCCGGGACGCTGCCGGGGGTCGGCGAGGCGCTTCGACTGACCCTGACGGCGTCGTCTCTCAACGCCTTCATGCCGGCCAAGGCCGGCGACCTCATCAAGAGCTACCGGGTCGCGAAGGGGAGTGATACGTCCTCCGGTGTTGCAGTCTCCATCATCGTCTACGAGCGACTCTGCGATCTGTTCGGCCTGCTGTCCTGGTGTGCGGTGGGATGGCTCATCGGGCGACCGGATGTGCCCAACGTGCCGTCAGTACTCTGGCTGGCGATCGGAGCACTGGCCGCGGTCTGCGGAGTGCTGATTCTGTCCAGGCGCGTGGCCGCCATCGTGCCCAGGCTGCTGACGTCAGCCCTGCCGTTCAGGCGCCTTCAGAAATTGCGGGATCTCGCGCATGGCTGGCCGGGCCTGTTGCGGGTGCTGAAGGGGCGTCGTCGCTGGATCGTCGCGTTCTCGCTCGTCCTGTGGCTGACGCACTTGATCCAGATCTGGATGTTTTCCATCGCGCTGTCCTTGAGCATTCCGTTCTTCGTGTCAGCCTGCCTCACAGGGGTTGCGCTGCTGGCCGGTCAGTTGCCACTGACGTTCGCCGGTCTCGGCACGCGAGACGTGGCGCTGGTCCTGCTGCTGTCGCAATACGCAACACCAGGAGCTGCGGCGGCCATCGGGGTCCTCACCGTCACGCGAAACATCCTGCCGGCGCTGGCGGGTTTGCCGCTCGTCCGGATCTACTTGCCGCTGGTCGTCGGAGACGCACTGCGCTGGCGAGAGCGAACGAAGGCAGCCGGCGGCGCGCCAGGCCGGTAGACGACGTTGCCTCTGCCAGGCCGGGGCGCGCGGTCGCGGCTGCCGGCCTGAACCGGACACAGGCGGGATTGCCTGATGTTGGTTGCGGGAGCGTGAAACCGCCGGTACTTGCATGCTGTGGAGCGGGGCTGCGCGAGACCGAGGAGCAAGCCCGACTCCGGGCTAACAATTCGCGCAGAGCGACGATATCATCAGGCCATGAAGTCCATGCGGCAGCTGACTGCCATCATCGAACGCGAGGACGACACGTACGTGGCTCTTTGTCCAGAGCTGGACATTGCGAGCCAAGGCCCGACGGTCGAGGCTGCGAGGACCAACCTCATCGAAGCCCTTGAGCTCTTCTTCGAGTCCGCGGATCCGACGGAAATCGCGCGACGGCTACACAGCGAAGTCTTCGTCACTCGCGTCGAGGTCGAGGTTGGGTAGACTGCGCGTCCTGTCTGGCCGCGACGTGTGCCAGATTCTCGAGACCCAGGGGTTCTCGGCTGTTCGACAGCGTGGCAGCCATGTCGTGATGCAGAAACGTTCCGGGAATTCCACCACGACGGTGCCGGTGCCGGATCATGCCGAACTCAAGATTGGCACGCTGACCAGCATTATTCGACAGGCTGGCGTGTCGCGAAGCCTCTTCGAACAGTAGGCGCTCGCGCTGAAGATCGAGCTGACAGGGAACATGTCGGCGGGTGCCGCCCCACATGCGAAGAGGTTGCGAGAAGCGGGCGACCTCTCGCTGCAAATAATGTTGGTTGCGGGGGCACGCAACCGCTGTAGATTGGCGGACTGGTGGGTGGCGGCTTGACCTCCCAGTCTCGCGCCCTCCCCCGCTCTGGCAGCACGGCGGCCCGCTGTAGACACGACCTGTGCGCCCCCGCTCACGAACGCGGCCTCGCTCGGAGATGCGCGTGAGAACCCGACCACTGCCGCCTGCCAGACCGGAACCACCGCCAGGGAAGCGAGCCACGACCCAGCGCGCGGAAGCCGCGGTCCATCAACTCCAGCAGGCCGAGACCCTCACCACACGGCGGCCCCTGGACCACTTTGAACACGAGTGGAACCCTCGGGAAGCCGCACGGCTCCAGCAGGCCGGAGAAGCGCTCCTGATAGCTCCTACGGCCCTGCACGGGGACGCGGCCCTGGAGGTCATGCCCGCCCTGGAGCCAGGCGACACGGTCACCAACGCGGCGTTGTATCTACGGGAGACGCTGGAGAACCCGACCGTCATCAGCGTCGATGCCTCCACGCAACGGGCGCATTTGGCGCTGAAAGCCGGCGTCTTGACGAACGCCCTCGACGCGGCGCAGTCCGCCGACGCGCACGGTCCGATCGAGAAGATGCTCTGCCACCAGATGGCCGCGGTCCACGAGGCGGGGATGGACCTGCTGATTCGCCTGAAGGACGACGCCTGCAGTTCTCCGCAGCGCTTTCCCCCCGTCGAACTCGCGCGCCTCACCAACGCCGCGGCGCGAATGTTCGAGGTCTATCAGCACGGCTGTCTCACGCTGCAGAAGCTCAAGACCGGCGGCACCCAACGCGTCGTGGTGCAACACGTCCACGTCGAACAGGGCGGCCAGGCCGTGGTCGCGGGACGGGTGGAGGGGGGCCGGCCCCAGGGGAGTGATCGCAAATAGGCGATGGAGCCCATGCAGCGTGAACCCCGGCCCCTGATCAACAACAACCCGCGAGGCAACCCCCAAACCGCGCCCCGGTGCGGGGCCCGCACCCGGCGAGGCACGGCGTGTCAGGCCCCGGCGATACGCGGCCGGGCGCGCTGTCGCATGCATGGCGGTCCCAGCACCGGGCCGCGGACCCCTGAGGGGCTGGAGCGGTGCCGGAAGGCCCGCTGGAAGCACGGGGCCCGGTCGCGGGAGGTGCGGGACCGACTGCGGCAGCATCGGCACGAGTGGCGGGCGTTACTGGCGATCTTGGACACCATTTG
>JAQBVV010000163.1 GCA_027622905.1 Acidobacteriota bacterium
CCACAACGGAAGGCCTTTTTCAATCTCAAACTGTCGACACCGCCTGAGTTTTTGTCACATCAGGGTTAATGGGCTGGCGCTGCATAGGCTGGCGCTGCATAGGCTGGCGCTGCATAAGCTGGCGCTCAACAGGCTGAGGCTGCAGCAAGGGGCTGACCTCCTGATCGTCGCCTCCGTGATGGGAGCCTGCTTCCTCGCGGCCAGAACGATGGAGCTGCGCGTCGACGAGCAGGAAAACCAGGCCCAGATCGAGCGCTACATCGCGGGCAACTACCGGACGATCACGGGCACGGCCGGCGGCTTCCATGCCATGGCCGCGACCGTCGCCACGCTGACCGGACGCTCGACGAAGGAGGACACCCGACTCCTTGCCCTGCTGATATCGGTCGCCACGATTCTGCTGTTCTGGTCGCTCGTGAGGTCGTTCGAGCCGGACGCCGGCACGATGCGGACGCTCCAGTTCGCGTTCTTTCCTCTGCTGTTTCCTTTCTGGTTTCTGATCTACTCGGACGCCCTCGGGCTGCTGTTGCTACTGCTGTCGATCGCGGCACTGACGCGGCGTCGGTTTCACGCCGCCGGCATGCTGATGATCGTGAGTGTCGTGGTGCGGCAGACCTACATCGTCTGGATGGCCCTGCTCGGGCTGTGGACGGTGCTCGTGAGCGTCGCCGAGCCGCTTCGACGGCTGGTCGAGCGCAGCGCGAGCTTCATCCTCGGTGCGGGACTGTTCATCCTGTTTGTGATCGTGAACCGCGGAGTCGCGGTCGGCGATCGAGACAATCACCCCGACATGGCGTTCCACACCGAGAACGTGCTCTTCATGCTGGTCCTGTTCTTCGTGATGTTCCTGCCGCTGATCGTGTCCAAGCTGCCTCAAATTGTCCGTCTGCATCGCGCGGTGCTCGTCGGGGTTCCGCTGTGCAGTGCCGTCCTCTTCTTCGGCACGTTTCGCGTGGATCATTCGGGCAACACCCAGTGGCAGGACTACTACGTGCGTAACGCGATGCTCGAGGCCATGACGTCGTCGACCGCTGCGGGCGTGGCAACCACCGTGGCGATTGCGCTCGCCGTCCTGGCGCTCTGCGTGATCCGGTTGCGGCAGCCGGCCCACTACCTCATCTATCCATTCGCGGTGCTCTCGCTGGTACCGGTGTGGCTGATCGAGCAGCGCTACTATCGGCCCGTGTTCGCGCTCTTCATGCTGTTTCGCGAGTCGGCCTCGCCCGGAGTCGAACGTACACTGGTGGCCATCAACGCCGTCGTGGCTCTGTACCTCTTCACTGGCGTCGTGAACGGCTCGTCCTTTCTGTGAACCAGGCAGTGGCGAATCGTGATGTGGCGACGGGTGATTGCCCCCGCATCTCCTCGGTATAATCTGAGCGCCCTTATGCCTGTTCTGCCTGTTCGGGTAGTCCCCTCATCTATGAGAACGCTCTTGGGCGTCTCCATCATCGTGATGCTCGCGTCCGGCGCGGGGATCGCGGCCCAGAGTCCGCCGGCGGATCGTCCGGTCGCCACCGCCAGTCAGGTCAGCGAAGCGCCCGCGCTCGACGGTGACGTGCTCGGCGATCCCGTGTGGAATCAGATCGCCCCGGCTGGAAACTTCTGGCAGACGACGCCGGACGACGGCGTGCCCGCGTCGGAGCGGACCGAGGTGCGCATCGCCTATACCGATACGACGCTCTACGTTGGTGTCGTCCTGTACGACAGCTCGCCAGCCACGGTGGTGGCGGCTGACAGCCGTCGCGACTCGCCGCTGGATGCCACCGACAGCATCCAGTTCATCCTCGATACATTTCGCAACGGGCAGAGCGGATTCGTGTTCGGCACGAACCCGGCCGGCATCGAGTACGACGGCCAGGTCGCCAACGAGGGCCAGGGCGGATTCGGAGCCCCGTCCACGGGATTGCAGCAGGGTGGGGCCGGCGGGGGCTTCAACCTGAACTGGGACGGCGCGTGGGAAGTCCGCACCCAGGTCGGCGACTACGGGTGGAGCGCCGAGTTTGCGATCCCGTTCCGGACGTTGCGGTACCGATCGCGAGAGGACACCTGGAGCCTGAACGTCCAGCGCAACATCAACCGGCGCAACGAGGTGTCCTACTGGGCACCCTTGAACCGGCAGTACAACCTGTATCGGCTGGTCGACGCGGGGACGCTGACGGGCCTTGCCGTGCCCACCCAGCGCAATCTCAAGATCTCTCCGTACCTCCTCGGATCCGCCGTGGACCAGGGAGGCGCGGCCGTCGACGGCAGCTTCGATATCGGCGGCGATGCCAAGTGGAGCATCAACCCGAGCCTGACGCTCGATCTGACGGCCAACACCGACTTCGCCCAGGTCGAGGTCGACCAGCAGCAGATCAACCTCGACCGCTTCAATCTCTTCTTCCCCGAAAAGCGGCCGTTCTTCCTGGAAAACGCCGGTCAGTTCCAGGTGGGCTCACCCGGCAGCGTCGAGCTGTTCTTCAGCCGGCGCATCGGCATTAGCAGCAATGGGGCCCAGCTCCCGATCCGCGGCGGAGGGCGGCTGACCGGACGCGTGGGCGGCGTGAACGTCGGGCTGCTCAACATGCAAACGGGCCGGGTCGGCGAGGCCGCGCCAGCCAACAACTTCGGCGTCGTCCGCCTGAGTCGTGATCTGCCGAACCGCTCGAGCGTGGGCGCACTGTTCACCAGCCGCCGCGCGACCGGCGATTTCGCCGACGCTGACGACAACGGTCAGACCTACGCCGTCGATGCGCGCTTCGGCGTCGGCCAGCGCGGCACCGTCCAGGGGTACGTTGCCCGTACGGACACGCCTGGCGAGACCGGGCGCGAGCACGCGTTCAGTCTCCTCAGCGAATGGCGATCGGAGGAGCTCTGGCTTCGGGGCGGGTACAGCGAGGTGGGGGAGGGCTTCAATCCTGAAGTCGGCTTCCTGCAGCGGAGGAACTATCGAAAGCTGGAAGCGTTCGTCTTCCGCACGATCCGCCTTCAGGACAACCCCTTGGGCTTTCTGGAGATTCGACCGCACACCTTCTACAACGCCTTCTGGAACTTCAGCGGGTTCCAGCAGACCGGCTTCCTGCATCTCGACACCCACTGGGTCTGGCGCGCCGGCCCGCAGATCGATACGGGCATGAACGTCACACGTGAGGGCGTGGTCAGGCCGTTTGAAATCGCGCCCGGTGTCGTCGTACCGACCGGCACCTACGACCATACGGAAGCGGTGATCGTGGCAAACAGCAACCAGGCGGCACCGTTGTCGGTGCAGAGCCGGTTCACCCTTGGTGGATTCTTCGGTGGGACCCGCCGGGCGACATCGGTGGGCGTGACCGGCCGTCTGGGCGAGACATTCAACACCCGAGTCGAGTGGCAGCGCAACGGCGTGAACCTGCCGGGGGGTGACTTCGTCACGAACCTGATGGCCACCCGCGTGTCGTACTCGTTCTCGCCCCGCGTGTTCACGCAGGCGCTGCTGCAGTACAACAGTCAGGTCGACGTCTGGTCGACGAACCTGCGCTTCGGGTGGCTCCAGTCGTCGAATACGGGATTCTTCATCGTCCTCAACGACACGCAGGACCTGAGCGAGACGTCGATGCGGGAATTTGGCCGAAGCCTGGTCGTGAAGTACAGCCACCTGCTGGACGTGTTTCAATAGCGTCGCTGGTCACGACCCGGTGATGAACGTAACCCTGAGGAGAACCTTTGCTATGCGTAACGCTTTGTCCGCGATCGTCGTCATCTCTGCCATGTGCGCGGGTTGTGGCTCGGATCCAGAACCGGCAGCGACCGACCCTGAGGCGGAGGCGGCAGCCTCGATGCCCGAACCGCTCCCGGGGCTGATCGTGGCGGAGCGCGGTGGTTTCATTCCGGAAGGCGTGGAATACGACACCACGAACGGGCGTCTGCTGATCGGATCGCTCGCGGAAGGCTCGATTTTTCAGATCCATGGCGACGGACGGCTGACGACGATCGTCACCGATGCCGAGCTGGTCTCGTCCATCGGCATCGAGGCCGACGAGCCCAGGGGGCGATTGCTGGTGGCGAACTCGGATTCGTCGGTGTTCCAGGGAGAGAGCGCGGGTCAGGCGAAACTGGGCGTCTACGACCTCAGCAGCGGCGAGCGGATCGCGATGGTGGACCTGGCCGCCTCCCTCACCGATGCGTTTGCTGACGCGGTGTATTTTGCCAATGACGTCGCCGTCGGGGACGATGGCACAGCCTATGTCACCGATACGCGCATGAACGTGATCTATCAGGTCGATGGGGACTACAACGCTTCAGTCCTGCATCGATTCTCACCCACGGAGGATCTTGGGCTCAACGGGATCGTCTACCACGCGTCGGGCTATCTGCTGGTCGCCGGCGGCACGACGCTGTGGAAGGTGCCCGTCGCCGACCCGACTGAAACGACATGGGTGAGGCTCCCGGAGGCGACGGCGGGACACGACGGCATGCTCTGGACCGCGGACGGCCGCCTGGCCATCGTCAGCAACTCGGAGAACCGCGTGATCGCGCTGACCAGCGGCGACGAATGGGCGACGGCGCAGCTCGCCGGAGTCGCAACCTTCGAAGGGCAGGCGACCACGGCCGCCGACGTCAACGGCGAGATCTACGTGGTCCATCCACACTTCGCGGACGCGGACCCGCCGAGTGTCGAGCGGGTCACGTTTCAGTAGCGTCCCAGGACGCAGGCCTCGGAACGCAGGGCTCGGACTTCAGACGCCGCTGCCGAGCGCCTCGACGCTGTTGCTCAGCGTGCCGATGCCTTCGACCGTGCACGCCGTTCTATCTCCATCCTTGAGGTAGATCGGCGGCACGCGGGCGGTGCCCACGCCAGCGGGTGTGCCCGTGGCCATGAGGTCGCCGGGGTGCAACGTCACGATGTTGGACGCAAACGTCAGCAGGTCGACGACGGTGTGGGTCATCAGGCTCGTCGTCGCCTCCTGCATCACCTCGCCGTTCAACGAGAACCGGACGCCGAGGTTCTGCGGATCGGGCACGAACGCCGCCGGCACGACGAACGGGCCGAGCGGCGCGAACGTGTCCTGGCTCTTGCCGAGCAGCCAGTCCGAACCGTATCGGAGGTCCGAGCGATCCTCGCGATCGGAGATATCCATCATCAGCGTGTAGCCGAACACGTGGTCCATGACCTGCTCGCGAGGCACGCGACGCAAGGTCGTGCCGATCACGACCGTCAGCTCGCATTCCCAGTCGATCATCGCGCGGCCGGGAGGCAGGACGATCGGGTCGCCATTACCGGTGATCGCCGACTTCAGCTTGGGAAACAGATACGGGTTGGCTCGCCCGTCGTCCGCCGTGCGCGACCAGATGCTCGGGATGCCCACGCGCACGCTCTCGTCCACGACGGCAGTGGTCCCGGCGGTGCGGCCCGTCGCGGCCATTTCGGCTGCGTGGTCCTCGTAGTTGCGCGCCGCGTTGACGATGGCATCGGGATCGGTGATCGGTGGAAGCGTTCGCAGCTCGGAGAGCGGGAATGAGAACGCCGGAGCCTCCTGCAGCGCGGCGCCGGCCAGGCCGCCAAGGCGCTCGGCCATCGGCTCGTCCCAGATCTGGATGAGTTCGTGCAGCGTGGGTGGCGCACCGACGTCGGCGCGCGAGAGATCGACAACCAGGTCGTCGTTGACGACCAGCCCGACGAAGTCGTCAGCGCCCTGCCGGAACATGCCGAGCTTGTACGGCGCCGGCCGCCCCTGCAGCCCTTGCGATCCGGTCGTCGCCCCAGGATCGGGTCCAGCCGAACAACCGACGGCCGCCACGGTCAGCGCCACTGTCAGCGCCACTGCCAGCACCACCTTCAGCGCCGCAACCAATCCTCTGCACACATGCGTCATAGTCACCCTCCCACGGTCGGCGTCATGGTACATCGACGGGCGCACGCAGGTCCCGCGTCCGCAGCCGACTGGACTGGCCTTGCCTGGGCATTGCCAGCGCTTTGCCCTCCTGGTGGCCCTCCTTGTGAAACGCAGAGGGCAGGTGTATAACCGGAGCACCGGCCGCTGGGCTGTCGACAATTTCGGTTTCCAGGGAGGGGGCACCATGCAGCGGCATCGATTCTGGTCTCTGTGTCTCGCGCTCGTGGCATCGGCGGTCACGGTGTCGATGTTCGCGCCGGTCCAGGCCCAGGAACCGGGTGGCGTCCAGGATCTGGAGAAGACGGGCCCCCTGTGGGCGTACGCCCACCCGGCGCCTGCAAAGCCTGGAGACACCCATGTCCCGCAGCCGCTGGCCCGCAACCCTGCCAGACTCTCCAGCGAGACAATGGAGGAAGTCACGAAGCTCTGGAGCATGCCAGGGAGCGACGTGCAGCTCACGCGGCTGGACCTGAGGAGCCGCGACCTCAAGAAGACCGACTGGTTTCCCGGCGATCACCCGCCAATGCCGGACATCATGAGCATCGGACCCAAGAGCCTGGGCGAAGTCGGATGGTCGTGCGGCCTGTGCCATTTGCCAAACGGGAAGGGTCGGCCGGAGAACGCGCCGCCCGCCGGTCAGCCGGTCGCCTACACGGTGCAGCAACTCCGCGACTTTGCGGCCGGCCTGCGATATACCTCCGACCCCAGAAAGAGCAACACCCACACGATGGTCCGGCTCGCCAAGGCCATGACGGAGGAGGAGATGCTGGAGTCGGCGGAGTACTTCGCCGCGATCCCCTGGACCCCCTGGATGCGCGTGATCGAGACCGACCTGGTGCCGGAGATGGAGCTGCACGAGAACGACATGTTCATCACGGTCGGGACCGAACGCACGGTGCCCATCGCCGGGCGGATCATCGAAACGCCGGAAAACGAGCTGTACGCGAACTACCTCCGCGGCTCACGGTCGGGCTGGAACGTCTACGTACCGATGGGCAGCCTCGCCAAGGGGAAGGAGCTGGTCGCCACTGGCGGCGGCAAGACGGTGGCGTGCGGCGTGTGCCACGGACCGGATCTCATGGGGCTGGGCAGCATGCCCGGCATCGGCGGCCGATCGCCGAGTTACCTGATGCGCCAGCTGTGGGACAT
>JAQBVV010000164.1 GCA_027622905.1 Acidobacteriota bacterium
GCAGGGTGCGCGGGCGCAGATCGAGATCGTTGCCCTCGTCATCCCGCTGCGTCAGCATCGCCGTGATCGCCTCCGCGAGCGAGTCGATGCCCAGCGCCTTGTCCACGCCTTCGAGCAGGTTGCCGTTGGCGACGGAGAAGAAGCCGCCGGCGTTGTCGAGCAGCACCTGGAACACGAGGTCGTTCAGCCGGCGCATGGCCGCGCGTCCGAAGGCGCGCGACGTCTGATCGAAGATCGACAGGTCGTCGTTGATCAGGTCGCGGCGGTCGATCGAGATGAGCTTGCCGAACGTGTCGATGCTGTAGGTCGCCGCCCATTCGCCGACGCCGCCGTGCTTGAGTTCGCCGCCCGGCGCTACCTGCTGGAGACTGCCGGTGAAGGACGGACGGATCGCCGTCTGGTCCTTGAAGTCGCCGGCCGAGCGGACGGAGGCGAACGATCGCCACGTCGCCGGCGCGTCGGTGTAGGCGTCGAGTAGCAGCTTGTTCGCCACGTTCCCGAGGGCCGTGGGCAGCGAGTAGGTGGACAGCGCTGCACGGACCATCTCCTCCCGGCCGTGGGGTTCGTCCACCCCATCGAGGCGAAGGGCCGCGCGGCACAGATCGAGCGCATGCGATGCCCGCAGGCCTTCGCCGTGCTCCATGGCCAGCGCGCCGAGCGACGTCTCGCCCAGCTTGGCCAGACCCATGCGCCCCAGCAGCGCGGCCTCGAGCGTGGTCACGCCGCCGACCGACGACGGCTGCCGGACACCGCTGATCTTCGGTCGGGACTCGCGGAGGATGTTCAGCACCTGCGCCGAGAGGTCGCTGACCTCGATCTCGCCCGAGATAGCCGACGCCTTCAGCTCGTCGATCCGGCTCTGGTTCGCGCCCCAGCCTCCGCCGGGACCGAGGCAGATGCTCTCAATCCGACCCAGGCGCTCCCGCTCGTCGGCGCGGATCGCCTGTTCGTCAACGTCATGAACGTCCATGTTCGTTCGCTCCCTGTTCTTCCGTGACGCCGCGATGGCGACGGACGTGTTCGCGTCCGCACCCAACGGCGTGACGCTCACCTCTCGCAACTTGCCCTTCCGCACGAGCGTGAAGCCGCCCGCGGCCGATAGCGTTCGCCCGTTGACTTCGACTGCCTCGCCCGGGCGCACGCGCTCGTGCTCGGTGGGTGTGACGCCGACGCTCGCCTGGAACTGGAATCCGCCTCGCGTCATCACGACGATCTGCTTCGCCGCTTCGCCCGCGCCGGACAGGACGCCGTTGACGAGCAACTTCCCGTCGCGGGCCTCGGCGGTGCCATGACCGATCACGCCGGACACCCGGGCGTCGTGATCCGCGAGCAGCGCGATCTGGCCCGACGCATCAAGGCCGTCGAGGTCCAGCGCGACATCGCCCCAGGCGGGCACGCGCATGAGGCCTCCGGAGTAGGCGAGGATCGAGATGCGCGGCCGGTTCGGCTCGCTGCCCGCCTCGATCCCGACTTCAGTCGCCGCCAGCAGCAGGTCATCCGTGACCGTGACTGCCATCAGGTCGTCTCCTTCGCCTCAACGTTCGTCCCGGCCGGGAAGAACCGAATGCATGCGTAGTCGTCCGGGTCCGTCGCCGGCTCTACGACGAACACCAACCCGAGCGGGTCGAAGCTGAGGTTGAAGCCCAGCCCGTACCGCGCACACGCGACGCGGTGCGCTTTCACGGCCTGCCCGAAGCGCACGTTGCTCACCCAGCAGAAGTTCGTCCACTGGTCCCGGTACTCGTTGTCGTAGAGCCAGTCCGCCGCCGCGTCGATGTCGGCGCGGTCCCACAGGAGAATGTCCTGCGATCCGGCCATCGGCTTCGGGTCGACGATGCCGTCCTCGGCCAGCTTGGTGAGCAGCGCGCCGTCGCACCGAAGGCCGCGCAGTTTCAGTTCGGCCACCGCGCCCTTCGTGTGCTTCGGGTACACCAGCGAGGACGACGAGTTCGCGTCGTTGGGCATGGGGAAGTCCGCGCCGGGGATGACGCGGATCAGTTCTTCGAAGTCATCCCGCAGCCAGTAGTGCCGCTTCGTCTGGTGTTCCGTCGGTGACATTACTTCGTTTGGCATGATTTGAGTTCCTTCTCAAGCGTGTCGACCTCGCGATCGACGGTGCGTTCGCCGATGCCCAGTTCCTGGGCAATCTCCTTGTTCGTCATCGCCGCCAAGCGCAGTTGCGCGATCTTCCGTCGGCGATCGGGCAGGCGTTGGAGAAACTCCTGCACCTGCAACACGTTGTCGGGTTCCGGTGTACGCATCCGAGTGCCGGACGACCGCACCGGCACGACCTGACCGCCGTCCAATGCCTCTCTTTGCTCTTCATCATTCTGGAAGCTCTGACTTTCGGGCTGCGGCTTGTTCAGTTCGGCGTGCACGTCACGGAGCAGGTTCTTCTTACGGTCCCGCATCCGGTGCTTCGCCAAGCCGACGTCCTCCTCATCCCGCCAGACCTGCCACCCGGCAAGGAACAAAGTGTCGGCCCAGTCACCGATGTGTTGCCGAGCCCAGTTGTCGTCGGGGTCATCCCTCCTGTCGCCGAAGGACTCCGCGACCTCCCGGGCGAGCGCGTTGGCTGTGCGATACAGGTCATCCGTGACTTCTGGGCGGTCCGTCATCCGTTCTCCTGCCGGGCCCGTTGGCCCTCTATCTCTCTAATCCACTCGCGGCGAGGAAGTCCGCCACTGAATCTCGGCCTTTCAACGACCGCTTCCGAATGCCTCGCGGTGATCATGCCCGCGAGCCCGGTTCTCCACCGTTCATCCACAGGAGAGAGGGGGGGGGCGCTTGCGGGGTTGACAATCGCCGAGTAGGATGCTCACTGAAATGATGGTGACCTTCGAAGGAGATCTGTCGAGATGAAGAAGAAACTTTCGCTCCTGCTCGTGTCGGCCGTGCTGCTGTCTATGGTCGCCCTTGCACAACGCGCCGCCTTTGCGCAGGTGCAACTCCCTCTGGGGAAGACGCTTCAGGATCACATCTGCTGGAAGAAGCGTGTATGCACCGGTGCCGCTCTCGTCGGACAGTGCCAGCCTCAAGGGGTTCTTTGCCTGTCGGGAACGTGTGGTGATCCAGGTGACGGTTGTTCATGGTCCTACAACTGGGCCTGCTATGAGTCGTGTGAGGAGACCTGCACACACGTCCGGTGGGAAGAAATCGGGCAAGACTGTGGTCCTAAGTGCAAGTGGCTGTCGTACAACCAATGCGCATGCGCCTGCCAGGGCCCCCTCGGAGTAAACACGGTTGAGGGAGGCGCGTACGATCAATGCAATTGACGCATCGCGGCTTAAGACAAACTCCCTGCTGGCGCTGTTGACAAGGAGCGAATTCGAATGGCACGACGAAACCTGAATGTGGCGATTGTGGGAATCCCGCTTGTCCTCGCTGGCCTCATCCTCTTAACGAACGTGGCCATGTCGGGCGGTGGCTCTGCCGTCGATTATCGTGACATCGCGTCGCAACTCACACCTAGGGGCGCAGCTTCGACCGAAGGGGTAGTGACCTATCACCAATACCGGTTTCGCATCTCATCCCAACTATTCGATCAGCTCGCCGATCTTCTGGCGGCCTCCCAAGTCGATCCGCAGCCCAACGTTACTGATCAAGTCCAGTCTTGGCTTGAAAACAATCTGCCGCCAGAGCGTGAGGCGTGGTCTGGCATTTGCGCGTTTCGTCCTGATCAGTGGCAGGACTCAAAGCAGCGCATTCCAGGGGTTGATACAACAGCGTCAACATTTCAATCGCTAGCCACTGCTGCGGGTGCGACAGCAGCACCAATCACGAATCAGGTCGTCAGGCATTCGAATGGCGTCACAGAGACGACGATTGAGGATGGGCTTACAGTGTTTCGGAAGCCGGTGCCATCAATGGTGCATCCTCTTGTACCCCTGGACATCAGCTTGGGATCGTGGCAAGATGCGATTGACCTTGGAGCAACCGTAGAAGGACAAGAAATCCACGGCGTTGTCGATGGCCAGATCAATTCGATCATCTACACCAACTCGTTGGCAGACGGATCCTGGCTTGCGACGGAGTATTCGTTCGATCCGGATCTCGACTGGGCGCCGAGACACGTCCGGTCATACGACGATGAAGGCACTTTGCTGCGCATTATCTTCGGCTATGCTCCTACCGCTCCGGAAGCACTCACGCGCCCTCGCGCTGTGGCGAAGGGAGAGGTTCTTGAGGGAGGCGATGTTGATGCGACGGTGTGGGTGATCGACGGATGGGAAGAGTCGTGTGATCCCGCCATCGTCGAGCTGCGCGAACCAGCATTGTATCTCGAATTGGACTTCATGACAGACCCAAACACGCCTACCGCGACAGTGCGTGAACTGGACTATCTGATCGGTGTTGAGCCGTGCAGCAAGCTTCAGATGGCAATCGCCAAGGTCATTGAAGCGTACGGAACCGACGACCGAGATGCCGACTACACCTACGACGGCATCGTCGACTCGGATGACATCGAAGCAGTACTTGAGAAGTTCGGTTCGTCTGGGCAGTAAGCCGATGCTGTGTTCCTTCCGAGTCTATGCCGTGTGGGCGATCGGGCTTGTTCTGGCAGCCATGCTTCTCGTGTGCTGCCAGAGATCGGGCCAGTCTCCTGGGTTGGGAGCGGGCGCAATGAGCAGGCTCTCCGTGCATGTGGCTTCGACTGAAGGCAGCGGTGAGCTGTCCATCGAAAAGGTAGGGCCTGATGGGCAATCCCTCTTTCTTGCCACCACACCGATAATCACCGAGGCTGATATCGTTGGTGCCTCTCTGAGTACCGCGGCTGACGGCCGACCGGCACTTGTACTTGATGCGTCGGAAGGCGGGGCGGCCCGTCTCCGCGAGGAGTCTGAAACGTACGTCGGACGTTACCTCGCGTTTGTTTGGGACGGGCAAGTTGTCTACTGCCCTCGTGTGCAAACACCTCTCGGCGCGAAGTTGATGATTGTCGGTGGAACGGATGTGCTCCCGTCCGGCGCGCTGGGTGAGATTGCAGACCGGATCAATGCTGCTGGCTCTGAGGGCAAAGGGGGCGCGTAGCCGGATTGTCAGGAGGCTGCACTGACTGATCATGCCGCCGCGACCGCCCCCCGGTGCCAGGCGAACGCGACGATCTCCACTCGGGTAGCGCACGGCTCCTCAGGTATCTCGGCGAAGAGATCGCGCGGGCTGAGTTCCAAAGCCTCGAGAATCGAATGGTGGTCGCATCCGGCATGGCACTTCAAGAGCACACGTCCCTCGCGGCCGACCCCGACTGAGAGCGAGGGGTTGCGGTCGTCGTGAGCAGGACAGCGTGCGATCCAGTTCTGGTCGCCAGAACTGTGCACCGCCTCGAGACGTGCCAGGACACGGTCGATGGGTTGGTTGGTCATCGATGGCCTCCCATCTGTCGGGAGAGCCTGGCGAGATTCCGTAGGGCCTCGAGTTGAGAGACAGGATTGCGGCGAACGTCCTCAATACACGCCGAAACAAAGGCGATTCGGATACAATCCACGTAGTAAGCAGGGATCGAATCCTCGTCGCGCCGACCGTTCCAGCGGTCGGCGTTGTCGTTGGGTTTCATCTTTCGCCTCCGGTCTGCGGAGGCGTCGTGATGTTCAGAAGTCGGTCTCGGGCTGCCTGCCCCCGTTTGTCCTCTGATGGTCTCGTCCGAGGCGTTTTGGTGTTTGGGCGGCCTTGGCAGTACGCCGTCAGGCTCTCGCGGCTGATGTACCACCGCTCCCCGTACTGCCTGGCTTCTATTTTTCCCGTGCGTATCCAGCGATACACAGCGGAGCGATGTATTGGTCTCTTTCGAGGCGTCTGTTGGAAGTGATTTTGGACGGTGTCGGGAACGTCCAGCCACTCTTCGTGACTGGGTACGGTTGGACATGGACTTGCCATGGTCACAGCCTCCGGCACGCGAATTGCGTGCTTTTAGTGGAAGGTGTTGACCGGGGAAGTCTATTTCCCGTGCCTGGTCGATTGCCTGACGTTTAGCGTCCGTCTGCGGACACATGGCCGATTGGGGGCCTCCAGCAATACACAGGGATTACATCGCCATGCACGCTGGTCAGGAGCCGTCGAGATTTTAACATGTCGGACCCGTCGCGTCTTGTTACCGACGTCTCATTTGGCGATTGTGGAGCGATGGTGGGGCGGCTGTCGCTTGAAGATCCGACCGGCCATGCTTGGGCCGTGGAAGAGCGTCAGGAATCGGTCCTTCAGGCGTAGCACGACCCATCCCGAATCAACATCACCGGCTAAGGGAATCCAATCAGGAGCGATTATGCGAGCCGGTATCGTCGTCATTTTGACTCGATCACGAATTGGCACCGACTTATCTCGCCATAGATTTTTGATTTGATTCTCGCCGAGTAATCGGGGAGTTCGATCCAAGAACTTCCAGGTCGTGCATTCATCAATGACAGCATTCCACTGCTCGTGCTCAGGGTCATTCGTGGTGTTGGGAATGGGTCCACGTACGAGCTTGAGTTCTGTTTCCTTCACATTGATCATGTCTTCCTCGGTCGCCATTCTCATGTCCGGCGGTGCAGGCTTCCTGCCTGTTCCGAAGGTTAAGGCTCGCTGCCATCGCTTCGCCGCTTCCTTGCGGTCGAATTGCTCTTTGGCCTTATGTGAATCAGATTGGCTGTTGTATATCCGCCCGAATATGTCAATCACGAATGGATCGAGGTGGTCGAGCTCGCCATTTCCAAAGACTAATCTTCGTCGTTCGTCTGTCATGCCGACTCCCTTGCTCCGATACGATCCGCGCCGCGACGAGCGAGCTTCTCTCGCCCTCGAGAATACCGCCGAATGACAGTTGAGTTTGGGGTGTGGCCGATGGCTGCGGCGGCCTCGGCTTCGGTGGCTCCTGCTTCGATCATTTCGATCGCGCTGAGATGTCGCAGCTGGTAGGGGGTCCAGTGGGGGACACCGGCCGCTGCTGCCGCTCTGCGGACGGCCTGAAAGAGCCCGCCAGGCGTCAG
>JAQBVV010000014.1 GCA_027622905.1 Acidobacteriota bacterium
TCGGTGTGGCGGTTCCTGACGCGTGGCCGCCGGCCGAGTCGCCGGCTGAGGAGGTGACGACGGGGGGCGCCCTGGAGGGCGGGGAGGAACAGGGGCTCTCGCCGGATTGGTGGACGGCGTTCGGCGACCCGACTCTCGACCAGGTGGTTCAGCAGGCGCTCGAGCAGAACCGCGATCTCGTCGCCGCGGCGTCGCGGCTGGAGCAGGCAGCCGCGGATTCCCGTATTGCTGGGTCGGGGTTGCTGCCGACCGTGCAGGCCTCCTTCAACGGATCACGACGGAGGCAGAACTTCATCGGCTTTCCGATTCCGGGAAGCGATGGCAGGGTGCTGAGCACCGTGTCCGCGAACATGGGGGTCTCACTCGACACGACGTGGGAGGCGGACCTCTGGGGCAGGCTGAGAGCTGGTGCGAGAGCGTCGCTGGCCGACTTGCAGGCCACCGCTGCTGACTACCGGGGCGCGCAGTTGTCGATCGCCGGGCAGACGGTCAAGGCCTGGCTGGCCGCGGTTGAGGCGCGCCAGCAGATATCGCTGGCTGAAGCGACGGTCGCCAGCTTCCGAGCCTCATCCGAACAGGTGCGCAGTCGCTTCGAGGCTGGCCTTCGGTCGTCGCTCGATGTCCGCCTGTCGTTGTCGAGTTTGGCCAGCGCCGAGGCGCTGCTCCAGCAGCGACGCCAGCAGCTCGACGCGACACAGCGACAGCTTGGCGTGCTGCTGGGCCAGTACGCCGGGATGAATCTCGGCATTGCCACCGAGTTGCCTGATGTACCGGCCGCGGTGCCCGCGGGCCTGCCTGCGGATCTGGTGCGCCGTCGACCCGATCTGGTGGCGGCCGAACGGAGACTGGCGGCGGTCAACGAGCGGCTCGTCGTGGCCGAGCGCGATCTCTATCCGCGCATCAGTCTGACGGGCAGCACCGGCACTGCCAGCGGCGCCCTCAAGAGCTTGTTCGATCCCGCCTTCTCCGTGTGGAGCCTCGCAGGGAGCCTGCTGCAGCCGATCTTTCAAGGTGGGCGGCTTCGGGCCGGGGTGGATCGCGCGGAGGCACGCGTCGATGAGTCGTTGGCGACGTATGCGGCAGCCGCGCTGCAGGCCTATGCGGAGGTGGAAGCCGCCCTCGCCGCGGAGGCCTTCTTCCAGGAGCGGCTGGGCTACCTGTCGGTGTCCTCCGAGCAGTCCCGCTCGGCGGAGGCGCTTGCCGAAGCTCGGTATCGGTCCGGTCTCGAAAATTTTGTGACGGTGCTCGAGGCGCAACGCCTGGCGCTCCAGGCCGACGGTGAGTTGATCGCGGCTCGCCGGCTGCTGCTCGAGAATCGTGTCGACTTGTATCTGGCGCTCGGCGGAGGCTTCCACGAGCTGGAAGCTCCCGTCCTGCTCCAGACTGCCGATGACCCTCTTGCCCTGTCGAGTGAATCCCCGTGATGCCACATATCAAGACTGCGCTTCGCGTTCTTCTGCCGCTGGTCGTCATCGCGATCGCGGCCTTGGTCACCCTCGTCCTGTTTCGCAGTCGCCCGGAGGTGCCGACCGAGTCCCGGCCTGTCGCGTTGCCGAGCGTGAGGGTCGAAGCTGCGGTCGTGCAGGATCTGCCGATGACGGTCATCAGCCAGGGCACGGTCAGTCCGAGGATCGAGAGTCAGCTGGTGCCAGAGATCGCCGGCCGCGTGGTGTGGGCGTCGCCGTCGTTCGCCTCTGGCGGCTTCTTCGAAGAGGGGGAGGCGCTCCTGCGGATCGATCCGTACAACTATCAGCAGGCGGTCATCGCCGCCCGCTCCCAGGTGGCGCAGAGCAGGCTCCGGCTCGCGCAGGAGGAAGCGGAGGCCGATGTGGCGCGTCGCGAATGGGAGGATCTCGGACGGGGTGATGCCAGTGCATTGACACTCCGTGAGCCCCAGCTCGAGGATGTCCGGGCGTCCCTGAGGGCCGCCGAATCGAACCTCCAGCGGGCGGAGCGTGACCTCGAGCGGGCCGAAGTCACCGCACCCTTCGCCGGGCGGGTTCGGCAGAAGAACGTCGATGTCGGGCAGTTCGTGACGGTCGGAAGCCCGGTGGCCACGCTGTATGCGGTCGACGCCGCCGAGGTACGGCTACCGCTGCCGGACGCGGAGCTGAAGTACCTGGACGTTCCTCTGGCCTACCGCGGTCAGGCCGATCGAGTCGGCCCGCGCGTGACGCTGCGGGCCGACTTCGCTGGCGAATCCCATGCCTGGCAGGGTCGAATCGTCAGGACCGAGGCGGAGATCGACCCCGTGAGTCGCATGGTTCATGTCATCGCCCAGGTCAATGATCCGTACGCGCCGGGAATCGATCCGAGCCGTCCACCCTTGGCTGTCGGCATGTTCGTCGAAGCCGAGATCGAAGGGCGGATGGCAGAAGGAGTGGTGGTGCTTCCTCGGGCGGCGTTGCGAGGACGGGATCAGGTGCTTGTCGTCGACGACGAGGATCGAGTGCGTATCCGAACGGTCGGCGTCTTGCGATCGACGAGTCGAGAAGTCGTGATCTCAGAGGGACTCGCGCCCGGGGAACGCGTGATCCTCACGCCGATTGAGGTGGTCACAGAGGGCATGCGTGTGCAGATCGCCGCCGGCACGGCGTCGGCGCGGGATCGCGCGGCCGTTCCGTCACCGGACGGTCCACCTGACGAGCCTGCCGACGGGGGACGGTCATGAATCGCGCCATCGAATGGTTCGCTCGAAACTCGGTCGCCGCGAACTTGATGATGTTCATGATCTTCGCCGGAGGTGCGCTGTCGATCTCGTCGATCAGGCTCGAGGTGTTTCCGGAGTTCGACCTCGACATGATCTCGGTCGAGGTCCCCTACCTTGGCGCGGCGCCCGAGGAAGTTGAGCAGGCGGTGTCGATCCGGATCGAGGAGGCGATCCAGGGCATCGACGGCATCCAGAAGGTCACGTCGACGGCGTCCGAGGGGCGAGGCACGGTCCAGATCGAACTCGAGCTAGGCGCCGATACGCGCAGAGTCGTTGACGAGGTCAAGAGCAGCGTCGACGCGATCGACACGTTTCCCGACGAGACGGAGCAGCCGATCGTTCGAGAACTGACGAGTCGCGGTCAGGTGATCGACCTCGCGGTGTCCGGCAATGCCGACGAGTTGACGCTCAAGCTTCTCGCCGAGCAGGTGCGGGACGACCTGAGCGCCATTCCGGAAATCACACAGGTTGAGGTGACCAACGCGCGCCCGTACGAGATCGCCATCGAAGTCTCCGAAGGTACGCTCCGTCGGCATGGGCTCACATTCGATCAGGTTGCCGACGCCGTGCGTCGCTCCTCACTCGATCTGCCTGGCGGATCGGTGAAGAGCGAGGGCGGGGAGATTCTGTTGCGAACGATAGGGCAGGCCTATCGCGGCGACGACTACGAGAGGCTCGTGCTGTGGACGCGTGCCGACGGATCCCGGATTCTCCTTGGCGACGTGGCAGAGGTCGTGGACGGTTTCGCAGAGACCGACCAGTTCGGGCGTTTCGATGGTGAGCCGGCGGTGCGGCTCTCGGTGTACAGCGCGGGAAACGAGAGCGTGATCGAGATTGCCGAGCACGTGCGCGCTTATGTTGAAGACGCGCAGGCAAGGCTGCCTGAGGGGGTCTCACTCACGGTCTGGCAGGACCAGTCTCGTGTCCTGGCAGATCGACTGAGGCTTCTGTTGCGCAACGGAGCGACCGGATTCGCGCTGGTCTTCCTCGTGCTGGCGCTGTTCATCCAGTTCCGCCTGGCGTTCTGGGTCAGCCTGGGCATCCCGATCTCGTTCCTCGGGGCCCTGTGGATGCTCCCGGGTCTGGATGTGACGCTGAACATGATCACCCTTTTCGCGTTCATCCTGGTGCTCGGCATCGTCGTGGATGACGCGATCGTCGTGGGTGAGAACGTGTACACCCATCAGCGTCGTCATGGAGACAGCCTCACCGGAGCGATTGAGGGCGCTCGCGAGATCGCCGTGCCGGTGGTGTTTGCCGTGCTGACGACGGTCGCTGCGTTCTCCCCGTTGCTGGCGGTGCCAGGCACGATGGGCAAGATGATGCGGGCGATTCCCCTGATCGTGATCCCGTGTCTCCTGTTTTCGCTGATCGAGTCTCTCTGGATTCTGCCCGCGCACCTGTCTCACTTGAAGCCGCCGCCGGAACGTCCCGGGCTCTGGCTTCGTTTTCAGAGTCGCGTGGCCGGCTCTCTGCAGTGGTTCATCCGACGCGTGTACCAGCCCACGCTGGATCTCGGGCTTCGCTGGCGGTACGTGTCGTTCGCCCTGGGCGTGGCGACACTGATGATCACGATCGGGATGGTCGGTGCCGGGATGGTGCCGTTCCAGTTCTTCCCTGCCGTCGAGGCTGAAGTGATGTCTGCCACGCTCACGATGCCCCAAGGCACGCCCGCCACGGTGACGACGGCCGCCGTGCAGCAGCTCGAAGCGGGCGCCGAACGCCTGCGAGCCGAGATGCGCGAGGTCGGTCAGGGCGAACTCTACCAGCATCTGTATTCGGCGGTCGGTGAGCAACCGCAATCGGGCGCGGGGCCCGTGCCTCTCGGGAACGCCGGCGGCGGGTCGGGAAGTCATCTGGGAGAGGTCACCATCGAGTTGTTGCCTTCCGAAGATCGGAACGTCGGCAGCGACGACCTCGCGGAGCGGTGGCGAGATCTGACAGGCGCGATCCCCGAAGCGGTCGAGGTGAGCTTCGGTGCGTCGCTGTTCGGGGGAGGAGCCGATATCGACGTGCAATTGACGGGGCCGGACGTCAACGAGTTGCGATCGGTGGCTGACGATCTCAAGGTACGGCTCGCGGACTACTCCGGCGTGTACGAGATCTCCGATTCGTTTCGCGAGGGAAAGGCTGAACTGGCGCTCGGGATCACGCCGGCCGCCGAAACGCTCGGGCTGTCGCTTCGGGATCTGGCCCGGCAGGTCCGACAGGCCTTCTACGGTGAGGAGGCCCAGCGGATCCAGCGGGGACGCGACGATGTGCGGGTCATGGTGCGCTACCCGAGGGACGAGCGCGGTTCCATCGGTGATCTTGAAAACATGCGCATCAGGACGCCGGCCGGTGTCGAGGTGCCGTTCGGGCAGGTGGCCCTCGTCACCGAGGGGCGCGGCTATGCATCCATCACGCGCGTCGATCGACAGCGCGCGGTCAACGTGACGGCGACCGTCGACAGCGACGTGGTGGCGGCGGGGGACGTCATCGGCGATCTCGACTCCCGGGTGCTTCCCGAGTTGCTCGCCGGCCATCCCGGCGTGCGCTTCACGTTCGAAGGCATGCAGTCGCAGCAGCGGGAGGCGATCGGGGGACTCCAGAGCGGTTTCACGCTCGCGCTGTTCGCCATCTTCGCGCTGCTGGCTATCCCGCTCCGCTCCTACGTGCAGCCGGTCATCATCATGCTGGCGATTCCGTTCGGTCTGGTGGGCGGGTTCTGGGGCCACATCCTGACCGGCAACATCCTGTCCATCATGTCGATGTTCGGCATGGTCGCCCTCACGGGTGTGGTCGTGAACGACAGTCTCGTGATGGTGCACTTCATCAATCGGCGGCGGCTCGAACACGTCGATCTGAAGGACGCCGTCCACGAGGCGGGGACGGCGCGCTTCCGACCGATCGTCCTGACATCGCTGACGACGTTCGCGGGGCTTGCACCGCTGATGCTCGAGCGGAGCATGCAGGCACAGTTCCTGATTCCGATGGCCGTGTCGCTGGCGTTTGGCGTGGTGTTTGCGACCGTGGTGACGCTGGTGCTGGTGCCCGTCTGCTACATGATGCTCGACGATGTCAGGGGTATCCCGGTGGCGGTGGCAAGGCTGTTTGCCGATGTCGAGCCCGACGATGCCCGGGGCACGGAGGTCCCGCACGGAGCGTCGGTCGGGTCAGGTGGCATGGGACGGGCCATGCGGCGGAGTCATCCCGGTGGCATCTCGACCGAGGGGACGGGTTCGTTCAGCGGCCGGTAGGCCGAGGCGTCCGGTCACGGCGTCGGTTCGGGAAACAACACACCATCGGCCAGCTTCCACTGCGGGTCAAGCGCGCGTTTGACTGCACGCATGTCCTCGATACCGGCGTCACCGTACATCTCGCGAAGCAGTTGCTGCTTGAGTGCGCTGCGCCCGACGCCGTGCTCACCCAAGGGCGCGCCGCCCATTGACACGATGCGCCTCGCGATCTCGAGAAGTGCGGCCTTTCCCCCATCGACGTCAGCGAGCGACCGGGGTACCACGTTGGGGTGCATGTTGCCGTCGGACACGTGGCCCCAGAGGGCGTACTCCAACCCGGATCGCTCGAACGTGTCGCGGTACAGCGCGAGCGCTTCCAGCTGTCGCTCGAACGGCACGACGAGATCGCCGGCCACCTTCTCGATGTCCGGATGCACGCTGTGCTTGGCGGCAGCCACGGCCGCGTTGACGCCGGCGGGCACGGCCTCCCGGAGCCCGAACAGACCAGCGGCGCCGCGGTCGTCGCCGGCCAGCGCCACCTGCGGATCGACGGTGACGCCGCAGGTCTCGAGTACGGCGCTCATGCGCGCAAGCGCCTCGTCTTCGCGGTCGGCGACGTCGAGCTGAACCAGCAGGAGCACCGTCTTGCCCGCTGGCCGTTCGATACCCGCCATCGCCATCGCCTCATCGGAGGCAAACGCCAGCGCGCGACTGTCCATGAATTCGATCGCGGAGACATCCAATGCCCCGTTACCGAGCCAGCTTGCCACCGCCTCGTGCCTGAGCGCCGACGTCACCGCGAGCGCCTGTTGGTCGGAGGCACACGTCACCAGCACGGCGCATCGCCGCGGCAGCGCGATGACGCGTAGCGTCGCGTCGGTCACGATCCCGAGCGTGCCCTCGGACCCGATGAAGAGATCGATGAGGTCCATGCCGGGACTGGCGTAGTAGCCGGCCGACAGCTTCGCCACGTCGGGCATGGCGTAGGTCGGGAGCGGCACGCGGATGGTGTCGCCCTGGGGGTCCAGGAGCTCGAACCAGCCGTCCGGTGAGGCCGTCACGTCGCCGCGCTGGATCTCGATCAGTGACCCATCCGCCAGCACGACGCGCAACGCGTCGACCCATCGCCGGGTGCTTCCGTATTTGAAGGTCGCCGCTCCGGCGGCGTTGGTCGCGATCGTCCCGCCGACGAAGGCGCCGTCGTACGTGGGGACAGGCGGATAGTACAGGCCGTCGGCCGCCAGCGAGCGCTGGAGTTCGGCAAGGGGGACGCCCGCGCCGACGCGGACTCTCAGGTCTGCAAGACGGGCAATGCCGGTGAGTGCGCGCGTGCTGATCACCAGATCGCCTCGTGGCGTGGCGCCACCGGTCAACGATGATTGCGCGCCGATCGGCAGGATGCGTCGAGCGGACCGCACCAGCGCGGCAACCTCGTCAGCACCGCGCGGTGTCGCGACGCCCGTGGCGGCTCCGCCCGGCACCTGCGCCGCATCGGTCAGGAAGGCCTGCAGCAGATCGGGGCGCGTCTCGATTCGTGGCGGTGTTCGCGCCTTCGGCGAGACCAGCTGGATACGGCGCGTCAGAAGAGCCTCCTGCGCCAGGCCTGCAGGGGTGGCGACACGGGTGGAGACAGTGGTTCGAGCGAGAGGAGCACCTACTGTTCGAGGAGAAACGCCGCCTCTTCCGCCAGCCAGGCTTCATACTCGGCGGTACTTTCGACCGTGTAAAAGCCGCGCATGCGGTAGTGGCCGAGGCCGCAGAGTTGCGAGCAGGCGATCTCCCATTGGCCCGTCGTCGTGGGCGTGAACCAGACCGGCTGCGCCAGCCCCGGAATCGCGTCCTGCTTCACGCGCATTTGCGGCAACGCGAAGCTATGGATCATGTCCTTGCTCGACAGGTGCACGATGACCGGACGGTCCACGGGAAAATGCATCTGGTTGATCGTCGTGATGTCGTCGCGCCCGGCCGGGTCGGAGCGGTCCAGGCCCAGCGGGTTCGAGGGGCCGAGCAGCGCAAGATCCGTGCGGCCGAACAGTCCGTCGGGGCCTGGGTAATGCACGTTCCACGCGTATTGCTCGGCGACCACGCGCACGACGGTGCTTTGCTGCTCCGACGGAAACGCGTCGACCCGCGCGCTCCACGTGGGAATCGAGAAGAAGGCCAGCAGGATGACCTCGGCGGTCAGTATGCCGCCTTCGATCCACGTCGACCAGGATCCGCGCATCCCCTTGTGCATCGCGACCGGTTGGGCGCTCCGGCGGAATCGCACGAGCACGTAGAGGAGGAAGCCGCCCCAGCCCACGAACAGCACCAGCATCAGCCAGTGCACCAGGACCATGAGTCGATCGACATCGCCGGCGTGCGCCGACGCGGCCACCGGCATGCCGAGCCAGTCCATCATCGTCGCGGTCTCTCGGAGCTACGCCGCCCGCTGCTCATGGTTGGATACCGGATGGGGGCGTTCGGCGGTCTCGCCGACAAGGTGCGCGGACGCCCGCGATCGCCGGGCCAGCGCCACGAAGAAGCGCAGGAAGCAACCAAGGACGATCGCCGTGATCCCCAGCAGGACGAAGATGCCGGCGTTCAGGCTTTCGCGGACCGCGGGTTCGACGCTACTGAAGCAGACAGGACAGGCCATGGGATTCGCTTTCCAGAAGGCTAGAGCAGATAGAGCACCACGAACAGCACCAGCCAGACGGCGTCAACAAAATGCCAGTATATCGCCGCCACTTCCACTCGCTGGGTGAAGCGCCTGGGGTCCGATCTCCACATCCTCGCGCCCGGTCCCAGCAGGAAGGCGTTGACGAGCATGCCGCCAGCCAGGTGCAGCACGTGGACGCCGGTGAGGACGAAGTAGAGACCGAGGAAGTTGTCCGTGGCCGGTCCCAGTCCATGCGCGAACTTGTCGCTGTACTCGAACGTCTTGATGGCAAGGAACACGGCTCCAAGCACCAGCGTCACGCCCATGCGCACACGGTACTGGCGCATGTTCCCCGCCGTGAGTGCCGTCCAGGCGCGCAACATCGTCACCGACGATGCGATCAGGATGACGGTATTCACCGTGGCCAGCGGCACGCTGAGCACGGCCGATTGATCCGGCCAGGTCAGGGCACCCGATCGCAGTAACACGTAGGCCGAGAGGAGCGATCCGAACAGCATCACCTCGGATGCCAGGAAGAGCCACATGCCCAGCTTCGGGTTCGTCACCCCCGTGTCGGGCCTCACGTCGGTGGTGTAGGGAATCGCCGTCATGACGGTTCCGCCGGCTGATCCTGTGGGACGAAATCAGCTGCCGCGCCGGGCAGGCTGTAGACGTACGGATCGCGATACGCGCGCACCGACGACTCGGTGGACCACTCCAGCGTCGTGGCCTGCCACGGATTCGCGCCGACGACGCGTCCGCCTCGGAGGCTCATGAAGAGGTTGACCATGAAAAAGAGCTGAAAGAAGGCGAGACCGAACGCGGCCATCGACATGGTCACGTTGAGCGACAGCACGCTCTGCGCGTGCGCGTACTGCTCGCCGCCATCCCAGAGGCGTCGGTTCACGCCGGCCAGCCCCTGGACGAACATCGGCATGAAGATCAGGTTCATGCACACCAGTGATCCGACGAAATGCACTCTGCCCAGCAGGTCATT
Organism: Acidobacteriota bacterium; assembly: GCA_027622905.1. GTDB lineage: Bacteria > Acidobacteriota > Vicinamibacteria > Vicinamibacterales > UBA2999 > JAQBVV01. The sequence goes on from JAQBVV010000014.1 coordinate 9,567, forward strand.
CATCATTCGTCCGGTTGCAAGGGGGAACCAGTAGTAGATGCCCGCAAAGAGCGCAAAGAGAGTGCCTGGCGCCACCAGGTAGTGAAAATGGCCGACGACGTAGGTGGTGTCGTGCAGCGGGACGTCAGTGGTGGCAAGGCCGAGCGGCAAGCCGGTCAGTCCGCCGATACCGAACATCGGCAGGAAGCCCAGCGCAAAGAGCATCGGCGTGGTGAAGCGAATCGACCCGCCGTAGAGCGACAGCATCAGCGCACTCAGGATGATCACCGACGGAATGGAAATGATCATCGTCGTGGCCTGAAAGAACGCGCTGATCGTCGTGCCCATGCCGGTCAGGAACATGTGGTGCGCCCAGACAATGAACGACAGAAACCCCAGGACGAACACCGAGTACACCATCGAGCGGTAGCCCCAGAGCGGCTTCCGCGTGTTGTTGGCGATCACCTCGGCGACGATGCCGAGAGCGGGCAGGATCAGCACGTAGACTTCCGGATGTGCCAGGAACCAGAACAGGTGCTGCCAGAGCAGTGCGCTGCCGCCCCCAGCCACGTTGAGCGCCTGGCCACTGACGGCCAGGCCGCTCGGCAGAAAGAAGCTGGTGCCGACGAGCCGGTCCATGCCCTGGAGGATCGCCGCAGCCTGCAGCGCGGGAAACGCGAGCAGCAGCAGGAACGACGTGATGAATTGCGCCCAGACAAAGAAGGGGAGGCGGAACCACGTCAATCCAGGGGCCCGAAGCTGGACGATGGTTGTGATGACGTTAATCGCGCCGAGCAGCGACGACACGATGATGAGGCCCATGCCGACGAGCCACAGCGTCTGGCCGTGGCCGGGCGCCAGATCAGAGAGCGGCGCATACGAGGTCCATCCGTTGTTCGCCGCGCCTCCGGTCACGAAGAAGCTGGCGAGCATGACCAGGCCCCCGGCCAGGTAGAACCAGTAGCTGCCGAGGTTGAGGCGCGGAAACGCCATGTCGTGCGCGCCGACCTGCAGCGGCACCAGGTAGTTACCGAAGGCACCCACCGCCAGCGGGACCACGCCGAGGAAAACCATGATGGTGCCGTGCATGGCGCCGAGCTGGTTGTAGAACTCGGGCAGCACGATGCCGCCTGGTGCGTTGGCGACGCCAAACAGGCCGCCGACCAGCGGCACAGGCTCGCCCGGATACGCCAGCTGCCATCGCATGACGAGGACCAGCGCGAACCCGATCAGCAGGAAGCAGAGACTGGTCCCCGCGTAGAGCAGCCCGATGACCTTGTGATCGGTGGAGACGAGGTATTTGAAGAACCGCATCGGCGCGCGCAGCACACCCAAGCATAACGTGATGCCACAGGGGATGCGTCTGCGGCCGGATTCGATAGAATGCAGGTCATGTCCCCTGGAAGATCTGTGCTTTCGCCGCGTGATACATGGCCCTGTAGCCTGCGGTCGCCTGAGGCGCGGGGATGCCCCGTGAGACCCACGATAGCGACTGTGCCCGACTTGATCGGTGTGGCGAAGGTCGGTGGCCGGGAGTGCTGAGCCCGAAGCGTGCCATCCTTCGCCTCGCGCGGCGGGCCGTTGCCGCGCTGACGGTAGACATGGTCGAGCAACTGCGGTCCGATCACAGGAAGCTTCGAGAGGTCCAGCTGGAAACGAGCCTGCTGACCCGGCGCATCGATTCCGCCCTAGCCAGCGCAGGTGGTCCTGCGCAAGCCGGTCGGCGCGCGACGCTCAAGGTAGGCCCTCGTGTGCCTTTGACCGTCGAGGATGACGAGAGTCCTCCGCCAGTCCCTGCGCCTGCCGCAGACGACCACCATATCCTCGAACTCGACGCGTGCCCCGTCTGTCGAGGGAACCACTCGACGCAGGTTTGTGAGTACAACAAGTTTCTTCTCCTCGAGCACGCGCCCGACGCTGAAGCGAGCGTATACAACTACGCCATGTGCCATGCCTGCGGGGTTGTATTTGCAAGACGTCGACCGACGGGGCCCCGGTACACCAGGCTCGTCGAGCGTTTCGACGAGACGATCGGACGTACCGGGCGTCCAGGCTCAGGGAAGAGGGGGCCAGACGGGGCCATGCTGAATCCGACGAAACTGACGCCAGAGGAACGTTCCGACCTGAGTGGGCGTGTCGCGCGTGGTGTGTTCGTGTCAGAGCATGCGAGGGTCGACGGGGTCGACCATCTTCCGGCGCTCCTGCGAGACCGGCTGTCGAACAGCCAGCACGTCGAGATACTCTGCTCGCTGCTGCACTTCGAGGCGCCGCGGGTCCTCGAACTTCGACCTCGCTGCGGGTCTATAGGTGCCATGCTCAAGCGGGTGTGGAATGCCGAGGTGTACGGGTTACCCCTTTTCGAGAGCCAGCAGGTGATCAACCGCGAGGCGTACGGCCACACGGTCGATCACCTGCTCGACTACGATCGTTTTTCAATTCCGTATCCGGGGGCCTTCGACTTGGTGGTCGCGAATCACATGATCACGCACGCTGTGCGGCCTCGCGATTTTCTGGATTCGGTCCGTGAGCGGCTTGCGCCGGGCGGCCATCTTTACCTGTACAACGAGCCGGACGACGCCGAATTCTTGGAACAAGGCCAGTCGATGATCAATACCCTGAATCCGTTCCATCTCCAGGCGTTTGATCGGGATTCATTGCTTCGCGGGTTGGAAGCCGCGGGGTTCGAGGCGGTCTTTGTAACCCACGAACGTGGCAATTTGGTCGTGGTCGCGAAACCTGCGGCGCGGGACAAGGTCTTCACGCCGATGTCCGACAAGCAGCGCGATGAGCGGCTCGCCAGGTACGAACAGGCCCGCGATCTAGCGATCCTGCTGGTGCCACCACGGGTTCGAGTCCGTTTCGCGGGCGAGTGGGAGCAGGTCGTCGAGCGCGCGCTGCTGGCGGGCCATGCGGAGATAACGGCTGGCGGGAAGCTGCGGCCGATGAAGGAAGTTGAGCCTGTGCCGGAGGACCAGCACGCGTAGCGACCCGGTGTCTGGGCAGTCGCGACCGTCACCCATGCAGGGCTTCTTGGCGTCGGCGAGCGCAGCCGGATTCTATAGAATGCCCCTCATGGTTGCCAGAATCCTCGCCCTCCTGCTGGTTGTTTTCGTGATGCAGAGTCCACTGTCCGCTTCCGCACAGACCGCGTCCGACTCTGAGGACGCGCCCATTCGCTATACCGTCAGTTTTCCCGAACCCCAGACGCACTACGTCGAGGTCAGCGCCGAGGTGCCGACCGGTGGTCGGCCCGAGGTGGAGCTGATGATGGCAGCCTGGACGCCGGGTTCCTACCTCATCCGCGAGTACGCGCGCCACGTGGAAGCGGTGACGGCGAGCGGCGCCGATGGCCGTGCGCTGGAGGTCGCCAAGTCCGACAAGAACCGCTGGAGGGTTGTCACCGGTGGTGCGTCGTCGGTCGAGGTGCGCTACCGCGTCTACGCGCGCGAGATGAGCGTGCGCACCAACTGGGTCGAAGCCGACTTCGCGATGCTGAACGGCGCGCCGACGTTCATGACGCTCGTGGACGGGCTGGCGCGCCCGCATGAAGTGGTGATCCAACCGGCGCCGGCGTGGCAAGTCTCAGTGACGGGCCTGGCAGAGATCCCGGGTGGGAGTCATCGGTATCGGGCGCCTGATTTCGACACGCTGGTCGATTCGCCGATCGTGATCGGTAATCCGGCCGTCTACCAGTTCACCGTCGACGGCAAGCCGCATTTCCTGGTCAACGTCGGAGAGGACGGCGTATTCGACGGCGCCCGCGCGGCCAGGGATCTTGCGACCGTTGTCCGTGAGCATCGCCGGATGTGGGGCACCTTGCCGTACGACAAGTACGTGTTCCTCAACATGCTCACGCTGGTGGGCAATGGTGGCGGCGGGTTGGAGCACAAGAACTCCACGATGCTCATGTCCAGTCGCTGGGCCACGGGCACCAGAAGGAGCTATCAGTCGTGGCTTGGTCTGGCGAGTCACGAGTACTTTCATACCTGGAATATCAAGCGCCTGCGTCCGGTGGAACTCGGGCCGTTCAACTACGAGGACGAAGTCCACACGCGCAGCCTCTGGATTGTCGAGGGGCTCACGGACTACTACGGCGAACTGGCGCTGCATCGCGCCGGTCTCTCGACGCGCGAGGAATTACTCGATGCGCTGTCGAACCGCGTCCAGGGAGTGCAAACGACGCCGGGGCGGCTCGTGCAGTCTGTGGAGGAGGCGTCCTTCGACGCGTGGATCAAGTACTACCGGCCCGATGAGAACAGCGCCAACGTATCGGTGAGTTACTACACCAAGGGCGCGGTGCTCGGGTTCCTCCTCGATGCCAGCGTTCGTGCCGCGACGGGGGGCGCGAAGAGTCTTGATGACGTGATGCGCGTGGCGTTCGAGCGGTTCTCCGGTGATCGCGGGTTCGCGCCGGACGAGTTCCGCGCTGTCGTGGAGGAGGTGAGTGGCCGGAGCCTGGGGTCATTCTGGGAGGGTGCCGTCGAGGGCACCGCGGAACTCGAGTATGACGAGATGCTTGCGGCGCTCGGGTTGCGGTTCAGGCCCGTGGCCGGGCCGAGCGCCGACCAGCCACAAGCCGCGTGGCTTGGCATGTCGACGCGCAACGTGGACGGCCGGTTGGTCGTGACCGAGGTGCGCCGCGGGACGCCGGCGTTCGCGGCTGGCCTCAATGTCGATGACGAGATCCTGGCGATGAACGGCTTTCGGGTGCGCGCCGATCAGCTGGCGGCCCGGCTTGGACAGTATCAGGCCGGCGACGCCGTGGCGCTGCTCGTGGCGCGGCGCGACGAGCTGCGGACGCTGGAGGCGGTGTTCGGCGCCGAACCACCCGGACAGTGGCGGCTAGAAGTCGATCCGGCGGCGACGGACGCCCAGCAACAGCAGCGAAACCTGTGGCTCCAGCCAGGGTCATGACGCCCGAGGCCGACGCCCCCCAGCACTACGGACGCGTGCTGATCGTCTGGGTCGTCGTGCTCGTCGCGCTCTACGCCTTCCAGGAATACTTTTCGTAGTGCAGCGGCCGGCCCTTTCCTGGGGACTGCGCTAGATGCACCCGATCGACTGGACGATCATCGCGGTCTATCTGACCTGGATCGTCTGGGACGGTCTGCGCCTCACGAAGCGAAGCCACGAACTCGAAGGGTACTTTCTCGCCAGTCGGAGCCTGCCGTGGTGGGCCGTCGGTCTGTCGATCATGGCAACGCAGTTGAGCGCGATCACGATGATCGGCACCACCGGCCAGGGTTACGCCGACGGCATGCGGTTCCTGCAGTTCTACTACGCGTTGCCGCTGGCGATGATCGTGTTGTCGGTGACGCTCGTGCCGTTCTTTCGCAACGCGAGGGTCTATACCGCGTACGAGTTTCTTGAGCAGCGGTTTGATGCCAAGACCAGGGCCTTCACGAGTCTGTTGTTCCTGTTCTCACGAAGCATGTCGCTCGGCGTGGTGATCTCGGCGCCGGCGGTCGTGCTGGCGGTCGTGCTGGACATCAGCGTCACCAACACGGCACTGCTGATTGCGCTGCCGACGGCTGTCTACACGATGTTTGGTGGTATGCAGGCGGTGACGTGGACAGACGTCAAGCAGGTCGTATTGATCGTCTTCGGCTTGCTCGCCGCCGTCGCGGTCCTCGTGACGGGATTTTCCGACGAGGTGAGCATTCCTCAGGCGCTGCGCATTGCCGGCGCGACAGGGCGACTCGAGACATTCAACTTCTCGTTCGACCTGACGAACCAGTACACGTTCTGGTCCGGGACGATTGCGGCATTCTTCCTGTTCTGCTCGTACTTCGGTACCGATCAGAGTCAGGTCCAGCGGTATCTGGGTGCGAAATCGGTTGCCGCGGCCCGGTCGTCGCTGATGATGAGCGCATACTGGAAGATTCCCCTGCAGGCGCTCGTCCTGCTCGTCGGCGTGTTCATGTTCGTGTTCTACCTGTTCACGCCGGCGCCGATGCTGTTCAACCCGGTTCACGATCGCGAGTTGCGTGAGGGGCCGCGGGCAGGGGACTACGCGGCACTCGAGAGCCGCTTCGCCGAGGCAAGCGACGCGAGGCGGGCGGCGGGGTTGGCGCTGGCCGAGGCTGATGCCGATGTCACCAGACGTGCCACGGCGGAGCAGGCGTTTCTGGCGCGCGAAGCCGACGTGCGTGGGGTGCGGGACGAGGCGGTGTCGCTGGTGCGGGAGGCGACTGGCGACGAGTCGTACAACGACGTGAACTACGTGTTCCCGACGTTCATCCTGACGCAGATGCCGGTCGGACTGATTGGCTTGTTGATCGCGGCAATTTTCGCCGCCGCGATGTCCACGATCTCCTCTGAGATGACATCGTTGTCGACGGCCACCGTGATCGACTTCTACCGCCGCTTCGCCCAGGGGCACGCGACCGACCGCCACTATCTATGGGTGTCGCGGCTGGCGACCGGATTCTGGGGGCTCTTCGCCAGCGGCGTGGCGATCTGGGCGGCCGAACTCGGGTCGCTCATCGAAGTGGTCAACCGCTTCGGATCGTTCTTTTATGGGTCGATCCTCGGCGTGTTCATCCTGGCGGTCGGCTTCCGGCGGGCCACGTCCAACGGTGCTTTCGTCGGGTTGCTGGCTGGGATGGGCGCGGTGGCCTGGGCGGCCAACTTCACGGACGTGGCGTTTCTCTGGCACAACGTGATCGGCGCGGCGGTCGTCGTCGTTGTCGGGTTGGTCGTCAGCGCGGTCGAAGGCCCCAGACCTGAGGCACCCGGCGCGATATAATCCCCCGTTCGACGTACACCCACACGCGCAGTAGCTGCGGGGGTGGCGCAACGGGTCCGGTACGGGTCCACAGGCCGATTCAGGAGACGAGAGGCACGATGAGCAAGATCAAGGTAAGGAACCCGGTTGTCGAGATGGACGGGGACGAGATGACCCGGATCATCTGGCAGAAGATTCGCGAGACGCTGATCCTGCCGTATCTCGATATCGACTTGAAGTACTACGACCTTGCTGTCGAGTCGCGCGACAAGACCAACGATCAGATCACGATCGACTCGGCCGAGGCGACCAAGCGGCACGGCGTCGCGGTCAAGTGCGCCACGATCACGCCTGACGAAGCCAGGGTCAAGGAATTCAACCTCAAGCAGATGTGGCGGTCGCCCAACGGCACCATTCGCAACATCCTGGACGGCACGATTTTCCGCGAGCCGATCATCTGTCGCAACGTGCCGCGTCTCGTCGGGCACTGGGACAAGCCGGTCGTCGTCGCCCGTCATGGGTTCGGCGATCAGTACCGCGCGCAGGACTTCCACTTTCCCGGCCCGGGCACGATCACGATCAGCTGGACGCCTGCCGACGGCAGCGGAGAAGCGCCGATCGAGCGGGAAGTGATCAAGACCACCGGCAGCGGCGTCGCGATGGGCATGTTCAACCTCGATTCGTCGATCGAAGGGTTCGCGCGTGCCTGCTTCACCTACGCGCTGGGCCGCAACTACCCGGTGTACCTGTCGACAAAGAACACGATCCTCAAGGTGTATGACGGCACGTTCAAGAACACCTTCCAGCGCGTCTTCGACGCTGATTTCAAGGCGGCGTTCGATGCCAAGGGCCTCGTCTACGAGCATCGCCTCATCGACGACATGGTCGCCGCCAGCCTGAAATGGGATGGCGGGTATCTGTGGGCCTGCAAGAACTACGACGGCGACGTGCAGTCCGACACGGTGGCGCAGGGGTACGGGTCGCTCGGCCTGATGACGTCCGTGCTGACGTCGCCCGATGGCAAGTCGGTGGAGGCGGAGGCCGCGCACGGCACGGTGACCCGTCACTACCGGATGCACCAGCAGGGGAAGCCGACGTCGACCAACCCGATCGCGTCGATTTACGCCTGGACGCGGGGGCTGCAATACCGCGGCCGGTTCGACAACACGCCGGATGTGGTCGCCTTCGCGGAGACGCTGGAGAAGGTCTGCGTGGATGTCGTCGAGTCGGGCCGGATGACCAAGGATCTCGCGATCCTGATCGGCAAGGATCAGGCCTATCTCACCACCGACGAGTTCATGGCTGCGATCGACGGCGAGTTGAAGAAGCGGATGGCCAGCTAGCCCTCGGCGGCTCATTTGGGAGGATTCATGGTGATGTCACGGGTGATCGCGTTTCTTGGTGCGGTGCTGCTGGTCGTGGCCACGCTCTCCGGCCAGTCGGCCTCGGCACAGGGCTCCGCTGCGGCGGGAGGAGTCGTCGGCGACGCCGAACATGGCCGCTATCTTGTCGAACAGGTCGCGATGTGCGGCGAGTGTCACTCGACGCGCGACACGCAGGGCAACATCGTGCCGGGCACCCGTTTCATGGGTGGACCGATGCCGTTCCGGCCGCAGTGGTCCGCTGACTGGCCGGTCTCGGCGCCCCGCATCGCCGGCCTGCCCGGTTATACCGACGAGCTCGCAGTCCGTTTGTTGACGCAGGGCGCGATCAAGCGGGACGGTACGCCGCTCCGGCGCCCGATGCCGGCGTTCCGGATGACGCCGCAGGACGCGGCCGATGTCATCGCGTACCTTCGCTCGAGGTAGGAACGCGCATCAGCGCTGCCCATGCTGCCGATAGGTTAAATTAATTCAGGCGGGATTCAGCGGAGGCCGACGAGCCGCAGCATCGTGATCAGTGTCGTCGACGGGGCTGGACTGTCGCTACGATCTGCCGAGAGTGCGACGGTCTCAGCGAGGCGACACGTCCACGTTCGTCTCGCCCTCGGAGCGGGCGATGATGGCTGCCCCGCATGAGTCGCTGAAGACGTTGGTCGCCGTGCGGAGCATGTCGAGCGGCCGGTCCACGGCGATCAGCGCGGCCACGATGACGTCCACCTCGGGCCCGCGCAAATTGAGCGCACCCAGGATGATGAAGATCATCACCAGCCCGGCCGAGGGGATGGCGGCGGTGCCGATCGACGCCAGCAGCGCCGTGAACACCACGAGCATCTGTTGACCCAGGCCCAGATCCACCCCGAGCGCCTGTGTGATGAAAATGACCCCCGCGCACTCGTAGAGCGCCGTGCCGTCCATGTTCACCGTCGCGCCAAGCGGCAACACGAACGACGAGACGCGGTTCGACACGCCAGCCTTCTGCTCGACGTTCTGCATCGTCAGCGGCAGCGTCGCGGCCGACGAGCTCGTGGAGAACGCCATCATGAGCGCGTCGAACATGTTGGCGAAATGGATGCGGGGGGAGATGCCACCGAGGAGGATGAGCACCAGCGGCAGCGTTATGAAGAGGTGCACCGAGAGGCCGGCCACGATCGTCACCATGTACAGCCCGAGCGCGAGAAACGAGTCGAGTCCCGACTCGCCCACCAGTCGCGTGATCAGGGCGAAGACGCCGATCGGCAGGAAGACGATGACGCCCTGCGTAAGCCGCATCATCGCCTGAAACACCGCGTCGAAGAAATCCACGAGTCGCTGCCGCGGGGCTTCCGGAAGCGTGGTGATGGCCACGCCCAGCACGATCGAAAAGAAGATGAGCGCGAGCATGTCTCCGGTGGCGGCCGCGGCGACGACGTTCTCGGGCACGATGGCGATCACCAGATCGAGCACTGAGTTCGGCGTGGTCAGCTCGGGAATCGTGCCGGACGCGACGCCTTCGAAGCTGGCTCCCACGCCTGGTTTGATGAGATTGACGGCGACAAGGCCGGTCACGATCGCCAGCATGCTCGTCAACAGGTAGTAGCCGAGCGTCTTCGAAAAGAGCCGGCCCATTGCGCTGCCGCCCCCGGCCGACACGACGCCGGAGACGATCGACGCGAACACGAGCGGGACGACGATCATCCGCAGGAGCCGGACGAAGAGCGTACCGAGCCAGCCAAGCTGCCCAGCCGCCGTCTCGCCACCGATGAGGCCCATCGCGATACCCAGCGCCAGGGCTGCCGCAACCTGCCAGTGCAGATGCCGGTACCAGGGTGCGACGCTCATGCGATCGGCCTGCGTGGCACCGACAGCCGCGTCCCACCGAGCATCTCAGCTGCCATGGTCATGGTGTGGGCCATGCTACACCCTGGAGGTGGCCATGAGGGTCGCCAGCGGCGAAGCAGAGATCGGTTCAGGACACAGCTCGTGCCACGGGCCCCGTCCCAGCGAGGACGGTCCCTATGCCGGTTCGCCGCCCTGGCCGAGCTGCTGCATCATCGCCCCGGTGTCGGTGATGCCCCAGTGCTCGACGACGCGGCCGGACTCGATCCGAACGAAGTCAGCAAAGGGAACATCGATCTGCCGGCCGGTGGGCGCGATGCCGAGGAACTCTCCCTTGTGCGTCCCGCACATGCGCGCTCTCAGGAAGACCTTGTCACCCTCGGCGATCATGTCGTCGATTTCCATCCTGAAGTCCTGGAACGCGCTGCGCATCATCTCGAACATCTTCTGCACGCCCTCGCGCGTCGGTTCGAGACCTGGAAACTTTTCGTGCTCGACGAAGTTCTCCGCGATTGCGTCGTTGATCGAGTCGAACTGCCCGGCGCTCACTGCCGCATAGAAGCGACGAGCGAGCGCTTTGTTTGCATCTGACATCGTGTAGTCTCCAGCCTCGGCGATGAGTCTCCTGTGGGCGTGCCGCACGTGATCGGCGAGGATTGTAGTGACGGCCGGGCGAAAGTGCAACGGCGTCGGGTGGGGGACGGGCAGCTTCATTCGGCTCGGTCAGAGTAGAATTTTGATTCCCGATGGACAAGTCACTGGTCGCCGTCGTCATGGGGTCGTTGTCCGACTGGGAGACGATGAAGCATGCGGTCGACATCCTCGACCGCTTTGAGGTTCCCTACGAGCGTCACATCGTATCGGCTCACCGGACACCGGTGTGGATGGCGGAGTTTGCGACCGGCGCCGAGGCTCGCGGGATAGAGGTCATCATCGCCGGTGCCGGCGGCGCGGCGCATCTGCCTGGCATGGTCGCCGCGCTGACCGTCGTGCCGGTCCTTGGCGTGCCTGTCGAGAGTGCGGCGCTCAAGGGCCTCGACTCCCTGCTCTCGATCGCCCAGATGCCGGGCGGCATACCAGTGGGCACGCTGGCCATCGGCAAACCGGGTTCCACCAACGCGGGGCTGCTTGCCGTCTCCATACTGTCCAACTCACGTCCCGACCTGCGGGCAAAGCTCCGGGCGTTTCGCGACGAGCAGACCGAGAAAGTCCGTCAGGTGCCGCTGCCGTGACCCTCGTCGTGCAGCCTGGCGCGGCCCTGGGGTTGCTCGGGGGCGGCCAGCTTGGGCGCATGTTCGCGATGGCCGCCCGCCGGATGGGCTATCGCGTCCACACGTTTTCCCCTGAAGACGACTCTCCCGCCGGCCAGATCGCCGACATCGAGGTGACCGCGCCCTATGCCGACATCGAGGCGCTTCGCACCTTTGCGGGTGGCGTGGACGTGGTCACGTTCGAGTTCGAGAACATCCCGATAGAGGCGATCGATGCCGTGGAGGCGCTCGTGCGGGTCTGCCCATCCGGCGTCGCGCTGCACATCGCCCAGCACCGGGCCCGCGAGAAGACATTTCTAGCCGATCGAGGAATACCGACGGTACCGTTTGCGTCGGCCGAGAGTTTCGACGAGTTGTGGGACGCAGTGGCCAGCGTTGGGACACCGGCCGTGATCAAGACCGCGGCCTTCGGCTACGACGGCAAGGGACAGCACAAGGTCACAACGCCGGCTGACGTGGAGCACATCTGGACGGCCATCGGTCACCAGCCGGCCGTCGTGGAGAAGTTCATCAGTCTGCAGGCTGAGATCTCGATCGTCGCGGCCCGCGGCGCCGATGGTGACATCGCCATGTATTCGCCGTTCGAAAACCGCCATCGGGATCACATCCTGGACGTCACCACCGTGCCGGCGGCGATCGCGCCGGCCATGGTCACGCAGGCGAACGACATCACGCGCACGATTCTCGAAGAGCTGCAGTACGTCGGTGTGCTGTGTGTCGAGTTCTTCGTGAGCACCGACGGCGAGCTGCTGGTCAATGAGCTGGCCCCGCGGCCCCACAACTCGGGCCACCTCACGATTGACGCTGCCGTCACCAGTCAGTTCGAGCAGCAGGTGCGAGCCGTCTGTGGCTTGCCGCTCGGGTCGCCCGCGATTCCGCGACCGGCGGCGATGGCGAACCTGCTTGGCGATCTCTGGGTTGACGGCGAGCCGAACTGGGCGGCTGCGTGTCGGTTTGCCGATGTCAAGCTGCATCTGTACGGCAAGACGGAGCCGAGGCCGGGCCGGAAGATGGGACATCTGACGGCGGTCGCGGCGACAGTCAACGAGGCGCAGGACCTCGTCATCGCCGCGCGCGACGCCCTGCTGATCTGACCGGTTCAGCGACTCTTTTACCGGGAAGCGGCCTCTCAGCGGCCTCCACGGGGGATGTCCGGTGAGCGGACGCCTGCGAACATCGGGTGTCAGGTTGACCTGCCCCGAGGATGCATCGCTCGCCGAATGCCGACGGACTTCAGCCACGGGCTGCTACGGCTTCTTCAGCAGTTTGTCGAGACCGGCGAACGGCTGGTAGGTAGACGGCGCCGGCGCATCCGCGTCAGACGAACCCGTGTACGCGTCGGCGACGTCTTTCCGCTCGTGCTCATTGTCGTGACAGTAGATGCAGAGCAGTTCCCAGTTGCTGCCGTCCGGCGGGTTGTTGTCGTGATTGTGATCCTTGTGATGCACGGTGAGTTCGCGAAGCTTGGCTCCCTCGAAGTCGCGGCCACACACGCCGCACACGGGGGGGAACAGCTGTAACGCGCGGGATCGGTAGCTGCCGTCTCGGCGCTCGCGGTCCCGGCGTGCCGTGGCCACGAGGTCGTGCAGGTCGTCGCGGCGTGGGGTGTCTGTCGCCATCAGACTACCGTCCGGCCGCTCCCGCCCGTTCCTGCTCCAGTCTGAGCTGTGCCGCCCGGGCACAGTTCTCCAGTACCTGAAAATATCTCGCCACCCAGTCAGCGCCAACTTCGTACGGATGCGGGCCGTCCCCGCGGCCGGCGAGCATGCGGTTCTTGCTCACCGCGTTGTCGAACTCCGAGTGATTCGAGAGGAGCACCGTTGCGCCTGTGGCCGCAGCCTGGGCGGCCATGTGGCGCTGCGATGCGATGTAGCTGTCGAAGTTCCGGATGCCCGGATCCGGCGTGTTGTTGACGAAGTTGAACCCGGTGCCGCCCGAATACGCGACGTTGACCGGCCTGCCGTTGTCCCTGACGGTGAACGTGAAGGAGAGCGTCCCGGGGGTGTGGCCGGGTGTTTCCCACAGGGTGACGGTGGTATCGCCCAGCGTGATCTCCATGCCGTCGGTGGCCACGATGTCGCGCTTCGGCGCCATGGTGCTGTACCGGTTCGGGTACCTGGTCACGAGGTCCCAGTCGGGTCTCCCCATGACGACTTGGGCGCCGTAGCGCGACTGCAGCATCTCGGAGCCGCCGATGTGGTCGCCGTGGGCGTGGGCGACGATCACGTACTTGATGTCCTCCGGGTCGAGACCGAGCCGCGTCAACCCGCCGACGATCAGTTCCTCCGAGTTATACGGATAGATCGTGTCGATGAGGATGATGCCGTCGCTCGTCGTCAGCGCCCAGGACGAATGCACGCTGCCGCCCACGAAGTACAGATTGTCGAAGACCTTGGCGGAATCGGCGTACCAGGTCTCTCGCGCCGGCACGCTGGAGGGGTCGCTGATATACCGGGGCAGGTTGTCACTCGTATTCTCGCCGCCGCTCTGGGGCAGCAGACAGGTGCGCACCAGCGTGCCGAGGAACTCGAACCCGGCTGCCCGCTTGGCGGCTTGCAGCGAGGCCCTGATCTCCTCGTCGAAGTCCCTCGCGGCGGGGCTTTGGGCGGCCAGGCTGACGGAAGCGACGCTGACGGCCATGGCCAGCGCCAGACTCAGGGCGGCGAGATGAAATTTCATGGGCCGAGTGTACGCGACCTACCCTGATGCGTCACGCGGATCCTGAGAGCGCGGGAGACTAGCTCGCATGGGCTCCACGCTGGGCACCCGGGTCCTCGGGAAGGCTCGGCTGCGGTAGGCTTGGCGCGGAACTGCCGGCCAGATGTCACGGCTCACGTGTCACGGCCGCGCAGGGGCCGAGCCTTTTCGAAAAGCGCTTTCCTGCGTTTTTCGGTCTCCACCGAATCGAAGAACACTCTAGAAAGCCCCCGACAGAGGCCCGCTGCCATCGGGCTCAGCTGTCAGGGCGTCAGCGTCAGCGTGTGTACGGCTGGCCCTGGCAGAAACGGCGTCGGTTCGCCCGTCAGCCAGGCCTCGTGGGAGTTCGCGTAAAAGGGCGAGAGCGGATGCCCGCTCTGGCCGATGGGCATCTGCATGATGCCTTCGATTTCTCGGCCCGGCGAGACGACCATGCGCTCGGAGGCGCCCTGCGTCCCCGATTGCACGCGCGGCGAATACAGGTCTCCGGGGAGGTCCACGCGTGGCATGTCGAGCCAGCGGTCGAGAAACGGGACGGCCCCCGACAGCGGATGCTGGTACGCGGCCACGTTGTACTCGGACCAGACCCGATCGTGCAGGTCGCCGGTTCGAAGGTTGCCGTCGCGGTCCCGCATCGCCCGCTCGATGGTCGCGTCGACAGCATCCACGAGCAGTGCTGTCCAGTTCTCGTACCGCGGATCGAGTAGATGCTGTGGCTGCTCGGCGACCAACATCCAGATCGGGGTGTCGCGGCGCCGCACGGTCGTGTAGTCGAACACCCGATCGGCGTCATAGCATTCCGAGAGCACGAACGCGATCACGCGATCCGAGACGACGTTCCTGAACTCCCGGGTCAGGCGATACGCGGCCGAGTCGGCGGTGGCCTGGCCGGACCACCCGTCATCGATGATGCTCCGAAACAACGCCCGCTCGCTGTCGCCTGCGACCGTGTCCACGGTGAGCGTGTCGAGCAGCAGTCCGCGCCAGCGCGCCAGAAACGCGGCGCTCGTGTCCAGCTGGATGTCGAGCAGGTCGTGCGCGGAAAATCGGTCGCGGGCAGCCAACCGCTCGCGAATGATCCGCGCGCGCGAGCCGATTTCGTAGCTCCCGTCCCCCAGCAGGGCCAGCATCTCGCCGTCGACGACGCGCGCGTTCGCGGTCCAGACACGCCCGCCTGGCGGAGCGATGATGCGCGGATATTCGCTGTCGCCCAGCCAGCCATCCCAGCCTCGCGATCCATCGGACCACGACGTCGGGGTCCGGCCATCGAGTCCTCGTCGCCGCGGAATCGAGCCGTAGACGCTCCAGCCGACGCGACCCGACCGATCGGCCGCGACCACGTTCTGCCCGGGCGTGCCAAGGCCGTTGGCCTCGTCGAACGCCTCCTCGAGGGTTCGTGCGGATTCCAGAGGCGTCAGCGATGAGGCCAGGCGCTCGACCGAATGCGCAACCCAGCGGTATGCGCGTGGCCGTCCCACGTGATCGGGTTCCAGTACGGGGCCCCAGATGGTCCATCGCACCGACTGGTGCTCTGCGGGCCCGCCGACCACGTCGATCACCTCGTCGTACACGTCGAACGCGCGCCACCCCTCCGGTGTCATGTACCGATCCGGCTGATCGGGATCCGTATCGAGCAGCACGAGGTCGCTCCAATCGGCGTAAGTGTTCGTGAACCCCCAGGCTACATACGTGTTGCTGCCCACGACGACTGCCGGCACGCCAGGCAGCGTGACGCCGGTGATCTGGTGGTGCCCAGCGGCATTCGACGCGTCGGGCCATTCGAGCGAGGCGCGATACCACGTGTTGGGCACGCGAATGTTGAGGTGCATGTCGTTGGCCACGAGGGCGCCGCCATCGGCCGTGAGGTCGCCAGCCACCGCAAAGCTGTTGCTTCCGATGGCGGCCCGATCGCCTTCGTGCCCACCAAGGCGGATGGCCCAGGAATGGGCATCCGTGTCCCGTTGGCGGCGCGACGCGGATGGCCCAGGCGGCGGACGTCGGGGTCTGCGGGCGCGCATCGCGCGAAGGTCGTAGACCTCCGCCCCGGGAATCTCTGGTGCCACGAACGGTTCGCCCACGAGCGGCGCGTCCCATTCCGAGCCTGCGGGATTGAGGAAGTCGACCATCGCTGGCGGCAGGATGTCCTGCATGGTCGCCAGCGTCGCCTCGTAGTCGCCGCGAGACTCCTGCAACGTGACGAACATCGACAGGACGACGAGGAGGCTGTCCTCCGGGACCCAGGACACCGGCGCCTGCCGCAGGAGGAGGTATTCGAAGGGCGGCGCGTTGAGCGCCTCGAGTCCGGCGTTCACCCCGGCCGTGTAGGACTCCAGCAGTTGCCGGTCACGTAGTTCAAGGAGGGTCACCGCGCGCTCGGCCTCGGCGCGAAATCGGTGGATACGAATATCGCGGTCGAGCGGCACGGCGCGCGCGCCGACGAGCGCGGCCAGCTCGCCGGCGGCGCGACGCCTGGCGAGATCCATCTGGAAGAAGCGGTCCTGGGCGTGCAGGAAGCCGGTCGCGCGCGCGACATCTGCCCGGGTCAGCCCACGGATCGTCGGGATGCCGAGACGGTCCCGAGTGACATCGACCGGAGCCGAGAGCCCCCCGAGGCGTCGCTCGCCGTCGAGGTCCGGAAGGCTGCCTCGCACGTGCCAGCGCAACCACGCCGCGCCGGAAGCGGTCGCCAGCAACAGAGCGGTGAGCACAAGAATCGCAAGCCGGACCAGCCGCCGCATGGTGACTGCGATCTTAGCTGGAACCGGTTCCGGACCAGGAATCGGCGGTGGACCAGCGTCGATGAAACGTCAAAGGTACAATCGGCGCTGATGCGCACGCGCTACGGTTCGTCCCCTTGGCTCCACGCGGTGAAGTCCCGGCGCCCGACCCACCCGCGGTTTCGCGGCGACTGGACTGCGGATGTGGTCGTGATCGGAGCGGGCATCACCGGATGCGCGGTGGCCCACGCATGTGCGAAGGAAGGCCTGGACACCGTTGTCCTGGAGGCGACGCGGATAGGTCAGGGCAGCACGGCGCGGGGCGCGGGGTTGCTCTCGACCGAGCCGGGGCCGCTGTTTCGAGACATCGTCGCCGCGCACGGCCTGCGCGATGCTCGCCGCATCTTCGAGTCCTGGCGGCGTGGGTCGGCCGAGGGGGCCTCGCTGCTGCGTCGGTTGCGCATTCCTTGTCAGTTGTCGGCGCGGGACACCGTCGTGATGGCCCG
Organism: Acidobacteriota bacterium; assembly: GCA_027622905.1. Taxonomy (GTDB): domain Bacteria; phylum Acidobacteriota; class Vicinamibacteria; order Vicinamibacterales; family UBA2999; genus JAQBVV01. Next base: position 26,661 of record JAQBVV010000014.1, read on the forward strand.
GGATGAAGACGCGCGCCTACTTCGCCGCGAGTTCGACGCGCGAGAGGCGGCCGGGTTCGGGCTCAGCTGGCAGACACCGAGGCAACTCCACGCGCGGACCAGGCTGGATCGTGCCGGAGGCATCCGGGTGCCCGGGGGATTCACGCTCGATCCGTATCGGGCTTGCCTGGGACTGGCCAGCGCGGCCGTCCGCCAGGGTGCGGAGGTGTTCGAACGATCGCGCGTCAAGAAAGTCCGTTTCACCCGCACGGAGGCCGATGTCGTGACCGAGCGCGGCACGATCCGGGCAGGTCGTGTGATCGTGACGACCGGCAGCGCCACCGCGGAGTTCACACCGTTGCGACGCCATTTCACACGGCGCGAATCCTACTGCGTGTTGACCGAGCCGGTGTCAGCCGGCGTGCGGAAGCAGCTTGCCGATCCCGCGCTCGTCCTGTGCGACCGGGCGGTGCCGCCCCATCGCTTTCGCTGGGTTGGTGATCGGTTGCTCATCGTGGGCGCCGACCAGCGCGAAACGACCACCAGGGCGAAGCGTGCCGTCCTCGTGCAACGGACCGGCCAGCTCATGTACGAACTCCTCGTGACGTATCCGATGATTTCCGGTCTTCGGCCGGAGTACGGATGGGACGCCGCTTACGGCGAGTCGACCGACGGACTCATGTATATCGGCGCCCATCGGAACTATCCGCACCACCTGTTCGCACTGGGTGGGTCTGGCAGCGCGACAGGCGCTTTCGTTGCCGCGCGCGTTCTGTTGAACGCGTTGCGCGGCACGCCGGACAAGACCGATCTCGTGTTCGGCTGGACCAGATGAGCCAGGCTCTGGAAGCCGTCGATGTGCTGGCTGTTGGTCCTCACCCCGACGACATCGAGATCGGGATCGGCGGCACGCTGGCGTGCCACGTCAGCCAGTTCCGCCCCGCTGGCGCTGATGCGGTGGCGACGCGACTGACGAGTTCGAGGTTTCAGCAATTGATCGACAGCAGGGATGCGCAGTTCGGTGCACGCGTGGGCTGTGCGTTCGCCGAGGGATTCGTCGTGCGCGACCCGGTGGTGCGCATGCATCTGTTGCCGGAGGAGTCGACTGGCCAGCCGGCGGGGCAGCGTTCCGATCTGCGGTCGGCCGGAGGCGGCCAATGAACATCGGTCTCGTCTGTTACGCGTCGGTTGGTGGCAGCGGTATCGTCGCGACCGAGCTGGGCAAGGCGCTCGCGCAACGCGGACATCGGGTCCACTTCATCAGCACCGAGATGCCGTTCCGGTTCGGGGAGTTTCAGGCCGGCCTGGCGTTTCATCAGGTCCTGACGCCGACCTATCCGTTGTTTCGGGAACCCCAGTACCTGCTGTCGCTCGCGAACAAGATTGTGCAGGTGTCGCGGGAGTTCAATCTCGATATCGTCCACGCGCATTACGCGGTGCCTCACGCGACCGCGGCGTTTCTGTCGCGCCAGGTGCTGGCGTCCAGTGGTTCGGCGCCGCGCGTCGTCACGACGCTCCACGGTACCGATATCACGCTGGTGGGCAGCGATCCGTCGTACTCCCAGATCGTGGCGTTCTCCATCGAACAGTCGGACAGGGTCACGGCTGTGTCGGAGAGTCTCCGGGCGTCGACCTGTGAGGAGCTCGGCGTGACTCGCGACATCGCGGTGATTCCCAATTTTCTGGATTGCGGTGTCCATCGCCGGCATGCCTCGCCAGCACTCCGCCGGCGATTTGGCGGCGACGATCCTGACGTGAAGATCGTGACGCACGTCTCGAACTTTCGACCGGTGAAACGCGTCGAGTCCGTGCTCGCGATCTTCGACAAAATTCGCCGCACCGTTCACGCCAGGCTTCTGCTGGTCGGGGACGGGCCGGAGCTGGGAACGGCCTACCGCATCGCACGGGAACTCGGGATCTCGGGGCTGATCGACTTCGTGGGAGCGCAGGAAGAGATCGTGCCGCTGCTCTCGGTGAGCAACCTCTTTCTTCTGCCCTCCTCCCAGGAAAGTTTCGGGTTGGCCGCCCTGGAGGCCATGGCATGTGAGGTGCCGGTCGTGGCCTCGCGCGTCGGAGGCCTGCCAGAGGTCATCGAGCACGGCATCAGTGGATTTCTCCACGCGCCGGACGACCTGGACGCGATGACGGAAAGCGCCCTTGGCTTGCTCACGGACCCGGTGCTCCACGCCCGCGTTGCCGAGGTCGCCTGCCAGCGGGTGCGGACACACTTCTGTGCCGATCGGGTCGTGCCGATGTACGAGAAGTGCTACAGCGAACTGATGGGGTAGCTGCCGACACGGCGTTGCCGCGAGCTTTCCTTGCTGTCCTCTTTGGCACTCGTTGTGCATTGCCTGTCCTCTTCCGCTACACTCCTCATGGGAACGACAGGATTGGTCGAAGTTCGGATTCGTCCACGCCAGTGGCACGATGGGCCCCCGGGGAGCGCTCTGGTGCCGATTGGCGGGGTTAGCAGTTAGGAGCCAAGGGTCATCAGGCATGGCGCGACTCGACTGGCAGGTGGAGCATGTGTTGCGACGGGCGGCGTTCGGCCCCGACGCGGCGGATCTCGCCCGGTTTGCCAACACATCGGCGGCAGCCGTTACCGCGTACCTGGTCGACTTCGAGCAGCAGCCTGACGACGTGGACGCCAGGATCGGCGACAGCGCCTACGTGGGCATCACGTCGCGCGGTCAGTTCTCCCCGAATACCCGTATCAATGACGCCCGGCAGCGGTGGCTGTTCCGCATGGTGCATTCCCGGCGTCCGCTCCAGGAGAAGATGGCGCTGTTCTGGCACAACCACTTTGCGACGACCTACACCAAGGTTGCGGGTGGTGTCGGGGGCGTCCAGAGCACCAAGATGCTGGCGCTCAAGGCGGGTGAGCTTCCGGGACCCCAGGGCCAGCTCGAGCTGTTTCGCCAGTTCGCCCTCGGCAATTTTCGGGACCTGTTGTTCAACGTGGCACGAGACCCGGCGATGGTCGTGTTTCTTGACGGCAGGACGAACGTCAAGCGGAAACCTCAGGAAAACTTCGGCCGCGAGATCATGGAGTTGTTCACGTTCGGCGTCGGCAACTACGTCGAAGAGGATGTCTACGCGGCGGCGCGCGTGTTTACCGGTTGGAATCTGCGCAGGGCCACGGACCTCCCGAACACCGATCCGGCCGGCTATTATGAGTTCTTCTACAATCCCGCCCAGCACGACACGACGGCCAAGACATTCACGTTCCCGGTCTACGGAAACGGCGGACTGACGATTCCTGAGCGGACGGCCGCCGACGGCATGCAGGACGCGTACGACTTCATCACGGCACTGGCACTTCATCCTGAAACAGCGCGTCGACTGGCGCGAAAACTCTGGAACTTCTTCGTCAGTGAACTCGAGGCACCCGATCCGGCGTTCGTCGAGGCAGTGGCCACCGTGTATCTCGAGAACAACATGGAAATGAAGCCGGTGGTCCGGTACATCCTTGGGTCCTCGTGGTTTCTCGATCCGAGCCGGCTGTACGCGCGCTACTCGTGGCCCGTGGAGTTCGTGGTCCGTGCGATTCGTGAAGTCGGATGGACGGGCTTCTCCGTCAACACGGCCAGAACGCCGATGGCCAACATGGGGCAGACTCTCTTCGAGCCGCCGGACGTGGCGGGATGGCCCCAGGGACAGGGATGGTTTTCGACTGGCGCGATGCTGGCGCGCGTGAATTTCGCCACGTCGCTGGCGTCGAACCAGCGTTTCAACCTCGCGGGTGCTGCGGCGCCGCATCGCGCCAGCCCAAGTACCTTTCTGAACTTCTTCCTGCAGCAGCTGTCGCCGTCCCCGTACGCGACCGCGTCGTACAACGAGTTGCTTGCGTACCTGAGCGCCGGCGGAGCGTGGACAGGTTCGGACACGCAGCTCAACACGAAGACAGCCGGCCTGGCCAAGCTGATCCTGGGCTCGGCCGACTATCAGTTCGTATGAGGGACGCAGGCAGATGACCAGGGTTTCACGTCGGCGGTTCATTCGCGACGGTGTTGCGGCGTTCACGGTGGGCTTTGCGGCGCCCGCGTTTCTGAGCGATATCGCCCGTGCGCAGGGCGTGCTCAGCCGCAATCTCGTTGTGGTGTATCTGAGCGGCGGGAACGACGCATTGAGCACGCTCGTGCCGTATCAGGACCCGTTCTATTTCAGCCGGCGGCCGGCGCTCGCGATTCCGGCAGGTCAGGTGTTGCAGATCGGCAGCGACACCGGTGGCACGACGCTCGGGTTTCACCCGCGGCTGACCGGCCTGCACGACATCTTCAATCAGGGACGGCTGGCCATCGTGCAGCGCACCGGATACGAGAACTCAAGCCGGTCGCACTTTCAGGGCACCGACATCTGGGGCACGGCGAATCCGGCGTCACCCTCCGGCTCTGGCTGGCTGGGCCGATACCTCGATACGCTGCCGTTGCCGGTCGATGCGCTCGCAGGGTGGAGCGCCACGCAGGAGACGCCGCGAGCACTGACCGCCAGCACGGTCTCGGTGCCGTCGATTCCCGATGCGCAGGCGTACAGCTTATCGAGTCCCAATAGTGCCGCCGAGGCGTTGAACGAGCGAGTGGCGGCCACGCGCATGGCCAGTCACGTCACTACCGGTCAGCCGCATCTGTCGTTTGTGAACGGGACGCTGCTTGGGGCCTTCGAAACCCTCGACCGCGTGGCGTTGGTGAACGCCTACGCGCCGTCAGTCGTGTATCCGACCAACGGTTTCGGACAGGCCCTCCGCACTGTGGCAGGCTCGATCGCCGCCGGCATCGGCACGCGCGTCTACTGGGTACAACTCGGCGGCTTCGATACGCACGCGAACCAGGGCAACGCTGGCACCGGGGCCTACGCGAATCTCATGGGCAGCTTCAACGATGGCCTCGCCGCGTTCTACAGCGACCTGCAAAATCAGAGTCTGCTCAACGACACACTCGTGCTGCAGTTCTCGGAGTTCGGCCGGCGCATCAACGAAAACGGCAGCGGTGCCACCGCGGGCACGGACCACGGCGCGGCGGGGATGATGATGGCGATGGGCGGTGGCGTTCGGGGCGGTATTTTCGGAACCGCGGCGTCGCTCAATCCCGACCCGGCCAATCCGGCTCTGGAGCGGAACGGGACCGACGTGCGGCATGAGACCGATTTCCGGGCTATCTATGCGAAGGTGCTTGATGGATGGCTCGGGGCCAACTCTGTCGCCATCCTGGGCGGCGACTTTCGCGCCGGCGCTCCAGCGATCATCTAGCGAAAGGCCTTCCCCAGGGCCGGCGCTGTCGGTATCATTGGCCGGAGGTTTCCAAAATGACACGCATCATCGCTTCATTGCTCGCGGTGGCGGTTCTGGCCAGTACGCCGGCCGCGACGCTGGCCCAGCGCTCAGACGAATCGGACGAAGCCAGACGCGTGCGCGAGGCGTCTGTCGTCTTCGGCGAGATCATGACGGCGGAAGACGACGCGATTCCCAGGAGTCTGCTCGGCAATGCGGAGGGGATCGCCATCTTTCCTGGCACGGTACGGGCGGGTTTCATCTTCGGTGGGATACGGGGGCGCGGCATCCTCAGCGCACGAACCCAGACCGGCTGGTCTGCACCGGCATTTCTGACGCTCACGGGCGGGAGTTTTGGACTGCAGATTGGCGGCCAGGCGGTCGACCTGATCCTGGTCATCAACAATCGACGCGGCCTGGAGAACCTCGTCTCGAACCAGTTCAAGCTGGGCGCGGATGCCGCCGTCGCGGCCGGCCCGCTGGGGCGGGAAGCCGAGGCCTCCACCGACCTCCAGTTGCGCGCACAGATTCTGAGCTATTCCCGCGCGCGAGGCCTGTTTGCCGGAGTCACCGTCAATGGCAGCACGGTCCGTCAGGATAGAGACGCCAACGAGCGTTTCTATGGCGAGCGGCTCGAGACGCAGCAGATCGTCTTCGGCGAAGCTGTCGTCGAGCCCCCCACGCCTGTCGCGCTGTGGCTGGAAACACTCGATCGCTTCGCCCGATAGTTCCGTTTGCCAAGCTCCGCGACCGACCGGATTCGTTCAGACCGCTAGAGCGTTTTTCGATTCGGTGGAGACCGAAAAACGCCGGACAGCGCTTTTTCGAAAAGGCCTGGCCCCTGCGAGAAGCCCCAGACCGAAACGAAAAGCGCTCTCTAGTGCGTCCCGCCATAAATTGACCGCAATGATTCTTCCAGCTCCGGATGCGTGAACTCGAATCCGAGCGCATGCGCCTTGGACGGGAGCACCCGCTGACCTGTGAGGATCACGTCGGCCATTTCACCAAGGATCGCGCGTAGTGCGAACGCCGGTGCGGGAAGCCAGGCTGGTCGTCGCAGCACGCGTCCAAGCGTGTGGGCCAGTTCCAGGTTCGTCACCGGGTGGGGCGCGGTGACGTTGAGCGGGCCCGACAGGCTGTCGGTGGTCAGGGCCCAGCACACCATGGCGGTCCAGTCCTCCTGATGAATCCACGACACGTACTGCCGCCCGGAGCCGAGCGGCCCGCCAGCGAAGAACCGAAACGGTAGCGCCATGCGCGGGAGCGCGCCTCCGTCCTTCCCCAGCACGATTCCCGTGCGCAGAAGTACGACACGCGTCTTCGGCGGCGCAGAGAGCGTCTCCTTTTCCCATGCCGCGCCCATCGAGGCGAGGAACCCGGAGCCGGGCGAACTGTCCTCGGTCAGTATCTCGTCGCCACGGTCTCCGTATGTGCCGATGGCTGACGCATTGATCAGGACGGCCGGCCCACGACGGACGCTGCTCATGCCGGCGACCAGAGCGCGCGTGGATCGGAGCCGGCTGTTCCACATCTCCCGCTTGTGGGCGGCCGTCCAGCGCATCGCGATCGGCGCGCCGGCGAGGTTGATGACGGCGTCGGCACCCTCCAGCAGGTGTAGCCACCCCGATGACGAACCCTGGGGAGACCACTCGTACTGATGGGGTTCCCGGGGGTGTCGGGTCAAGACCGCGACGGTGTGGCCGTCGCTCCGAAGCCGTGCCACCAGGGCGGCTCCCAGAAACCCTGTTCCTCCTGCAACGACGACCTGCATATACCCAGATGGTACGCCAGTCTTCGCTCACGATGCAGGCGAAGGCGGACCCGCCGGCGAAAGACCCCTGAGCTTCGGCTGGCAGGCCGGACGGGCGCTTGACGCACGCCACGAAAATACAATACTCCGATCGAGAACATGCCGGCCGTGATCCAGCAGGCGACGTACGTGATTCCGCTTCGCTACTTTCTGGTGATCCTGCGGGGCATCTTTCTCAAGGGGATCGGACTCGAGGTGCTCTGGCCGCAGGCGCTCGCCCTCCTGGCGTGGGGCGTCGCGATCCTCGCGCTGGCGACGGCGCGGTCAACCAAGCGGCTTGCCTGAGCGGTAAGATCGTCACGGTCCGCGCGGGAGTGTGCGGCGGGGGCTGCGGGGGTGGGTACTGCCCCGCGATCGGATGAGGACGGTGGGAGGGACGCATAGATGCAGGGTTTCGGAGACCGGTTGGCGGCGGCGGTCAGACGTTGCAAGACACCGACGCTCGTTGGGCTTGACCCGCGCTTCGACAGCCTTCCGGCGCCGCTGAAGGTTGGTCGAGACGGCAGAAGGCTCGCCGACGTGGCGGCAGCCTTCGAGACATTCTGCAAGGGCGTCATCGACGTCGTCGCGCCACGTGTCGCAGTCGTAAAGCCGCAGGCTGCATTCTTCGAGCAGGTTGGTGTGCCCGGGATGGCGGCACTGGCCTCGACGATCGGCTACGCGCTCGAGAAGGGGCTGCTGGTCATCCTGGACGGCAAGCGGAACGACATCGGATCAACGGCCGCGGCCTACGCGGATGGCTATCTTGGCGCAGGGAGTGCGTGGCAGGCCGATGCCCTGACCGTCAGCCCTTATCTCGGGGCCGACAGCCTTGCGCCGTTTGTCGAGGTGGCCGATGCGCGAGGTGCCGGTATGTTCGTCCTCGTCAAGACGTCGAATCCAGGTGGAGGACTGTTCCAGGATGTCGCTGACGGTGATGGTCCGCTGTACCGGCATGTGGCGGTACACGTTGAGGCGCTGAATGCGGAACGGGCATCACAGGGTCGATACGGACCCGTCGGAGCTGTCGTGGGTGCCACGTATCCGGAGCAGCTCACGGAGCTTCGGAGTCTCATGCCTCACGCTTGGTTCCTCGTGCCGGGGTACGGGGCGCAGGGTGGCTCTGCCGCCGACGTGGCTGGCGCGTTCGACGTCGATGGGCTCGGAGCCGTCGTCAATAACTCACGCGGGATCATCTTCGCCCACGCGAAGGACGATCGTTTTGGCGACGCCCGCTGGCAGGATGCCGTTGACGCCGCCACCGAGGACATGATCGCCAGCCTTCGCGACAACACACCGGCGGGGCGGCTGTAGCGGGCAGGTCCAGGCGCACCCGACGCCCGCCTGCGGTCTGGGCGCCTACAGTCTGGACGCGGGCGATCACGCGTCCGGCGCAACGTCGATCAGCACCTTGAGCGCGCCGCGTTGTTTCGCGGCATCCATGGCGCGTATGCCGTCCGACAGATCGAAGCGCGCCGAGATGAGCGGCGTCACCGAGATGCTGCCGTCCTCGAGAGCTGCCAGCGCCAGGTCGAATGGACCGCATCGGGAGCCGACGATCGTCACCTCGTCGATGACGATCGACGCCCACGGCAGCCGCTGCGTTCCGGCCACCGTTGTCTTCAGCACGATCGTGCCGCGAGGGCGCACGAGGGCCAGTGCGGTCGGTAACCCTGTATCCGACCCCGTGCAGTCGACGACGACGTCCGCCGCGCGATCGATTGGGAGATCCGCCAGCAGCATCGTGCGAATTCCGAGGGCTTCAAGCAGCGCAAGCTTCTCGGGGTGCTTGCCGACGAGGAGCACGGTATCGCACACCCCGGCCAACACCTGCGCGCACAGGTTACCCAGCCGGCCGTCACCCAGCACGACACAGCGATCGCCGCGAGTGAGCGCGAGCTGCTGAGGAATCTGGCACGCCGCGGCGACCGGCTCGGCGAACACCGCAACGTCGGTAGGCATGGCATCGGGCACCAGGTGCAGGTTATGTTGCGGCACCGCGACGTAGTCGGCGAACGCGCCGTCATGACCCACGATGCCGATCGTGGTGCGATGGGGGCAGTGGGTCGGCCGGCCCGTCAGGCATGTCGGACAGCGCCGGCAGTTGCAGTTGATCTCGCCGACAACGCGGCGTCCCGTAAGTGGACCATCCTCGGCGATGCCGACGAACTCATGTCCGAGTACGCCTGTGAAGCCCATGTAACCACGAATGAGCTGCAGGTCCGTGTCGCAGATGCCGGCGCGCACGACGCGAACGAGGACCTCGCCGTCGCGTTGCGCGGGAACCGGTCGGTCTGTCTGTAGAGAAACGCCGTCGGGATTCAGTACGAGTGCTCGCATATGGTTTCGGGATAAGTGCGCCGGTAGACGGGCGTGTCCTCATGTCCGGCAAATGGCAACGCGCGGCAGTGTTTTCCGCTTGAGGATCCAGCATTCCCCGGCCCGGCTAGATCCAAAACAATGCACATGTTCACCAACTAAACGGATCTTGGATACCGAAAACAGGTCTTACGCCAAATAAAATAGATGGATCGAAACGGCACAATCTTGGCACTCTCTCACTGGACACGGCGTTCAGGTTTCGCGCACGGTTCGGTTGTGACCGTGCGGTGTTCTCCCTGCCTCGACTTCGGCGCGTTCGGCGCCCCGGCCTGGCAGCGCGAGGCTTGCATACGCCATGGAGATAGAATCGCATGATTCACAAAACGGCCGCTGCGTTGCGCCTCTTCCTTGTAGCCCTTGCACTCGTCGCGGTGCCTTCGGCAGCGCTTGCCCAGGGTGCTCTCGCTGGCGTCGTCACCGACGAAACCGGCGGCGTATTACCCGGTGTCACCGTCGAGGCGTCCAGCCCTGCGTTGATCGAGCAGGTTCGGGCCGTCGCGACTAACGGCGACGGCGCCTACCGCATCGCGGACCTGCGTCCCGGTCTGTACACAGTGACCTTCACGTTGCCGGGTTTCCAGGTCTACATTCGGAACGGCATCCTGCTCGAGGGCAGTGCCGTGGTCACAGTCAACGGCGACATGCGGTTGGGGTCGCTGGAGGAAAGCATCACGGTGACGGGCGAGTCCGCCATCGTGGACGTGCAGAGCAGCACCAAGGAGCAGGTGCTGACCGAGGAACTGCTGAACGCGATTCCGACAGGTCGTCAGGTCTGGAACGTGGGCTATACGCTGCCCGGCGTGACGCTGAACAACCCCGGTCGCGTCGTGGGCGGAGCGGGTGGCATCCAGCAGGTGCGTATGGGTGTGCACGGCGCCAATCACAACGAGACGACGATCATGATTGACGGGATGGCCGTCAACGCCAATCACGGCAACGGCAGCACGCAGCAGTATTTCAACCAGAACATGGCGCAGGAGATGAGCTTCTCGACCAGCGGCAATTCCGCTGAATTGCAGAAGGGCGGCGTGGCGCTGAACATGATTCCGCAGACGGGCGGCAACACATTCGGCGGTACGTTCCTGGCGGTCGCGGTGCCCACCGAGGCCTGGGTGTCCGACAACTTCACGGGCACGGGCCTGAAGGAAGCTGGACTGCGCACGCCGAACGCGACGCTGAGTACGTCCGACTACAACGCGTCACTCGGCGGTCCGATCAAGCGGGATGTGGCCTGGTTCTACGGGTCGTTCCGTCGCGTCGCCTCCGACGCGACGCTTGCCGATTCGACATTCCTGGACGGCTCGCGGATCGTGGATCCGCAGTGGGTGAAGCAAGGGTCGGTTCGGTTGACGGCACAGTTGGCTGGCACCAGCAAGATCACCGGCTTCTTTGAGCGGACGCGGAAGTTCCGCGGTGTCAGCAACGCGGCGGCGGGCGACTCGTTCGAGGCGACGAGGCGGCGGCCGGCGGATGGTCGCTACTACGACATGGGTCAGGTGAAGTGGACGTCGACGGTTGGGTCGCGGGTCCTGTTGGAGGCGGGTTACTCGTTCAGCCGGCAGAACTGGAGCCTGGAGTACCAGGAAGGTGTGAGCAAGACGCGCGACTCGGCCGAATGGTTTGCCAGCGCGTCGCGCCAGGACCTGATTCTCGGCACGCGCAAGGTGGCGCCGGTGTCCGAGTTCGCGACCGATAACACACGGAACGTCGTCAGTTCCTCGGTGAGCTACGTCACCGGTTCGCATGCGCTGAAGACCGGCGTCCAGCACAACTTCGGTCCGCGCAAGAACGACCTGACGACCAACGCCGACTTGAACCAGCGGTACCGCAACGGCGTGCCGGATTCGGTGGTGGTCTACAACACCCCAAATCTCAACGAAGTGTCGATGGACGCCGACCTGGGGATCTACGTTCAGGATTCGTGGCGGTTGGATCGGCTGACGATCAATGCCGGCCTCCGGTATGACTACTTCAAGGCGACGGTGCTGGCCAACTCGCTGCCGGCCGGCCGGTTTGCACCGGCGCGGACGTTCCCGCAGGTGGATCTGCCGACGTTCAACGACCTGTCGCCGCGCTTCGGCGCGACCTACGACCTGTTCGGCGACGGAACGACGGCCGTCAAGGCGGGCGTGAACAAGTATGTGGCTTCGATGGCCGCCGACTTCGCGCGCACGTATGACCCGGCGGTCTCCTCGACCGACACGCGGACATGGAACGACCTGAACGGTGACGACATTGCGCAGGACAACGAGATCGGTCCGAGCAATAACTCGCGCTTCGGCGTGGCGGCCACGCGCCGCCCGGACGACAACCTCAAGCGCGAGTACAACGTCGAGTACAACGCGTCGATCGACCGGCAGCTGACGTCGAGCCTGTCGGTGAGCGCGGGCTACTATCGTCGGACGTTCCACCGCCTGTGGTTCACCGACAACACGCTGATCACGGCGGCCGATTACCTCCCGGTGGAGGTGGCCAGTCCGCTCAACGGCGAGGCGTTGACGGTGTGGAACCTCGACCCGGCCAAGCGCGGTCTGGTGGACCGGGTGGACACCAACGCCCCGGACGGCGCCCGCAAGCAGATCTACAACGGCGTGGAGTTCACGTTCCAGGCGCGGACGCCGGGCAACGGCCGGATTCTCGGTGGCATCACCTATGACCGCACCCGGATCGCCAACTGCAGTCCAGACGACCCGAACGTCAACGGAGGCCGGTTCTGTAATCAGTTCGGGTCCAACGTCGATATCCCGTTCCGGACAATGTTCAAGCTGAGCGGCTTCTATCCATTGCCGGTGTGGGGTATCGAGGTGAGCGGCTCGTTGCAGAGCGCGCCGGGGGCCCTCACGGGCAACGACTGGAGCGTGAGTCGGAAGGTCGTCCCGGGCCTCACGCAGCCGACGGTGACGGTCCCGCTGGTCGCGCCGGGCACCAGGTATCTGGATCAAATCAACCAGCTCGACATCTCGTTTGCCAAGGCGATCGCGTTCAATGGCAACAATCGGCTGCGCGTGAAGCTGGAGCTGTTCAACGCGTTCAACTCGAACGTCGTACTCGGTGCGCGGCGGGTGTTCGGTTCGCGGCTCGATTCGCCGACCGAGATCATGTCTGCGCGAATGATCCAGCTCGGCGCGTCGTTCAACTTCTAGCGCCGTTCCAGCGTCGTTCGAATGTTGCGGGCCCGCTCCCCTCCC